>CATMRP010000021.1 GCA_950073835.1 uncultured Alteromonadaceae bacterium
AGCGTGGATAAAACGGTTTCACGGAGTAGCCACAAAATACTTGGAACACTACCTAGGTTGGTTCAGGTTTATGGATAATCCAGAAAACCTTAACGAAAACAGGCTCTTTTCGATTCAACAACAGTTAATCCGAACATAGCCATAATAATAATTAAGAAATCAGGAGAACGTCGTAAGGTAAAACAACGCAGGAGATACAGTTGTGGGTCAACAAAATATCGCTGTCATCGACGCAACACCCCAAGACGAAGTAGACAACATCGAAGTTAATGAAAATATCAAAGACGACGAGTTGTTAGACGAAGAAAATGAAAAAACCAAGACCGAAACCTGGTTAAACCAGGAAGAAGTCTCTAAAACACTGGATGCAACTCAGTTGTACCTGAGCGAAATAGGCTATTCTCCCCTGCTCACCGCAGAAGAAGAAGTGCATTTTGCGCGCAGATCACTGAAAGGCTGCGAAGCATCCCGTAAACGAATGATCGTTAGCAACCTCAGGTTGGTAGTGAAAATTGCCCGACGTTATAACAATAGAGGCCTGGCGTTGCTGGATCTCATTGAGGAAGGCAATCTTGGATTAATTCGGGCGGTGGAAAAATTTGATCCGGAACGCGGATTCAGGTTTTCTACTTACGCGACATGGTGGATTCGTCAGACTATTGAACGAGCCATTATGAACCAGACCCGGACTATTCGATTACCAATTCATGTGGTCAAAGAATTAAACGTTTATCTGCGTGCGGCGCGTGAACTGGCTCAGGAGCTGGATCATGAACCAACGGCAGAAGACATTGCTCTGCATCTCGATAAACCTATTGATGAAGTCAGCAAGATGCTGCGTCTGAACGAACGCATCAGCTCCGTTGATACTCCCATCGGTGGCGAAAACGATAAAGCACTGCTCGATATTCTGGCCGATGATAACGAAGCCAGTCCGGAAGACGAACTGCAGGATAGCAATATTAAACAAAATATTGTGTCGTGGTTGCAGGAGCTCAATGCCAAGCAACGAGAAGTGCTGGCAAGACGGTTTGGCCTGATGGGTTACGAACCATCTACGCTGGAAGATGTGGGCGCAGAGATTGGCCTGACCCGGGAAAGGGTACGTCAGATTCAGGTAGAAGGCTTGCGTCGTCTGAAAGACATGCTTAGCAGTCAGGGCCTGGATTTAGAAAGCGTCTTTAGTCGCCTGAGCTAATCAGATAAACAAACGCCCCTCAGATAGGGGCGTTTTTGTTTTTATTGTCTGTCCAGAGTGACAAAGCGATAAGGGTGCGGGTTTTTCTCGTCAGGCTCGCATGCCTGATCCTCAACGAGCAACCAGTCACCGCTGGCTTGATAGTCAGGAAAAAGAGTATCACCGTCGGTATCTAAATCTATCAGTGTAAGATACAGGCGGTCGGCTTTGGTAAGCAGGCTGCTGTAAATTTTACCGCCACCAATAATCATCACCTCGTCCGGCGCTTGCTCCTGCGCCTGATTGAGAGCATCTTCGATAGTATTAACCACCACCGCATCTGCCAGTTGATAGTGGCTATCGGTAGTGATGACAATGTTCAGGCGGCCAGGTAAGGCTCTGCCAATCGACTCGTAAGTCTTGCGCCCCATGATTACAGGCTTGCCAAGCGTAGTGCGTTTAAAATGAGCCAAATCCGCCGGCATATGCCAGGGCATCTGGTTATCTTTGCCAATCACCCGGTTGTTCGCCATGGCCGCTATCATTGCTATTTTCATGTTTACTGCCACCTTACTGCCAGAGCTGGATTACTTACGGTAGATCACTTCAACGTCGTAGTCGTCGTCATCATCGTCCCAGTCATCATCATCGTCATCGTCATCTGCTTCAGGCTCCGGGTTATAAGTATCCCACTTAAACTCAACGTCACGTTTATCCTGCTCTTCCTCGAGCTCGTCAGGCAGGTTCTCAATAAAGTTCATAATCTCGAGACACAGCGGCTCAAGGCCGATGCGCTGGAACGCAGAGATATAGAATACCGGTCCGTCCCATTCAAGCTTGTCGACGATTTGCTGGCACAACTCTTCGGCTTCTTCCTCGAGTAACAAATCGATTTTATTAAATACCAGCCAGCGCGGCTTGCCCGCCAGCTTGGGGCTGTACTTCTCGAGTTCATTAATGATCGTTATGGCATTTTCAGCCGGATCAGACTGATCGGCTGGCATCAGGTCAACCAGATGCAACAGTACCCGGCAACGTTCCAGATGTTTAAGGAAGCGAATACCTAACCCCGCCCCCTCGGATGCGCCTTCGATTAACCCCGGAATATCCGCAATAACGAAGCTGCGTTGTGCATCCTGTCTGACTACGCCTAAGTTGGGTACCAGGGTAGTAAAGGGGTAATCTGCTACCTTTGGCTTGGCCGCAGAGACCGAACGAATAAAGGTGGACTTACCGGCATTCGGTAAGCCTAACAGGCCAACATCAGCCAACAGCATTAGCTCCAGCTTAAGGTTACGAATTTCACCCGGGGTGCCGTTGGTTTTCTGCCGGGGTGCGCGGTTAGTACTGCTTTTAAAGCGAGCATTACCAAGACCGTGGAAACCGCCCTGGGCTACTTTTAGACGCTGACCATGACGGGTTAAATCGCCCAGTACTTCCTGGGTATCGGCGTCGGTGGCGCGGGTACCGATGGGCACCATCACGGTAAGATCTTCACCAGCCTTCCCCGTACAGTTACCCCCCATACCATTCTGGCCGCGCTCCGCGCGATGGAAACGCTCAAAACGGTAATCAATAAGAGTGTTCAGGTTCTCGTCGGCTTGTAAGTACACACTACCGCCATCGCCACCATCACCGCCGTCCGGACCGCCTTTAGGGACATATTTTTCGCGACGAAATCCAATGGTACCGTTGCCGCCATCACCTGCTTCAACTCGAATTTCAGCTTCATCTACAAATTTCATGTTTACCCCGGACCGAACCCTAAACTTTTAAGTGTAACTCACTTTATCGAAGTGGATAGCCACCAGGGCCGTTTCTTCACTCCAATAATTATAAACTGCTATGTTACCTGCAATAAAAAACCCCGCAAGCGCGGGGTTTTTTAAATCAGTAAACGATTGCGCTTTATTCAGCAACAATGCTCACAAACTTACGGTTGTTAGGTCCTTTAACTTCGAACTTAACTTTACCGTCAGCTAATGCGAACAGGGTGTGGTCTTTACCGATACCCATGTTGTTGCCAGCGTGGAAACGAGTGCCGCGCTGTCTAACAATGATGTTACCGGCCAGCACAGACTCACCACCAAAACGCTTAACACCTAAGCGTTTACTTTCTGAGTCGCGACCGTTTTTGGTACTACCACCAGCTTTTTTGTGTGCCATGTGTCTATGCTCCTATTATGCGTTAATACCAGTGATTTTCACTTCAGTGAACCACTGACGGTGACCCGCTTGCTTACGCGAGTGCTTACGACGACGGAACTTAACGATTTTTACTTTATCGCCACGACCGTGTGTAACCACTTCAGCAGTCACTTTACCACCGGCAACATATGGTGTGCCGATTTTAACGTCGTCACCATTGCTAACCATTAATACGTTATCAAACTCTACACTGTCGCCTGGAGCGACTTCGATCTTCTCGAGACGAACGGTTTGACCTTCGGCCACACGGTGTTGTTTACCACCACTTTGGAAAACCGCGTACATAACTTTCTCCGCTCTGCGCCTAAATTTATTGCGCTTTCAATTCTAAAACAGGGCGCGAATTGTACGTGAATCAATTTTCGATCACAACCCCATAATGCGAAAAAAGTTTATTTTTCGAGCGAAGTTATCAATCCCCGGCCAGAGGGACCATTTTAACAGGTTTACCGGCTAACAAAAACGCCTGTTTTTATTGATATTTATCAACAATTTCAAGCTCATGCGATTTGCATCTGTTGCTATACTGTAGATTGTGTTTGTCTCATAGTCGCTGGGATCGCCACACGCCGATCCCCGGATCCCATGCTGTTTGTCCCGGTAGGGCTGTTAATTATGGCGAAATTAATCTAATTCACTGGATAGACGGTAATATTTATGTACAATCTGCTGCCAGTCAGCTTACACGTACCGGACACTACGAGACGCTATGAATATTGATCAAATAAAAGCATTGGCCGAATCCGACATGCAGGCAGTTAATCAACTGATCCAGCAGCAGGTTGATTCGGATGTTGCCCTGATCAATCAACTCGGCTTTTATATAGTAAACAGTGGCGGCAAGCGCCTGCGTCCGTTATTAACCGTGTTAGCAGCCAGAGCACTCCAAATCGAATCCAGCCAGCACCACACACTGGCGGCAATCATTGAATTTATTCATACCGCCACGCTTTTACATGACGACGTAGTGGATGAATCAACCATGCGCCGCGGCCGCGAAACAGCTAATGCGCTGTTTGGTAACCAGGCCAGTGTACTGGTTGGCGATTTCCTGTATACCCGCAGTTTTCAAATGATGGTCGAACTGCAAAGTATGCGGGTCATGGCAATTCTTTCCGAATCCACTAACCGAATCGCACAGGGCGAAGTACAGCAGTTGATGAACTGTAATGATCCTGATACGACCGAAGCCAGTTACTTTGAGGTTATCTATGGTAAAACCGCGCGTCTGTTTGAAGCGGCCACCCAGTTAGCCGCGGTAATTACCGGCCAGTCGGATGAGATTGAACAGGCTATGCAGGCCTATGGCCGTCACTTAGGTACCGCTTTCCAACTGGCCGATGATATTCTCGACTATGAATCAGACAGCGAAGCCATGGGCAAGAACGCCGGTGACGATCTGGCCGAAGGTAAACCCACGCTGCCTTTACTTTACGCCATGTGGCATGCCGGTGATGAGGATGCAGCACTTATCCGCGAGGCCATCGAAAAAGCCAATGGATTACCGCATTTACAGCGTATTGTAACCGTGATGAACGACACCGGTGCGCTCAAATACACCCGCCAGAAAGCCTTTGAAGAGGCTGATATGGCAATTACTGCGCTTAACGTTTTGCCTCCCAGCAAATACAAACAGGCGCTCATTGCGCTGGCGCATATTGCTGTTGACCGCAATAGCTAAAGACTAAAGCCCAGCATTCCTATCATAAAACCCAGGATCCCGCCCAGCGGTGGCGCCCAGCTGTTTTCCATGCGTACCTGAGGTGCGATGTCCTGTAGTACTGAATACAGAATTCCCCCTGCTGCGAATAACATGATGGCCGAAACCACCAGATTATATTGTGCCAACAGAAAATAACCGGTTAAAGCCATTACCGGACCGAGCAATGCCATCAGTAAAAACATCATCAGGATCTTGCGTGAACTGAAATGCCCTGCCGCTTTTAATTCACGATAGGCATTAAATCCCTCGGGAAAGTTTTGTACAGCAACCAGCAAGCCAAGCAAAATGCTGCCTCCGCCCAAAGCGGCAGTAGTGCCAAGGGCAATGGATTCTGGAACAAAATCCGACAACATAGAAGCCAGCTGACTGGCTGGCAGATCGTTTCGTGCCAGCCAGATATCCAGTCCCATAAACGCAAATGCGCCAAGCAAGAAACTGATACATGAAGCCGTAGTACCGAGGTCTTGCATGCCGTCTGGCACCAAAACCAGGGCCACCGCCGAAAGTAAAGCACCCGCCCCCATGGCAAGAATGCTGTGGCGCAACTCTTCGTCGAGCCAGGCCGGAAAAATGCCTTCAACTCTGGCGAGCAGCGCGCCCGCGGGCATAGCCAGGCCCGCAACCAGCGCAATGACAACGACATAGATTACTGACGGATCTGTCACAAATCTTCCTCCCTGAAAGTACTACATAGCTTACCCGGCCAGACGCTCCGCTGCTCTGGTCATATTTTCATTGCTGTCGCGATGCACGATAATGTTATCTTCGATACGAATTCCACCGTAGGGGCGATAAGTATCGACCACATCCCAGTTGATGTATTTGGAAGACTCGCTGCTTTTCAGATCGGCCAGCAGAGACTCAATGAAATACAGGCCCGGTTCGATAGTAAAGACCTGACGGGCTTCCACCGTACGGGTACAGCGTAAAAACGGGTGATCGTCAGGCGCAGGCTTGGGTGTGCCGCGATCGTCCATGACCAGTCCACCCACATCATGAACCTGTAACCCCAGGAAGTGGCCTATCCCGTGGGGGAAGAAAGTACGGGTAATCCCCTGCGCCAGGCAGTCTTCAGCACTCATATTAACCAGTCCTGCCTGCACCAGCACATCGGCAATGCCTTCGTGGGCCGCCAGATGAATATCGGCATAATCCACACCAGGTTTTAACCGTCCGGCCAGTGACAGGGTGAGTTTATCGAGTTCGCTGATAAGCCCATTAAACGGATTATCCCCCACCGTATAAGTGCGGGTTATGTCTGCGGCGTAGCCATTGTAATTAGCCCCGGCATCTATCAGAAAGGAACGATGCTGGTCGGGTTTGGCGGTGTCGTAGTGCATATAGTGGAGAATCGAACAATGCTCATTGAGCGCAATAATGCCGGTATAGGGCACATCATTGTCGCCCTGCTGGGTAGCGGCATTGTAAGCGAGGTTAATATTAAACTCGCTTTCGCCAGCAAAGAAAGCCTGCGCCGCCGCCCGGTGACCAGCCACCGCAATACGGTTAGCTTCGCGCATGCAGGCCAGCTCATAGTCGGTTTTATAAGCGCGCTGGTAATGTAAATAATGCAGTGCCCGGTCGGGATTCACATTGTGAAAGCCTAACGCACTGGCCACCTCGATATACTCACCCACATAGGCAAAATTGCGTTTATCGTATGGCAGATGCTTTTCCACCATATCCGCCTGCTTAAGCATGACCACGTCGAAACAGTCCGTCCAGTATTCGTTAGGCTCGGGCGGTACCTTGTGCCAGAAGTCGGTGGGCCGGTAAAAAATCAGCTTAGGTTTATCAACCCCGTTAACTACCAGCCAGCAGTTTGGATTATCGATAACCGGTAACCAGGCCTTAAATTGTGGATTAACCTTAAAAGGATAATGGTTGTCGTCTAAAAACAATCGCTTGCTTTGACCCGAGTGAATAACCAACCCTTCCAGACCTTCCCGTTCCACGGCTTCGCGGGTACGTTGCTGAAGGGTTTCAATATGCGCTGCATACAGGTCGTGATGCTCTGTCATAGTGCCTCTGTCGTTATCTTTTATGCTTATATTATGGCGCATAACACTACCACGCGCCTAAGGTAAAGTCAGGCTGTCTGCCGAGAGTTTCATGCGACTCAAAGTATCAAACAGATGTGACGGCTGGCCAAGTTGTACCTGGTAGATATAGCGGTAAGCCATCACCGCTTTGACATAATGGCGGGTTTCCCGGTAAGGGATGTTTTCAATCCACACATCCAGCGACTGCTCCCCGCTGGTTGGCAACCACTCCATTACCCGTTGCCAGCCAGCATTATAGGATGCCGACACCAGCACCGGATTGTGGTTGAGCTTGTCGTTAAGGTATTTCAGATACTGAATTCCAAATTCCAGGTTTTGCTCAGGCTGAAGCAGAGTGCTATAACCCACCCGCTGCTTACTGATGTAATTCACGGTGCCCGGCATCAGTTGCATCAGGCCCCGGGCACCAGCCGGTGACACGGCATCAACCATAAACGAGCTCTCCCGCCGGGCAATCGCCATAGCCAGCGCCGGGTCAACCTCGTGCTGGGACGCTTGCTGCTGAAACTCCTCGGCAAACGCCATGGGAAAACGGCGGCGCACATCATTGAAGTAACCGGTTTGGGCAAAGCCAATAATCGCCTGATCGTGCCATCCCCAGTCACTGGCAAGTAGCGTTACTGCTTGCTTTTCTTCGTTGGTCAGGCGCCGGTTCAGGTAATACCATTCTCGCCGGGCTTCCACATAGCGGCCCAGCTTAAATAACTCGTAGGCGCGTTGCACCGCCGGCACCGTGCTCATTCTGGCCAGAGTGTAATCGCTCATTTCAAGGGGCTTATCGGCCAGCTCCGGCGGCTGTTGTAAACGGGCACTGGCCAGAAATCCGTAATAATGGCGTTCTTTGGCCAACTCACCATAAAGTTGTTGCGGTACCTGCCCGGCACTAAGCTCTGAAAGTCCCCGCGCTCGCCAGTATCGAAAGGCGTCCTGGCGCTGTTCATCTGCCGGTGCGGTCTGAATAACGTCCAAAGCCTGCTGCCAGTCGTTTTGCCGCAGCATATAGGCCAGGTGCCAGTGTCTGACATCTTCTTCGGCATCAGGCACATTCGCTTTAGCCAGCCACTCACTGGCGCTTTCATCACCTTCAATCACGAGGCTAATGGCAATGGCGCGATAAATTTGTCTGATTTGTGCTTCACTGAATGCGATCTTCCCCTGCCAGTGCTGAAAGGCTTTTATCGCTTTGGTTGGCGTCTGCCAGGCTAGCCGGATCAGGCCATAATAAAGCACGGCTTTTTCCTGCTCCGGGTACTTTCGTGGAAACAAGTTGTATTTCAGTACCGTAGACGATGAACGACGGGTCTGCTGCCATAAATCGACCAGATAATGATGCGAGGCAGGTAACCTGCGCTTAAGATAGCCCAGCAGATTCCGGTTGCCCCCCCTGACCACTTTTTCGATGCGGCCCAGCACCCTGTCTGTGGTCATATGGCCAGCCTTTTGCCATTGTTTAAACACCGGGTCGCACTCATCCGGACGCGATTGACCGGACAACCACAGCGTATCGACCTGCTCAAACCAGTAGTCGGGATTGTCGGACTGCTGTAGCTGATAATCCAGATAACGGCAGGTATATTTAGTGCCAAGCCCCGGTTGATAGGCTTCAATAAAAGCCGCTTTTCGTTGCTGGTCGCTGAGTAAATCAAGCCAGCGCTTGCGCAGTTGAGTTGCCAGAGGCGTACCTGCATAGCGGGCGAGAAACTCTTTGACGGTGGTGTCAGAAAGGCTCTCCAGGGTACGCTCAGCAAGTCGCAGTTTTAAATAGGGTACCAGCGGGTAATTCGCCAGATCCTCAATGTCTTTATGGATAGCCGGTAATTTTGATACCGGCAGAGTGTTGAGTTGTTTCTCCAGGCTTAAAAATTGTTCGCGTTGCTGTTCACGCAGTTTGCCGTCTTCGGCCACGGCGTACGGCGAAGCAATCCAATTAACTAACATTATCAGCAGTACAAACCGCAATGCCTGCACAATATCTCCTTTTTTGCCCGGGCAACAATAGAGTCTTGTAGTGTAGAGACTCTGCGCCCGGGATGACAGCGATATTCGATGACTCGCTTTTCTGCGAGTTTCAGAGCAAAAAGTAAACAACGGTGCTAACATCATTAACAGCAATGTCTGCATCGCCTGCCCGCCTATCTAATTTAGCAAAATGGGCAAAAAATGGCAGCGACAGGAATGGCTATACACAACTATAAATAAATTAAATATGCGTTAAAGGGCTTGAAAACGTTACCTTAGACACCATTGACTCAACATAATTGAAACACCTGTTTGAATTTTTGTTGATATTTTTCTCTGCATTGGAAAGAATCAGGGTATTAAAGAAAACGCGCCTCCCTACAATTTTATTAATTTCACGCGTAACGCTGAAAGGAGACAACAATGATCTACGAAGGCCAAAATCTAACGGTATCACTGTTGGATAACGGTTTTGCTGAGCTGGTATTTGATGCCAAGGGCTCGGTAAATAAATTCGACCGCCAGACAATCAGTGACCTGGACGAAGCTACCCAGGCCATCGCTGCTAACAGCGATGTAAAAGGTGTGGTAGTTCGCAGCGCCAAGCCGGCTTTTATCGTTGGTGCCGACATCACTGAATTTACCGATATGTTTGCTCAGCCAGAAGAAGAAGTGCTGGCCTGGGTTTCCAAAACATCAAAAGTGTTTGACCGTTTCGAAGATCTGCCGGTCCCCACAGTGGCTGCCGTGAATGGCTTTGCACTGGGCGGTGGTTGTGAAATGGCACTGGCCTGTGACCTCCGCGTTGTAGATACCACTGCTTCTATCGGCCTGCCGGAAGTAAAATTAGGCCTGATGCCAGGCTTTGGTGGTACCGTACGTCTGCCACGCCTCATCGGTTCGGATAACGCGCTTGAGTGGATGACCACAGGTAAAGACAGAAAAGGTCAGCAGGCACTTAATGAAGGCGCCGTTGATGCCGTTGTTGCACCTGAAAAGCTGACTGAAGCTGCTCTTAGCATGGTGGCGGATGCCGCCGCCGGCAAAATCGACTGGCAGGCGCGCCGGGCCAGCAAGAAAGCGCCGCTTAAATTAAACAGCAATGAAGCGATGATGAGTTTCTCTACCGCCCAGGCTTTTGTTGCTGCCAAAGCAGGTAAGCACTACCCTGCTCCGCACATGATGGTAGAAACTGTTAAGAATGCCTCATCACTGGATCGTGATGGTGCACTGGCACTGGAAAACCAAGGCTTCGTGAAGCTCGCAAAAACCGATGCGGCGAAAGCCCAGATTGGTATTTTCATGGCCGACCAACTAGTGAAAGGCAAAGGTAAGAAGTTAGCCAAGTCAGCCACGAAAGCAGTCAAAATGAATGCGGTACTGGGTGCCGGTATTATGGGTGGCGGCATTGCTTACCAGAGCGCCGTGAAAGGCTTGCCAGTAGTAATGAAAGACATTAACCAGCCTGCTCTGGACCTTGGCCTGTCTGAAGCCTCTAAGATCCTTAACAAAGGCATGCAGCTGGGTAAAGTTACGCCAGAAAAAATGGCTAAAACCCTCAATGCTATTACGCCATCGCTGGAATACAGCGCCATTAAGGACGTTGATCTGGTCATTGAAGCGGTAGTTGAAAATCCGAAGGTTAAAAGCATTGTTCTGAAAGAAACCGAGCAGAACGTGGATGACGACACCATCCTGTGTTCAAACACCTCCACCATTTCGATTAACCAGCTGGCAGAAAGCCTGGAAAAACCAGAGCGTTTCTGCGGTATGCACTTCTTTAACCCGGTGCACCGCATGCCACTGGTCGAAATCATCCGCGGCGAGAAAACCTCAGACGACACCATTGCTGCCGTAGTAGCTACCACGCTGCAAATGGGCAAAACGCCGATTGTAGTAAATGACTGCCCGGGCTTTTTGGTGAACCGCGTATTATTTCCTTACTTTGCCGGTTTCTCGAAACTGGTACTCGATGGCGCCGATTTTGTTGCCGTCGATAAAGTGATGGAAAAACAATTTGGCTGGCCAATGGGCCCGGCTTACCTGCTCGACGTAGTAGGAATGGATACGGCAGACCATGCAGCCTCAGTTATGGCAGACGGTATTCCTGAGCGTATGGCAAAAGTCGAAAACGATCCGGTAACGCTGTTATTCAAAGCAGAGCGTTTAGGCCAGAAGAATGCCAAAGGCTTCTATAACTTCAGTAAAGATAAGCGTGGTAAGCCGAAGAAAGATGCGGCACCTGAAGCTTATGAGCTGATTAAACCTCACCAGGCAGCAGCCAGTGAGTTTAGCAGTGAAGAAATCATTGCCCGCCTGATGATCCCGATGGCCAACGAAGCGATTCGTTGTCTTGAGGAAGGCATTGTGGCAAGTGCTGCCGAAGCCGATATGGCCCTGATTTACGGACTTGGCTTCCCGCCGTTCCGTGGTGGTATTTTCCGTTACATCGAAACTATGGGATTAGCGAACTTTGTCGAACTTGCCGACAAATACGCCCATTTAGGTCCGATTTACCAAATTACAGACGGCGTTCGTCAAATGGCCGCTGAAGGTAAATCTTACTTCGCTTAATCACCTTAGGAGACATAATCATGAAAGATGTAGTAGTTATTGACTGTATTCGCACACCCATGGGTCGCTCCAAAGGTGGCGTATTCAGAAACGTTCGTGCCGAAAGTTTATCGGCGCACTTAATGAGTGCCCTGATTGCCAGAAACCCTAATGTGGATCCGGCAGAAATTGAAGACATTATCTGGGGCTGTGTTCAGCAAACCAAAGAGCAGGGCTTTAACGTTGCCCGTAATGCCCAACTGTTAACCGAGATCCCACGCAGTACATCTGCGGTAACGGTTAACCGTTTGTGTGGATCATCCATGCAGGCGCTGCATGATGCCACTAAAGGTATCATGACCGGTCTGGGCGACGTGTACATGATTGGTGGTGTGGAGCACATGGGCCACGTGCCAATGACCTTTAACCTCGACTTCCACCCGGGTCTGGCAAAATATACCGCCAAAGCGTCTGGTAACATGGGCATGACAGCAGAACTGCTGGGCCGTCAGAACGGCATTACCCGTGAGATGCAGGATGCCTTCGCAGCCCGCTCACACCAGAAAGCGCATCAGGCCCATCTGGAAGGCCGCTGGGCCAGTGAGATTGTTGCCACCGAAGGCCATGATGCCGACGGCGTATTAAAGATGGTCGACTTTGACGAAGTTATCCGCCCGGAAAGTACGCCAGAAACCATGGCTGCACTGCGTCCGGTATTTGATCCGGTAAACGGTACCGTTACCGCGGGTTCTGCTTCGGCAATTTCAGACGGTGCTTCGGCAATGCTGTTAATGTCGGCCGATCGTGCCAAAGAACTGGGCCTGACACCACGCGCTAAGATCCGCTCAATGGGTGTGGCTGGCTGTGACGCGGCGATCATGGGTTATGGCCCGGTGCCTGCTACCCAGAAAGCCCTCAAGCGTGCGGGCTTAACCATGGATGATATTGAGATTGCTGAGTTTAACGAAGCCTTTGCGGCTCAGGCGCTTAGCTGTATCAAGCAACTTGGCTGGCTGGATAAGTATGACGAATGCGTTAACTTAAACGGCGGTGCCATTGCACTTGGTCACCCTCTGGGTTGCTCCGGTTCGCGTATCAGCACCACTTTAATTAACCTGATGGAAGCCAACGACAAGTCTATCGGCCTGGCGACCATGTGTATTGGTTTAGGCCAGGGTATTGCTACCGTATTTGAACGCGTGTAAGTCAGCACAACTTCATTGAAAGGGCACCTTAGCGGTGCCCTTTTTTGTTGTCGCCAAAAATCTGAGCTTTAGCGGCATGCCCTGCGTAGTAAAACCATTGCTACTTTGTTTTTGCCAGGGCGTTTTCATGAAGGTAATGGTGTTCCTTTTTTCTTTGATTAGTTTGTTTTCTTTTTCTGCACACACCGCTGAATATGCTATTGAGCAGGTGAAGGGCAATGTGTATCGCTTTACCGCAGGTAACTATCATTCGGTTTTTGTCACAACTGAACAGGGTACTATTATTACCGATCCCATCAGCCCTGATGCGGCAACTTACCTAAGGCAATACCTTTCCGAAAAGAAACTACTGCCAGTAAGTTATATGCTGTACAGCCACAATCATACCGATCATGTTAGTGGTGGCGAACAATTGGCCGGTACTGAAACGGTGGTGGTCGCTCACCAACAGGCTGCCTGGGATATTGCCTTTACCCGGCTGCCAACCCGGCAACCCGATATTACCTTTAACGACGAACTAAATGTTACCGCCGGCTCAACTCAGGTGCAGCAGGCTTATCATGGCGAGAATAACGGCAAGGGCTCTGTAAGCTACCTTATTCAACCCGCCGGAGTATTGCATGTCGTAGACTGGATAGTGGTAGGTCGCTTACCGTATAAAGATCTGCCCGGTTACGACATACAGGGCATGATCAGCTCCACCAAGGCGGTACTTAGTCGCTTCGACTTTGAGATATTTGTAGGCGGCCATGCCGATATTGGTACCCGTGCGGATCTTGAACATTATCTGGCCTATCTGGAAGCGCTTTATAGTGCCGTAAGAGACGGTATGCTGGCCGGAAAAACGTTAACGGAATTACAGCAAAGCATTACACTTGAGCAGTTCAGCGATCTGAAAATGTATAACGAATGGCTGACCGACAATATTAAAGGCGTGTACCAGTCACTGGTGGATGACTCCTACTTTAACTTTCGTGCCGACCTTGATAAGACCTACTGATCTTTAAAGTACTGCGTTACTGCATCAAACAGGCTGGTACAGCGTTGGTAGCCCGAGGCCACGCCATCGCTTTCATACTCTGAATCCACCAGGTACAAGTGCTTTATTCCGGCACTTTGCCCCGCCTGTATATCTGACATTTTGTCACCAATCATCACTGAGCTTGCCAGGTCAATCTGATGTTCGGTGGCAGCAGCGTTGATCATCCCCGGATTTGGCTTACGAAAATCACAGTCTTTTAGATATTCGCCCTGCCCGTGGGTTGCATGATGCGGGCAAAACCGTACATCGGTGATGGTGACATCGTGCAGTGCAAATTGCTCGCACATCCATGTGGTGAGTGCTGCAAACTGCTCTTCGGTGTAATACCCTCGGCCAATCCCAGCCTGATTAGTAACAACAATGATGGCGTAACCTTCATCCACTATACGTTTACAGGCCTCAAACACACCGGAGACAAACTCAAAACTCTCAGGCTCACAGACATAGCCGTGATCAATATTAATTACCCCATCCCTGTCGAGAAAAAACGCTTTGCGCATTATCACCATATTGTTTCCGTTATAAAGGCTGGTCATAACCAGTTTAATTTTCTATATCTGCCAGATATTCAGCGTTGAGAATATCCATAAGGGTGTCATTCTGAATATCGCTGGTCCACAGTTCAAAGTTTTTAAATCCGGCCGCTACAAAAAACTCCATCTCGTTTCTAAATGCTTGTTCGGACGAAATACCTTCGGCAAACCTTTCAGGTTCGTCGGTGAAGCTGGCAATGGTCTGACAAATGGCAAAAGAGTTATTCGCGGCCTGCTGAGCTACGGGAAATACCGCATATTCCATTTCTCTTGGATCCGTTGTCATGCGGGATGCGCACCACCAAATCGCTACACCACACCGCTCACCAATAGTATCAAAACAATAGTCGTAAGCGGTTTGCGCCAGGGCCGGACTATTAAATACGGTATGCACTTCCATAATGACCGGAGTGGTAGGAAAGTAGTTCATATACATGTCTGCTACAGCGTTGTATGCGTCACTGAGCTTTGAAAACGTATAGCCTGCATCAGTAAAACTTTGCTCGTCCACACGCCAGTGCATCTCCACGCCGTTAGTCATCGCCGCATAGGTAATGTAAATACCAGCCAGATATTCATGCCCGTCAAACTGATCGCCCAGTTCACTAATAAGTGCTTGCTTGTAGTGCTGATACGTTGAGTCCCAGGGTAAACAAGTGACTTCCGGATCCCCCCTGAACGAAAAATTAAATGTGGTGCACTCATCCAGTAACCATTGAGGCATTTCCTTGCTGTCGACGACCGCCAGACTGACTTTGTCGCCGAGGGCCTCGGCTTCCTGCAATTCTCGCTCTATCACCGAAAAGTCGTATTCTGCTGGGGCCGGATTTATTTCTGACCAGCTTAATCTTATGAGGGTGCCGGAAACATGGGGTAAGCCATTGATATGCTCAGATACAAACGACCCGCTATTAGTCGTATTTAAGCTGCCTGCGCTGTTGAAGATCCCCTGTGGAGGGGCCTTAGAATCACCGGCTGGCGGTGGGTTACTCACCGGTGGCAGCGGAGTCGGCGTTGGCGAAGAGGTTGTGGAGTTCCCCCCTCCGCAAGCCGTAATAAAGAATACCAAACAGGTCAATAAGCCGGATAGTCGCAACAAAAGAGAGCACCTCGTTAGTTTGCATAGCGTAGTCGTTAACAGAGCAGCCCGGATACTGCCTTCGGGCATTTTGCTTACAAGCTAAAGTATGCTGGTAATCCTTCGCATTCTCAACCAGGAACTGACACTTGCGCCGAGCAGATACGCAACAGGCCCCTTATGGGGCCTGTATCATCACTTTGAAATGCTTACTTTAACAGCGGGGCATATTCAGTTTCCAGAATGGTCATCAGACTCTCATCTTTTAAGTCTGCAGACCAAATCTCGAAGTTTTTAAAGCCTTCGCCGATAAAGAAATCCATTTCGTTACGTAAGGCTTCTTCAGGTGTCCAGCCTTGACCTGAGTCGAAGCGGTCTGGTTGAGTACTGAAATTACCAATGGTCTGACATACCGCGAACGACAGTTCAGTGGCCTGTTGCGCCACATGATAAACCGGATACTCAGCCTGGCGAGGGTCGGTTGCCATACGTGATGCACACCACCAGATTGCCACACCACAACGACTTCCCAGCGTATCATAACAATGGTTGAAGGCGTTTTCGGCCAGGTGGGACTCGTCAAATACGGTGTGGATTTCCATCAGAATTGGCGTAGTGGCAAATGCTTCAGCATACATATCCATGACATCGTTGTAGGATTGCTCCAGACGATCCGGGGTATATCCAGCCGCCGTAAATTCGTTTTCATCCACACGCCAGTGCATCTCGATACCGTTGGACATAGCGGCGTAGCTCATATAAACCCCACGCAGATTCGGATGCGAGTCAAACTGTGCGCCCAAACGACTTACAAGCTCTGCTTTAAATTGCTGATAGTAACTATCCCATGGCAAACAGGTAGTTGCAGCCTCACCGCGGAAGGTGTAATCAAAGGTTTCACACTGATCCATAACATATTGAGGCATTTCTTTGCTGTCGAGTATGGCCAGACTAATACTGGCATCCAACTCTGCTGCTGCAGCCAGCTCATTTTCCAGAGGCGTAAAGTCGAAAACACCTTCAGATGGATTAATAGCCTTCCAGCTAACTCGCACCAGACTACCTGTTACATGCTCTTCGCCGTTGATATCATCACGAACAATGGTGGCACGCTGATCAGTGGAACTAATGATACCAGCGCTGTGAAACAACCCCTGAGGTGCACTCTTAGTCTCTGGCTCAGGCGTCGGCTCTGGTGTTGGCTCAGGCGTCGGCTCAGGCGTCGGCTCAGGCGTCGGCTCAGGCGTCGGCTCAGGCGTCGGCTCCGGTGTTGGTTCTGGTGTTGGCTCAGGTGTAGGTCGTCTGAAAATTGGACGCCAGAATCCACGCGCTGGAGAAATCGCAGCCGTGCTTCCAGAGCGAGAAAAGTTAACTTGGGTCGATCCATCGAGGTTATTGGTTTCCATACCTTTACGGGTGAAGTTATTATCATTCAGGCTGGCAGCACCTGCAGAGAATGTTGCAGAGATTACAGCTGTTGCAATAACACTTTTAATAAAACCAGTCATTTCTATTTACCTCAAAAAAAACTAAAACACGGTTGCTAAGAACGGGATGCATTAAAGTCTTTTTCGGTATAAATAAAAATCACCAACACCATACGAGGGTATATAAAATGCGACCTGAAGCGATTTTCACGCATTGAGAGCATTCGCTAACGACCACCACCTTGTACTATTTTACACCATGGCATATCTGCTAACTCTATGACACAAAACGGCTTTAGTTTTTATCCTGTCGATCTGGCTAAGCGACAAGGAAAAAGGCATTTCCCAACCATATTACTTCACACAATCAGGTATATAAAAAAATAACCAATTGAGTGAAAGAAAATTTAAAAACGCCGCCACGAAAACGCTGGAAGTCTAAAAAGTAAGATAAAACAATAGGATCTAATGAAAAATGATGACTTCACTTTTTCTACCCACAACATTTTTACTATTTTTGCCCACAGGTCCGCAATGTGACCTAAAAAGAAGTGTTTTTCCCAGGGGTCTATGGCACGATAAATATCTCTCATTGATAACGATATCTTGCGCACTACAAGCCGCAGCAGCCCTACACGACAGGAGTAACATATGAGCCCGGATATTCAGGATGAAATAAAAGCATCCATTGCCGTTAAGGAAGCCACTTTAAAGGATGAACATCTGCTATCTCAACTTAGCGACCTCATCGATGCATGCCTTTCTTCACTTCAACAGGGCGGCAAAATCATTTTTTGCGGCAATGGCGGCAGCTTTGCTGATGCTCAACATTTATCCGCAGAGTTTACCTCCCGTTTCTTGTTTGATCGGGCGCCACTGCCGTCGCTGGCGCTGGGTACCAATAACTCAGCGATTAGTGCTATTGGCAACGACTACGGTTATGAATTTGTTTTTTCACGCGAATTACAAAGCATTGCCAGCGAAAAAGACGTGTTTGTAGGCATCTCCACCAGCGGGAACAGCCCTAACGTTATTGCCGCAGTAGAAGTGGCTAAACAAATGAACGTCACTACTTACGTGTTAACCGGTCAGACCGGTGGTAAATTAAAGGCACTCTGCAACTGCCTGTGCATTCCATCACCCGACACAGCGCGTATACAGGAATGCCATATCCTGCTTGGCCATATACTGTGCGGGCAGGTAGAAAAGCGATATTTTAAAGGGTAAGTAATTCAATCGCCCAATAAAAAAGCACCGAAAGGTTAATGCCGATCAGTTAAGAGATTGACATTCGGCGTAAGAGGATCAAAATCCGATGATCGTAAGGTCATCGGATTTTTTTATGCAACTGCAACAAGCCCTCAATACAGCGTTTAATGCCAGCACTCAGTTCAGCACGTTTGAACAACTCTCTTCATTTCTCGACCCTGCGATTATCGATGAAGCTTTTGTTGAGGCTGGTGTTGCAACGGTCAGAAAGCGCAGACTTCCTCTTAAAGCGGTGATGTGGACAGTGATAGGTATGAGTTTATTCCGGCAGGAATCTGTGTGGAATATCGCGACCAAAATGGATATTGCATTGCCAGGTAAGAATCCACTTATTGCCCCGAGTGCGATTGTGCAGGCCCGCCAGAGACTGGGGGTTGATGCTGTTAAATCGGTATTCATGAAAATGGCTGCACAATGGTATCAGTCGCAGCAATTCGAACGGTGGAACGGACTTAATCTGCTAGCGGTCGATGGCGTGGTGTGGCGTACGACGGATACGCCAGAGAACCGTGAAAAATATGGTTCAGCTAGCACACAGCATGGTGATACAAGCTTCCCCCAGATACGGATGGTTTGTCATATGGAGCTGACTAGTCATCAGCTCATTAATGCCGTGTTTGATAAGTACAAGTCGAATGAGATGGTGCTGGCAGAGCAGCTCATCGATGAGACGCCTAACCACTCGCTTACCTTGTTTGATAAGGGTTACTACTCGCTGGGGTTGCTAAATCGCTGGCACAATCAGGGTCAAGAACGCCATTGGCTCATCCCTGTTAAAAAGGGTCTTCAGTATGAAGTGATTCGTACGCTGGGGCGTAGCGATAAATTAGTCAGACTGGCGACAACGGCGCATGCTCGAAAGCGCTTTGATGAGCTGCCAGAGTTCATAGAAGCGCGGTTAATAACGAAACAGATAAAAGGAAAAACCTGCGAAGTCCTCACATCTATGGTCGATGCTATGCGCTTCCCCGGAAGTGAAATCGTTGAGCTGTATACCTATCGATGGGAAATCGAGCTGGGGTTCAGAGAAATAAAACAAACCCTGCTGAACAGCGAATATACCTTCAGAAGCAAGCTACCTGACATGGTTGAACAGGAAATATGGGGGCTATTACTCGCTTATAATCTCATTCGTTCAGCAATGACGGAGGCAGCAAGCAGAAAAGGAATATTGCCTAATCAGCTGAGCTTCAGTGGTTGTTCCAGTGCGGTGGTCGCATTCCTGATGACACTACAAATAACCAGTCCGGGGAAGCTTCCCGTATTCTACAACTCACTTATTGAACAGCTAGGCTTTTATCAGCTACCACCTCGAAGAGAAGATAGAGCTTACCCTCGATGCATAAAACCAAAACCGAGCCGCTATCCCCATAAAAAGAAAAATGCCAGTCAGCTTAACTGACTGGCATTAACCGAAAGGTGCTTTTTTATTGGCTTGTACGAAGGAGAGCACAACAGCGCCCAGAGTATTGTTAGTTCTTATCTTTATTGTGAGATGAATTCCAACACTTATTTATTTTAACTGATACATGCCTTTATCACTAACAACGAGAACGCTACCATCCAATTGAACAAGCAATCAGCAGTTTGGTGTAGTACTACCAAATAGTACTACTCCAAAATCTGAATATCACGGATAAAGGGATACTCGCTGGCCGGGTTAGCACCGAAATCCCGGCACCAAATTCGTAATGTGTATGTACCTGCAGGCAATTGTGTACCATTGGCTGTTGTACCATCCCACTCGTAATACACATCCTGTGCCCCTTCGACGCCATCGTAACCACCGCCGAGCTGGGTTCTGACCAGCTCATTAACCGTAGTAAAACCCTCTTGGTCATAAATATAAATTGTTACTACTGCGCTCTCTGTTATAGAAAAAGCAATACTTCCCGGGGTGCCGGCAGTAAGATTCACATCGGTTATTTCAAGGTTTTGCACTTCTACCGGCACGGTATCAATCAACACATCTACCGAATCGGAGATAGTTTCGCCGTCCTCACTCTCGGCAAATAAGTTAAAGGTGTAGAGCCCATCCGGGTAGTGAACAGGATTTCCTTCACTGTCAATATACTCAATGCCATCCCAAACTACGGTACCGGAACGAGAATAGTCCCCTTCGGTCAGGATCAGGTTATTGTCACTGTCAGAGAGCGAGAGTTCCCAGGTGAGCCGTTGGTTAAACTCAACGTCTGCAATACCCACATCCGTTCGACCATCGCCATTTGGCGAGAAGGCTTCCCTGGCTGGCTCAAAATAGTCTATGGCAGGTAAGCGCTCTTCAGATCCTTCTACATATACTCGTATCTCGCCGCTTCTTACAATCGGTTGTCTGTCCGATGTAAAGGCTGTAATACGATACTGGTATCTGCCATCATCCACATATTCTCCGGCCTGATTGGTGCCATCCCATTCAAAATTGTGGCTGGCCCCGAGAAGGCTGGAGCGGAATATACCGCCGCCATTCTCGTTCAAAATATCAATATCAGATTTAAGCGACTCCGAAAATACAGCCCCTACCTTAATATAATTGTCCAGATATTTGTCGTAAAACTCAGGCAACTCTGTGCTATCAACCACCAGTGGTAACCCTTCTGTGCCATAAGCTAAGGCAATTTCAAACGAGTCGTAGCGGTTGTCATCCCAGCCTACAATGTAATTATTATTGTTATCCACCGCGGTATCGACCACCAAAGAACCATAATCACTGGCAGAAATAACCAAAGGATCACTAAATGTGACGCCATTGTCTTTTGATACCGAATACACCGTTTCATAGTTTCCGGTGGTTGTATCAGACCAGGCCAGTAGCAAATCACCGGTTGGGCCTAAAGCCATCGATGCATAGATGGAAATGCCCTCATTGTTAGACATATTTTTTGGTGAAGAGAATGTCGCGCCGCCATCCTGTGATTTTACCATCCACAGCTCGGCATCCAGCAGTTTGCCGCTCACCGGGTTGATGGTTTTTTCCTCATCCCAAATGAGATAAATCGTATCGCCGTCACTTTGTATATCCGGTCGCTGTACCGTATTGTCTGACGAATAGATCGAGCGAGGGGTCGAGAACGTCTCGCCATTATCACTGGATGAGCTATAAAATACATCATTGAAGGTCGACCAGGTAATCTCGATTTTGCCAACCCGGCTAATACTAATGGCGGGTTCAACAATGGTATTGACTGCCAGTTGAACCGGGTCACTAAAGGTTACACCATTGTCTACCGATCGGATAATATTTAACTCGGTAGCCGATGACCAAACAATAAATATCGTACCCTCTTCATCAATGGCGATAGAAGGTTCATTGCTGGGTTTCTCACTATTGGACAGGTTAGTTTCGGGATTAATACCTGTTGCACCGCCATTGCGGGATTCACTGATCCCAAACTCATCGAGCTCCTCATCGTACTCCAGAATTAAATAGTAAATATCGGAAAACACCTCTTTGGCTTCCTGCCATACCACATGGAGACTGCCATCCGGGGCTGCGGCAATATCAGCACGCTGGCCTAGCCCGATAAGATCGGTCTGGCTGTTAGAAATCTGCTGGATTTCCTGTTTTTCAAACCCTTCAATTTTGACCGCAGAGTAATAAATCTCGGTACCACTAATACTGCCAGTGTTATCGTCCCACACCACATGGTAGTAGCCTTTATTGTCAAAGGTAATAGCCGGACGTAAGGTTAGTCCGGGTGTTTCCGATATATTAATAGGATTAAAAAAGGCCACCGACGGAGCAATAAAACCGGTATCACAGGCATCGCCGATATCATTTTCATCTGTATCTGTTTGGTCAGGGTTTGAGACGGTTGGGCAGTTATCTCTTCGATCCGGTACACCATCGTTATCGACATCGCATACGTCACCAACACCATCACCATTACTATCGGCCTGATCGGCGTTACTGGTAAAGGGGCAATTGTCTTCTTGAGCAGCGAGGGAATCAAAATCGCGGTCACAGAAATCGCCGATACCATCTGCATTAATATCAATTTGATCGGGATTCTCAAAAAACTGGCAATTATCGACAGTATCCAGGATACCGTCTTCATCGGAATCCTGACAGGCATCACCCGGGTAACCGTCGTCTGAATTTTCCTGTTCGGGATTAAAAACAGATGGGCAATTATCCAGGAGATCTGCCAAGCCATCACTATCTATATCACACGCGTCACCGATGCCGTCACTATTTTCATCCTCTTGCTCTGGATTATAAGCGTATGGACAATTGTCGAACGCACTATTGACACTATCGCCGTCTTCATCACACAAGTCACCTAAACCATCGCCGTTGCTATCCAATTGCTCCGGATCAGCCACAGCAGGACAGACATCAATTTCATTGGTAAAGCCATCGCTGTCAGAATCACAAGCATCACCAATACCGTCATTATTAGTATCAAGCTGTTCAGCATTACTCAACGTTGGGCAATTATCGTTAATATCGATAACCAAATCCTGATCAATATCCTGACAGGCATCTCCGGGGAATCCACTGTCACTATTGAGTTGATCAGGGTTAAACACCGAGGGACAGTTATCAACACTGTTCTCGTACCCATCACTATCGGTATCACAGGCGTCACCCAGACCATCACCATTTTCATCGATCTGCTCCGGATTGAATACATCTGGGCAATTATCCCGCGTACTATCGAGACTATCTCCATCACTGTCACAGGCATCACCAATGCCATCATTATTGGTATCAATCTGGTCAGCATCGCCAACAGCCGGACAAACATCGAACTCGTTTGAGATACCGTCTGAGTCAGCATCGCAGGCATCACCCACACCGTCGTTATTAGAATCAAGTTGATCAGGGTTTGCTACCAGAGGGCAATTATCGATGCTGTCTGGTATTTCATCGTCATCCACGTTTTGACAAGCATCACCTCGGCGGTTGTTGTCTGAATCCAATTGACCAGGGTTGGCGATGTCGGGGCAATTGTCAATTAAGCTGTCAAAGCCGTCATTGTCCGGGTCACAAACATCGCCCACGCCGTCATCATTACTGTCCAGTTGGTCAGAGTTAAAGTCAGCCGGGCAATTATCAAGATTGGAGCGAATGCCATCATTATCCACGTCACAGGCATCCCCAATGCCGTCTCCATTGCTGTCTAACTGATCGGGGTTATTGGTGGCCGGACAATTATCCACGGAGGATTCGAAGCCGTCATTATCACTATCACAAGCATCGCCCAATCCGTCCTGGTTAGTATCAAGCTGATTCTGGTTGGAAAACAGCGGGCAATTATCATTAATATCCAACACGCTGTCTGAATCGGTGTCCTGACAATAGTCCCCGGGGCCAACCTGATCGCTGTTTTCTTGCAGAGGATTCGCGACCGCCGGGCAATTGTCAATTTCCACTGAGATACCATCACCGTCAGCATCACAAGCATCACCGACGCCATCACTATTGCTATCCAGTTGGTTGGTATTGGCAACGAAAGGGCAGTTATCAGAAATACTGCGAATGCCGTCCTGGTCAGTATCACAAGTGTCTCCCACACCATCGGCATTACTGTCAGTTTGCAGAGAATTGATCGTAGCAGGGCAATTATCGATACTGTTCTCCACTCCATCATTGTCGGTATCACAAGCATCGCCGACCCCATCGCGGTTAGTATCAGTCTGATTGGGGTTACTGAGGAGCGGACAGTTATCGATAATATCAATCACGTCATCGTCATCGATATCCTGACAGGCATCACCGCGGCGATTATTGTCAGAATCAGCCTGGCCGGGGTTAGCAACATCAGGGCAATTATCCAAATCGCCATCGATGCCATCCCCGTCCACATCGCAGGCATCCCCTACGCCGTCAAAGTTGGAGTCGAATTGGTCACTGTTCGCAACCGTTGGGCAGTTATCCTGGATGGCAGGCACGCCGTCTTCATCGTCATCACAGGCATCGCCTGCGCCGTCATTATTGCTATCTGACTGATCGGTATTCGCGATCCCCGGACAATTATCGACAGAACTATCTATACCATCCTGATCGGCGTCACACATATCACCAACACCATCACTATTGCTATCAGTCTGGTCTGGGTTTTGAATAAAATCACAGTTATCTATCGTGTCTAAAATACCGTCATCATCGGTATCCTGACATGCATCTCCACGGCGGTTATTATCGGAGTCCAACTGATCTGTGTTAGCTACATCAGCGCAGTTATCAATGAAAGCATCGATACCATCACCATCGACGTCACACGCATCACCAACCCCATCGTTATTACTATCAAACTGATCAACATTGGTGGTTGCGGGGCAGTTGTCGTCGATACTGCGGATACCGTCGTTGTCTTCGTCACAGGCGTCACCGACATTATCACCATTAGCGTCCAGTTGTTCCGGATTAAACGTGGCCGGGCAGTTATCCTCGGTACTTTCGATACCGTCACCGTCCACATCACAAGCATCTCCCAGGCCATCACCATTAGTATCGAGTTGGTCGGTATTGGCTGCTAACGGGCAGTTATCTACATCGTCTTCGATAGAATCGTTATCATTATCGGTGTCGCACTGATTGATAATGCCATCACCATCCTGATCGCCAGCATTGGGGTTAACCAGTGCGGAGCAGCGGTTCTCTTCAGTATCCTCAACCGAGTTACCTTCTCCACAACCGGCGAGAAAGCCTGCGCAAATAACGAGCATGAGCAAAACACTAAACACTTTCACTGACATTGACTCCCTGATATATCATTGCGGTACTGCCCTGGCATACTGGTTAACGCTCCCAAAGATACAGGCGGCTGTCGTAACTCTCGGCGATAACCCGCATATTCTGATTAATAAAATCCAGCGTCTCGGCATCAATGATCCGGGTTAAGCCGTCTACCGGTGCGGCAACGAAAAACACGCGGTCATGGCGACTCAGCACATCCTGAAGTTCCTGTTTATTACGCAGTACCGGGTTACCGACAAACTTATCCACGTAATAGGGACGCTGTTTAACCGTATCGAACACCACCTTGCGATCGGTAATAGTTTGTACAAAGTAATCGCCTTTATTATCCACATAATGCTCGGTAAGCAGTGGGATTGAAGTGATTAAAACGTCTGAGCTGCGCCAGTACTGAGAGAGCGCCTGCGACACTGACCGACCGTCCATACCAGCCAGGTCCGCACGATAATCCACCCGCATTGTATCGATATTACCGCTCATCAAGCGATACAACTGTAAGCCCCCTGCACCAGCTGGGACTATTAAAACCGCCATGATAAGCACGGCAGTAAGCACGCCCTGAATACGAAAAACCGGCCCGCTGAACCTGCCAACCTGACGCTGGATAAGCATTAATAATTTCACAAAAACCGCGGCTACAGCGAGTAAAAAAACCGGCAGCACAAAGTAGAAGTAATGGGCATTGTAGTAACCCAGCAGATTGGTTAACGACAAATAGGCCATCACTACAAACAACATCACAAAGCTCAGTTTGCGGTCGTAAAACATGAAGATAAGGCCGAGCAGGAAAAATAAACTAAGCCCGATATGGGTTTCGGTGAAGAAGAAATTGTTGATGTAATACCAGGGTTCATACGATGCCTGTGTGAAAGTCAGTTTCGGTGTGGCGAGATCGCTTTTACCAAACCCAACCATAATAAAGGGTTCCTGGAGCAAAGAACGGCGAATACCCTGAGCTGCCACCACAAAAATGATTAACACTGCGGCAATCCACAGGTTAGGCTGAAAAAACCATCGCCAGTCCTGCCAGCGGATGACAATTGCAACGAAGGCCATAATGGGCAGAACCAGCCCGGAACCTTCCCAGCTCAGATAACTGAAGGCAAAGGCCAATGCCGATAAACAGGCAAGTTTGAGAGAAATTCGGTCACTGGCAAGCAGCCTGTAAAAAGCGATAAGTGCCAGTAAATTAAAAAACTGGATCTGTGACGGATGGAAACAATTTTTGCCCCAGTATATCGCCCATGGCGAAATTGCATAAAGCACGCCGGCAACCAGACCGGTTAACCGGCCAAACCAGGCCGAGCCACAATAGATAATTAGCAGACAGGTAGCGGTGCCAAATATTACGGCCGGGATACGCAAGGCGAAGTCACTGTAGCCTAACATTTTTACCGAGGCGGCCAGAAAATAAGGCACCAGCTCATAAGTAGCCAGTTCAACTTCCATCCCGCCTACCATTAAATAGGGGTAGCCGCGTTCCAGTACCCCTCTGGCAAAGCCGGCAATAGTAGCTTCATCAACAGTAAGCGCCTGCTGCTCTATATTGTGCAATCGCAGCAGTAAGGCAGCCAGTGTCACAACGGCACTAACAAAATAAAAAGCAATAGTACCCAGCTTAAGCTGATTACTGCGATGCAACTCGCCAGGCGCCAGGGTACTGGCTGGTCTGTAAGTCTTTGCCGCTTGCTCGGCTAGCACCACCACCACCATTAGCATCCAGACAATCAGCATCAGCTGTAAGGCATTTATCGAAAAGATTTGGCGTGCGTCGAAGCGCACATCCTGAGCCACAAACCACGCGGCAACTAAACATAAAATGGCCATTGCATTAGCAAAACACGTGCTGGTGAGTTGATTTTGCAGACTCACTCCCAGCAGTCTGAACAGTGGTGCAACCAACAAGATAAACAGTACTACAATTCCGCCTTGCAACCACGGGCCGGTTTGCGCCACGGCAGGGGGGATAAATCTATCATTTACGATAAAAGTATAGGTTGGTGGCACTGCGGGAGCGGCAATGCTGACCCGGGTTAAATGGCTAATTGAGCGAATATCATCCAAAGCCGAATGGCCACTGCCGCCGCCACCATGAATTTGCCAATCCGGCGAAATAAACGCAGTGTTTAACTGGTAATCATTCTGCTGGATCAGACCACCAGCCACTACCGGGTCAACGCCATTGTTCATAAGGTTAATTTCAATGCTGTTTTCACCCTCTCTCAGGTGCGGCAAGACCGAATTCAAATGTAGCTGCGTATCGGAGGGTGAAAAGATACCGCCACTGATACCATTGATAATCGCCTCATAGGGTACATCAGACGCCACCGCCAACCATACCTGACCTGCTTGCTTAGATGCATATTCAAAGGTTGTGGAAAGTGAAACCGACCAATGCTGTGATGCCTCCAGCTCATAGGCAGGCGGACTTGGTAAAGCAAGTAATAATTCCGGTGGTATGGTCACCTGCGCCATCTGGTTTTCACCGGCAACCTGAGCTGAGCGGCTCCAGAATGCATCATCGTATCCCTTGTCGAACCATTCGTAACGGCTCGTTGTTTGCGGGAATAAAGTCTGGCTCTTCACCCCAGTGTCCGAAAAAAAGGTTTGCCGCTGTCCCAGGGCATCAATAACGGTCAACTCGTATCGCAAGGCCACCATTGCCGGAAACGAAGAGCGATGTAACTCAAAAGCCAGAATATTGTTACCGGTGCGCAGCTCTCCGCTCAGGTCCAGTACGGCCGTAGCCTGCAACGAGCGATTTTCTACAGATTTAATCACCTTACCATTGGCATAAATCTGCAGGTTGTCGGTGCCAGATACTTGCAGCACTGCACGCTGAGGCGCGTTGTCCAGCTCTATCGTTTGGCGAAAGTAACCGTTGGCGCTTGCCGACTCTGTGCTTATCCACTGGCTTTGTGACCAGTTCAGCATAGAGCGCGGGTTCGCCGAATCCACTGATTGCAGGTAGCCGAAAAACACTGCACAAACGGTCAGGATAATAAGTGTAATAGCACTCCACCAATGTTCAGCCCTCATCATCATCTCCCTAAGTACCGCTCAGGCCTTTAACCGCCCGGTAATTCTTATCGCTATCCAGAGCAATAGACTGTTGATAAGCCAGACGGGCCTCAGCTGGGCGGCCTAACTGACTGAGGCAATCACCTTTTGACGAGAAAACATCAGCCGATACGGAGCGGTTGTGGGTGCTTAACAACAATAAATCGGCAGTATTAACGCAAGCTTCAAACTGGCGGGTCTGCTGATAAATGCGTAACAAGGCGGTTTGTCCTACCGGGTTGCTGTCTATTGCCAGTGAGGATTTAAAATGACTCTCTGCCAGCCCCCATTCGCTCCGCCAAAGGTGTAGTAACCCAATGCGGTTGTAGGCATCCATGGCGATCCGCTGCTCAGTGCGAATGTGCGCATTAACCAATTCAGGCCTGATACTCGATTGCTGCCCTTCTGCATTTAACACAGCTGAGCTTGCCGACAGCGCATTGGTGTCGATTACTTCTGCAAACTGGCCGGCACTGAATCGCTGTTCAAGCTGATACGCTTTGGCCAGAGGCGCCGCCGGCCCATAAATTGAAAAATACAGGTAAGAATGCAACAGTGTAAATCCCGGTGAATAGGTCAATACCGGATCAAGCGTCACCGCTTCATTAAGAATCCCAATAGCTGCTGCGGGCTCACCGTTATTTATCACCCGAACGCCCTGATTAATCTTCAGGTAGGCCAGCGATATTGCGCCCAGCCCGGAAGCAAAAAAGGTGGTCAAAGCAAAAATCAGCGCCAGTAATAGTGCCAACAGTTTACGCTGGCTGCTAACAATACAGTAAAGTGACACCGCGCAGCCGATAAGGATACTTAATTTGGCGCCCCAGCCCAGTATGCCGAGTGAAGCCCGGATGCGATCGGTAAAATGATAAGCATCAAATGCCAACGCCGTTTCCACTGAGCGGCCGGCATTGGGGATCGCGTTTAAGGCGAGAATATGTTGTATGTCACGAAATGCCTGACTTTCTGCGATATAAAGCTGAATACGTTCACCGTCAAGCATACTCACCGACAGGGCAATAAAAAACATCAGCGCGGTTAAGCCAAGGCATATCAGTAAACGCAGCGTGTACATGTGCATGGCTGTGGTTAAAAAAATCAGCGCCGTCAGACCCAGCACCAACAGCTTAAACTGGCCATTTTGTGCTGCCATCGGCAGGTCAGCCAAACGATATTCTCCCGTCAGTGGCATCACCACCCAGGTACCGCCAATTCCCACCAGAATTAATAATGCAGCCAGCAATAATATGGGGTGTTGCTCGAAAAAACGCCAAGGCCTGGAGGCCGTTTGCAAACCGCTATGTAAGAGACTAAGAGCACGCATCATTTAACTCTCCGATGCCGAGTTATCGGCCAGTGGAGGCCTGCCCTGACGCGCTGTTAGCAGCGCCAGGGCCCGCTTTATGTCAGCTGGCTTAAATACCCGCAGCACAAACAGACCGGCCAGGTAACTTAGTCCATAAGCCAGCGAGAATAGCACTTGCCCGGTAACACCCTGCGGAGGAGAAAGGGAAGCTACCCAGCAGATAACGACACATAACAAAACCGGGCGGGCCAGATGTGCGAACCAGGCATAGGCCAGTTGCACGCGGGATAAAAACACAATACATAGCAGAAAATAGCTCAGCTCTCCCAGCAAGGTCCCCCAGGCTGCGCCGGTCGCTCCCATTTGAGGAATGAGTAATACATCAACTAAAGTGTTTACGGCCAGACAACTTAATGCTGCCAGTAAATAAAACCGCTGTTTGCCCAGCGCCATAAAAACGTAGCTCAACAACATATTGACAAACAAGCCAATAATAGCGAAGGCCAGGATCTGTAAAGCCGGTACAGCGCTGGTATAGCTCTGCCCGTAAAAGAGGTCAATCAGGTTGCTGGCGGAAACAAATACGTAGCCACACAACGGGATAGAAACGATTAAAAAACCGGTCAGGGTTAACGAAAAGAATGCCGGCAGTTTATCCGGCTCCTTACCGGCCATACGCGACATGGCTGGAAACAGCGGCAAACAGATCGCAAACGGGATCATATCGACAACCTGTACCACTTTATAAGCGGCGCTGAATAAACCAACGGCACTGGCAGTTGCCAGCACGCCCAGCAATAAAGTATCTACCTGCAACGTTAACCGGCGAACCACCATAGATGCCCCAATGGGTACAGCATCTTTTAACAACTGCCAGGCAAAGGCAAAGTCACGACCAAAACCAAAACGAATAAACCGGCTTCTGACGACCACTACGAAGTAGACATACTGACAGAGATTAGCCACTAAATACGCCGTACAAATAGCCAGTAACGAAGATGAAAACAGCGACAAATGGTAAAACAGGTAGATGAGAGCCAGCAGAATAACTTTGTGCACCACAAAGCTGATGGCGTTGTAACTCATTTGCTCAAAAGCCCGGCACACCGACGAATAAACCACTGAATGGTAAGTAGCCAATACCGCCACGCCCATAACAATAGCAGCGCTTTGCTGTAGGGCAGTATCCAAACTGAATAACGCTATCAGTGCCACTACGGTTAAGATGATAATCGACAGTACCCAGGCCAGCGACAGTACATTACTCATAATGTATTGTGCCTTGCTGGTATCTTTGGCGACTTCACGAACAATCAGGTTGGTCAGGCCAAAATCTGCAATTAGCTGACAAACACTGGTGATTGCCAGGATGTAGGAAAACACACCAAACTGTTCTACTCCCAGCAGTCGGGCAGCCAACAACACGATAATAAAACTCAGCAGTCCGCCAACGCCTTCGCTGGCAAAGACCATAACCAGATTTTTTAAAACGCGTCCGTTGCCCGCCATCATTTATATCACTCTGGCTGACAAATTTGGTTGCTGAACAACGATGCCTCAGCGTATTGCATCCAGGCCTGATTATAGGCCGTTAGTAAATTCAGCTGCGCCGTGATTTTGTCATCCTCTGCCTGCACCAGTTCATCGAGCCCAGACAGGCCGCTTGCCACCCTTTCATTCTCACTACTGAGCATCTGTTCACGGCGGGTCAGTTCAAGGCGGGCAACCTCAATCTTACTTTTGGAGCTGGCCAGATCGCCGGCGATATTCGCCGCTTGCAGACGCTTTATCTTGCGCAGGTAATCCAGCTCTGAATCAATCGCGGTAACGGTTTTTCGCAGCGCTTTGGACTCGCCATAATTACTCGCCACCGCACCGAGTGGATATTCTATAGTGAGACCAATTTCGCTGTAGTCTTTACGCAGCGCACTGCCAAAGTTATCTCCGGTGCGCAATTTTACATACAAGCCAAGTGAGGGTTTAAGTTTGCCGTACTGGGCATCAAGCTTGTCTTTTTCCAGTGCCAGTTTAGATTCCAGCAGAGTGATATCAGGATGGGCAGAAACCAGGCGGTCCAGATCAGTCATCTGCAGGCGACGCTCTGTAATAGTGGCTAATTCTTTAAAGCTCTGTTGCGGTTGCGCATTTAATAACTCAACATCACGCTGCAGCATCAACAGCAAAAACTGGTAGTTGACTTCCCGCTGGCGAATGGCGTCATCGAGCTGGTCTTTCAAACTGGCGTAGGCCGCACTGGCGGTGAACAGATCGTCAGTTGTACTTACCCCGGCCTCAACTTTGGTTTTCATTTCATCCAGTTGCTGCTGACGCTTAGCAACCAGGGGCTGTAAAACGTCGCGCTGAGCACTGAACATCATAATGTTAAAATAGTACTGACTTACCAGCGTAAGTGCTTCACGATGGGCGGTGCTGAGCTGCGATTTGGCCACCGATAATTGTGACTCCGCCTCCGCGTTAGCCAGTGCCGATTCCCCTAACCACTTGCCATCCTCGTAGAGCCCCCAGTTCATATCCACCTTACCTTGCCAGGCCTCACCTTTCGAATAGAAGTTAGGCTGCTCGGGATCCTGGACCGTGCCTTCCTGAACGGCAAAAAAACTGGTGGGCTGTCCTTTAGCGGCATACACATCAACGCCAACAGTGACTTCCGGTACCCATTTATTGAACTCGGCATTTTCGACCCGTTGCCTGGCTGCATCCAGTTGCAACCGCACATTAGCCGTCATGTCATGAGCTTTACAGGACATGTCGATAAGCTGCTCGAAACTGTTTACCGGGACCGCACTGTAGGCCTGCAACGAAAAACAGCTAATGATAAATAAGAGGTTCTTAGCTCGCATTGCCCATCTCCACACGATCACCATCCTTAAGCGCCTGCTGGCCTACCACGACAATTTTGTCGCGGGGACTCAGTCCTGAGCGAATGCCCACATACCCTTGTTCATAGCCAATAATAGATACTTCTTTAAGGTGTGCCTTCTGAGTATTATCAATAACAAATACAAACCCACTGCGTCCATTACTGCCAAGCAGTGCAATGGCAGGGATCCTGAGGGTATCAGCAGCGCCTCCGGCCAGTTCAATGGTCGCGATACCGCCCATTCCGGGCCGTAAGATCAGGTCGGGATTTTCGACTTTAGCGTAAACTGACACCGTGTCGCTGATCCGGTCCACCTCATACCCCAATCGCAGGATTTCAGCGGTAATTGTGCGTTCGGGAAAAGCATCCAGCGACACACTTACAGGCTGTCCCAGTGATAACTCTCCGAAGTATCGCTGTGCCACCTTGGCTTCCACATAAATAGGATTGGTCACACTCAGGGTAATAATTGGCATGGTCATGCGTACCTGAGTGTTTTCAAAGGCGGATACAGCTGTCACCACGCCTCCTACCGGTGCTTTTAATTCAACCTGAGAGTATTCAAATTCAGCTTTTTGCACTTCGTACTGGTTGTTGATAAGCTTCGATTTAGCTTGCTTTTCTGCCAGAGTCGCTTTGGTAAATTCGTCTTTGCCAACCAGATTCTTGGCAAACAGTGACTCCACACGGGTAAAGTTGCGCAGAGCTTCCTCGTACTCTTCCTCGGCAATCTCAGCCACTGATTTGGCCAGTTCGACTTTGGCTTTGAGCTGATCTTCATAAAAACTCACCAGCACATCGCCTTTCTTAACCAGGTCGCCTACCTGAACACGTACTTCATTGACCATAGCATTGGAACCAGGGTAAATGGGTAACTCCTGGTTTTCCACAAGGGTTGCCTGAGTTACCAGCGTAGCCTTGACCGGTGCGGCTTCTACCTCAATGACCTTTACCGGTATCGGTTTGTCATTTTCCCTGGCAAAACTGGCACTGGTAGTGCTGAGGTGGGCGGAGATGATATTTAACGCCCAGTTGCCCAGGATGACTAACGCGACTATCAAAACCACCAGTAAGGTGACAGACAGGCGTTTTTCCAATTTCTGGTTAGAGCTATTATTTGCTGTCATGATGCATCTCACTCACTTGAGTCTGGCCGGTACCAGATTGATTAAAAAGCTGTTTATTTGCTGTCTTAAGGTTGGCGAAAAGTACCAGAGTAACAATGCAAAGCCACCAAAAATAAGCGTTTCCCTGGTCATAACCCACACGTTATGCAGAGACAATAACTCGGTCATCGAAGCATGATTAGGGCCAAGGAAAAGCGTGATAGGAGCGTGAATTCGCTCCATATTAAATGGCCACAGGATCACTATACCGAAGCTGGGGTTTATGCCGGGATTAGGCCCGGTAAACCAGTCAACAAACACATGACTAAGCAGCGTGGCAGCTACCATGGTTGCCATAACCCGCCCTTTTCGCTCTTCTACACCAGTTAACCGGGCAAGCCCCCAGAATATCAGGCCACACAACAAGGCAAACATAATCGAGTGAGTTAATTGCCCATGCAGATAATGGTGGTGCTTACCCAATAAAGGGCCTACCAACAAATCAAGGTCCGGCGCGTTAGCCAAAAACACGGCTGCAAAAACGGAGCCGATACTAAGCGGACTAACCAGTTTCGGACTCACCAGACGACCAACCAATAAACAATCAATGCCACATAATGCGTGACCAAGTGTACTCGCCATAACTTCTCTTCTAATCCTGTTGTAAGGTGCTACTAAAAGTTGCTATTTCATTTTTTAGCGCGTTGTTGGCCAAATCTGCGCTCCATACTTCGAAATACTTTGCGCCCAGTTTCTCTGCTTCCTGCATCGCACTTAGCAAGCTGCCATTAAGTAACCGTTCAGGCTGTCGGGTTTGATTACCTATCATCTGAATATTGCAAAACGAGGCTTCACAAGCGCTTTGAAAAAGGGGATACAGCGCTTGATTCCAGGGTTGCGACTTGCCACTCCACCACGCCGAAAAAAGGCCAAATTGCTTGCCGTAGCGAGCTTTTCCGAATTCATAAACCTGGCGTGCAGGCTCAATAGAATCCAGCACCGGATGTATCTCTATATCCAACGGTGTATCAGGAAATGCGTCGGCAAAATAGGTGATTACCTGCTGGATGGCCTGAACGTGTTTTTCCTGGGTATAGCCGGCATTGTGCCATGGCCCGGATGCCGGCGTTTCCGGTCGTCCCGCAACCCGCTGTTCGGGCAGTTGCATTTCAAAGCCATTTTTAGAGGCATGGGTGATATGCACCAGTGCAATCGTCGGGTTATCTGCATAACGTTTGCCCAGCTCAGTAATCAGCTCACGCCAGTAAGACAGATAGGTGGAATCCCAGGGTAGCGGGATGGCTTCCTGACGATTGCCCCGGCCTGAATACCGTGTTTTAAATTCGTAGCTAAACGCTGTGGCACCTTTTTCGTAGACCCACGCAGGCGTTCGCGGCCCATTCAATACGCTGAGCGTCACCTGCTTATTGTGCTGGCGAGCCTGCGCTATCAACGTATCGATGGCAGAAAAATCAAAGCTATCCGGCACAGGTTGGAGTTGATCCCAGCCCACCCGAATCAGATTGCCGGCAACGTGCGACTGGCCCAGTACGCGATCACTCACGGTTGGTCCGGAGCTAACAAAAATGCCAGCCGGCACCTTGCCTGTCGGCTTAGCCTGATGACTTGCTTTTGGCGTCTCTGGCACCGGTGTGGTAACACTGCTTTCATTACCAGATACCGGTTTTGAAGACTGCGGGTACTGCATATTATTACCGTGACAAGCGCTAACCAGCAGTAATAAAACGCAAAGGCTCACCGGAAGCCGCAGGTAAAGAGTGTCCGGCCATAAAAATAATTTCATGATGGATTTTCCGAAACGGCTGCAGGCCACTCTGGACGCATGGGAAAATAATAATCCGGTTGGGAGGATAACCGTTGGTAGTCTTCTGGTATGCCCATATCAATAAAGGGCCCCGTCGCCGCAACCGTAGCGACCCCCTGAGTCAGTAGTCCGGGCATGATAGTCTGTTCAAACGAAAAACGTTCCGGGCCATTGAAGTGAGCAAAGATATCCCCCGGCAGGCAGTAAACCCCAGCGTTAATAAGCCCGGCTCGATCAGTGGGCTGCTTTTCATGAAAAGCTTCAACACATCCGTTCTCGCGCAACGTCACTTCACCGTAACGACTTATGTTATCTACCCTGGCAACCACCATGGCCATGTTGTGCTTTGATGCGGCCTCTAACAGTTCGGCAAGTGGAAAGTCACAATAACTGTCACCATTGAATATCAGGTAGCGTTCAGCCGGATGGTGTGCAAAACAATATTTTAATGCTCCTCCGGTACCCAGCGGTTCTGACTCAACAACCAGTTCGAGGGTTAAATCGGGCAAAAGTAATTTTTGCGTGGCAATAAACTGCTCGAAATGGGCTGACTTATACCCAACTGATAAAATGAACTCCCGCAGCCCTTTGGCATACAGTGCATTAAGCATGTAAGCCAGGTAGGGAATATCCTGGATAGGTGCTAAGGGCTTGGGTACATCACTCACAACACTGCGTAACCTTGTGCCGAGTCCACCGGCAAGAATGACCACCTTCATTTCGCCTCCTGCCGCTTATTCAACATCAAAGCTAAGGTAATCACTGGTGACTCCCCGCGATACTATTTTGGCTGGGATCCCAACCACCGAACAGTTGTCAGGAATCGATGACATTACAACTGAATTTGCCGCAATCACCACATTATTGCCAATTTCAATGTCACCCAGAATCTTGGCGCCCGCTCCTACAAATACATTATTTCCGAGCACAGGTTTACCCCGCTTATAGTAATCCACGCCAATGCAGACATTTTGATTAACCGTAAGATTGGTGCCGGCCCGGCAGGGATCCAGTTCTATGCCAGCGAAATTATGTAATACCAGGCCTTTATCGATGCCTGCCTGCGGATTGATGCGACAATCAGTCGCCAATTTTACCGGTAAAGAAACCAGCCTGAACAGGGCAAGCAGGAGCAGGCTCACAACCGGGATGTTCAGTTTGCTGATCTGCTGTTCACAGCGATATACCATTACTGCTAGCGAGCCCCACTGCAATGTCATCTTTATGTATTTGTTTACAAAATTATCTATGCGTGTGTAGTGACGGCGCTTTCGCCGCAGGTCGATTCTTAACGCGTCAAATCCTGACAGACTATTCTGCATCGATTACTCTCCGACGCTCGATAAAGTCAATTCGCAGCTGTTGCTGACGTCGCTCCCCTTTCCTGCGTTCCAGAATATCTTCAGGGACGGGCGTTTTTTGTTCCTGGCGTTTGTCCCAGAACTTCGGTTGGTAACTATCCCTTATATACTGCTTAAGTAGCGGTTTTCGAGTTTCAAAGTCACCTTCAATCAGCATGTCATAAATAACGGCGATGCCCTTTGCCAATACTTTCCACTCATAAAGCTCACCCAAAGTTTGGCGAGCCTTTTCTGCTACATACTGTGCTTTATCTTTTTCATCCAGCAGCATAGCAATAGATTCTGCGAATTCTTTAACGTTGTGATCTTCAGCCAGCACAGCGGTTTTCATGTGATGTAATCCCTTTGCCGCTCCGGAAAACCCAGCGATAGGAATATTGCCGCACATGTAGTTGAGAATTTTGACCGGATGGCCCGGGCAGTCCGTTCTCGGCAGCGTTGCCACGTCAGATAAGGCGAGATAATCAGGTAGCTTCTCGAGCTCCAGCCCTTTTACAATATCCACTACGTCGTCGATATCCAGTGCCTGGATTTGCGCCTCTATGGTATCAAGGTCTTTTTGATTGGCGATGTTCGACGCCAGAATCACTTTAAGTTCGGGGTACTTTGGCTTAAGCAGATGGGTAGCATCGAGCAGGTAATCGATGCGCTGAAACTTGTCGAGACTGCCAGTGTAAATGACTATCTGCTGCTCCTCGCGATAGCCATATTTTTCTCGCAGAGCCAGTTTATTGCGGGCTGAAAACATACTGGCATTCACCCCGGCAGGTAATACCTGAATCTTATCGGCTCTGACGCCAATTTTAACCAGATAAGCTTTTAAGGAATCAGATACCGCGGTGACATAATCGCCCATAAAAGGAATAGTTTTATCCAGCAAGCCGGCCAGTTTCAGGGCGAACTTTTTAGACCAGATAAAGTCGTAAGTGACCAGTTCATCGACCATATTATTGACCGCGTTATAGAGCATCGGCCGACGAGTGACCAGTTTTGCCAGCCAGCCAATCAATGCGCCCTCGTAGTTGTGCGCATGGATAACATCTATTTTATATTTCCAAATCATCCAGATAAGGCGAAACACCATTAACGGATCGTAGACAAATTTTTCCAGCGTAGGGCCAACCGTAACTTTATTCTTATTGAGGAAAGGGAATGACACACGGTGGATCTTTGGCCCGACTACCGGGATATTCTCTTTAATCGGGTAAGTGAGGATATGTACCTCATGGCCCAGCTCTACCAGTGCTTCCGACATTTCTCTGATGGATGCTGGCGAACCATGGTTCGCGGGGAATGGGCATGCGGCTACCATCACCACTTTATGTTTACGGGATTCATCCATGACTGACTGCTACTTCCTTGTTAACAACAGGATGTGGCTCAACCACCGTGACCGCAGGCATTGCGTTCACACGCTCGTTGAAACCACCGTACATTTTTTCTAATCCAGCCACGATAGCTGCAGGCTGATCGCGCCAGGAGGATTTTCGGGTTCGTACCTCAAATGGTTTATCACAATCGAAAAATGCCAGTACCTCGTCGATTGACGTGGCTAACTCCTCGTACTTGATGAGAATAATCGGATGTCTGGTAAGCTCCGGGTTAAGCCAGTTATCCAGTTGACGTTCAAGGCGAAACTCGTCAATGCCACGCTCCAGATAGGCCTCGATAGACATATTTTTTAGATCCGCAGCAGGGGTATCACTGTTGGCATTCATAGCCTTAGCGTGCATCGACTGGTAACCACGACGAAACACCGAGAGCACGCTGTTGTAGGGGTTACCAAACACATAGCCAAGCTTAATTTTAGTTTCGTCATTGTAGACAGCTGGTGAATAAGCATGTTCACGTACGGTCTTATCTGCAATTGAGCCAATGTGCCGGGCCAATGCTGTTGAACCCACCCCGCCCATAGAACAAAGGGCAACAGAGGGGCCGCGAAAGATCATTCTGCGCAATGCCGGCACCCGGTTTAGTAGCGATACCACGCCGTCGAGTTTTAACGATTCCATATTTGCGTATCCCTGCCTAGTAGTTGCGCTAATCGGGTTTGCTCCTCAGCAAAGTAATCAACCAGTTGTTGGCGACTTGCTGAGTCCATCTCAGGTAACGGTTCTGATTTGGCGTTCATTTTTCTAACCAGCTGGGCAAGGCCAGACCGTTTAAGTCGCTCAGCAAACCCGGTAAGACCGCGTTTCACCATAAAGCGGTAGGTTCTGACCAGCACATTCTCGAGCTTTAAGAAGCGGTAATTAACACCCTGATTGCGTTTTTCCTCTACCCCCTCAGGTAAAAAGCTGGTGTCTTTTACGCCTATGAATTCAAAGATTTGCTTATAGCAGGCGGCAAGATCGTGTTGCATTTCCTCGAGCACCAGTACCAGAATATTCTCTTTGGGAAAGTGTTGGTAAAAAGGGGCGAGATAGTCGGTGTAATAGCCAAACTTTAATTTGTCCTGATCACGAATATATTCCGAAAAGGGGTAATCGCGACTGACATCGCCTTTGCGAATAAAATGCTGATAATCTGAGTATGTTCGCTCAACCGGATCGCGCACCATGGCAATAATTTTAGCGTCGGGAAAGTGCTTGTAGATGCGCTCAGCCGCCAATGGGTGGTACATATAACTAATGGAAAACTCACCCTTGATCTTACCTTCTGAGCCGGCAAATAAATCTTTGTACCAATTAAAATCCTGCTGTTCGTAAAGGTCACCAAAGTAGTGAATTTCTTTGGGGTTACCATCAAACACTTCGGGGTGCTGGATAACATTTTCATACAACCAGGTAGAACCGCATTTGCCTGATCCTACGCCAATAAAGTCAACTTTAAACTGTTGCTGAGACATCTAACTCTCCGACTCATCTGGTTTACGCTTTATCCGCGCGGGATTGCCCACTGCCATGGTGTTATCCGGAATATCCGTTAACACCAGACTATTTGCTCTAATCAGCACGTTATCGCCGATCGTCACTTCGCCTAATATTTTGGCGCCGGGTTCAATACAGACGTTATCGCCAATGACCGGCAGGTTTTTACTGCCGCGCACATTGCCAACGGTAACGCCTGAGCCCACAACAAAATTCTCACCAATGGTTTCGGCCAGAATAAACAACCCGCCGGTACCATTGAGAACCAGCCCGGGCTTAATTTTGCAGTGCGCCTGAACGCTGATACCCGTTATGCCCTGAGTGATGAAAAACAACGGGTAATAGAGCACTTTGCACACTATTTTCAGTGGTTTGATATCAATTTCGTTGGCATAACGCCCAAATCGGTACACACAGGTTGCTAACCATGTACGGCTTAACCAGTGGCCGGCGCCATTGCCATTCAAACCACCATCGGCAGCCCACATACGCCGCTGCTGAGCATCAACCTTTAATTTCTTAAACATCCCTTTGAACCTTATATGCGGGTCCGACCGAGTCCTGCGTTAATAGTTGTCGTCTTTACCAGCCAGCTTTTCTGACATCCAGTTTGTCTCGCGGGAAATAATCCGTGCCGGATTTCCCATTACGGTGCAATTGTCTGGTACGTCGTTAATCACCACGGAGTTAGCCCCAATAACCACGTTATTCCCAATGGTGACGCTGCCAAGTACCTTGGCACCAGCCGCAATCAATACATTGTTGCCAATTTTTGGCGGTGCGGGTTGCCCGCGAAGGTGACCGATAGTCACGCCCTGAAACACGATGACGTTTTCACCCATCTCCCCTTCACTAATAAAGATCCCGGAGAAATTGTGAATAGTGAAACCCTTGCCAATTTTGGCTTTGGACGGGATATAAATACCAAAGGCAGTAACAACAATCGCTTTGGCAAAGAAATAGGGGATTCGTACCAGGAGTTTTAATAAATTTGGGCTTACTGTACGGGTCCAGTTTCCGTACCGGTATACAATCGACGCAATGGTGCCAGGTTCCAGAAATATCCGTATATTCTTGGTAAACCAGCTTTTCTGACTGAGGAACCAGTCTTGTTTAAACTTCAGGTCAGCCGTAATTAAATCAAACACTTTCGTTCACCAACCCTTCAATGTAGCCAGCCAGTGAGTTAAGTGTGTCGAATACTTCGGGGTCCAGACCGTCTGAATCTATCTCAATATCATAAACCCACTCCAGCTCGACAATCAGTGAAATGCGATTGATCGAATCAAGGTTTAGCGATTCGTTTACATCAACCGTACTAAAATCTTTCTTCACCACTTTGGTAAGGGTTTCTCGTAACGACTCAATAATTTGCGCTTTACTGCTCATAATTCTTCCTGACTAAATGGCTTTCTTCTGAAATAAGCGGATAGGGAATCGCTCTGTGATTTGAATTGCCGGGTTGCCGCCAATATTGATGACATAGGTTCTGTAAATAGCTTCTACATACTCTGGCTCGCCATCCTCCTTGACACTGGCGTTAAAAACTTCGCGTCCGAAATCAACAATTTCCCGGTAGGTTTCAAGACCAATCTCACGTAATAGTTCGCCGATACCTATCTTTCCACCAAGCATTTGCTGTTTAACTTCTTCATCCAGCAACCCTGTTAACAGATAAGACGTAGCGTAGGCATAGATATCAGAGGTTTTGGCGCCTTTTAAAATGACATCCCGTTTTAAAGCATGCTCTCCGGTTTTGGCATTGATGAATGGCAGATCCTGGGTAAGCCAGCATTGCTCCTGCATGCGCATCTCTACTTTGATATTTTCCCAGAAGAAAGCTTCAAGGCTTTTTGTTACCGTGCCGTCTGTTACCAGCAGCGTGCGCAGAAATGGAGGAAGAGCCTCCATATCCATCGCGGCCTTTTCGCAATTGTGGACAATGCCCCCTTCAATGAAACCGCGACTTCTAAAGTGCTCTTTCAACATAATTGCTTTCCTTTATAAATACTTTCGTAAAATTTTTCCGAGCGGGCTTTTCGGAATATCATTTCTGAATTCAATAATTTTTGGCCACTTATACTCTGCCAGGTGTGCCTTACAATGCTCTATGACATCTCTTTCGGTTGCCGCTTCCAGCGGCACAATAACAGCTTTGACTTTTTCGCCGTAGTCGCCGTCTTTTTTGCCCAGCACCACTACTTCAGTAATACCTTCCATAGCGAGAATAACAGACTCAACCTCGGCCGGATCAACCTTCAGGCCTGCCACGTTGATCATCTTTTTACGCCGACCCGTTACATATAAGTTACCGTTTTCATCAAACCGCCCCAGGTCGCCGGTATAATATCGCCCTTTACGGAAGGTTTTTGCTGTTTGTTCAGGCATACCAACATACAACTTTGCCGATGCATCGCTAATAACCACTATCTCACCTTCTTCGCCTTGTGGCAGGGCATTATCCTGTTCATCGACAATTAGAATTTCGACATTGGCCATCGGCTGACCGACACTATTGGAAGGCGCATTAAGTTTATTCACCGCCGCTGCACCGGTTTCGGTAGAGCCGTAAAGCTGACGGGGCGTCACACCAAAAGTCGAAGAGAAAGAAGCTATAATGTCTTCTTCCAGCGGTGCACCAGCCGTGTAGACAATCTTGAGATGGCTGAGATCCGGTTGCTGGCGAAGGCGCATAACCGATAACATTTTAACCATAAAGGTGGCCGACGGATAAATGGTAACCTGATGATTGTCGAGTGCTTTAATCACACTGCGCGGATTAAATTCACCAGGAGTGACCACAATTTTCGCACCACTTAATATTCCTGCTAGCAACACATTGCCAAACCCATGGGTATGATGTAGCGGCACAGTGCACAAAATGGTGTCGTCAGGTGTGATTTCAAAAGTTTCGACTTCAGATTTCCATTCCGAAAGTAACGCCCGGTAAGTTCTCATTACCTGTTTTGAGCCGCCTGTAGAGCCAGAAGAAAACATAATAAGCGCAGGCTGATTATCGTCACACTCGGCAACGGGTGGAACAACCACTGATTGCTCAGTGTCGGTATCAACAAAGGTAGCAACTAACCCCAGTGACTCAATTCGCGATTGTTGACTCTGTGCATCACCAACCACCACCAGAGCCGATGACTTATCGATGTATTGAATAAGCTCTGAATCTGTGTAGTTTACATTGAGCGGGACTAATGTAGCGCCCAGGCGGAAAGTTGCAAGCGTTGCCACAAAAAACTCAGCACCATTCGGGATAATCGTTGCCACAGCGCTAGTACTGGTTACACCGCGTGCTACCAACGCTGCAGCCAGTTGTTCTGCTCGCGCATTAAGCTGGGCGTAAGTCACGCAACAGTCACCGACATTGATGGCAACTTTGTCACCATATGCGTCAACGATATTTAAAAACTGCTGATAAACCATAACTCAACAACCACTCAACTTAAGAAATCTTCGCGTAGAGCTTAAATAATTCTGCAAAAGCTCTGATAATTACCAGCGGATTTGCCCCGGTTTGTTCGCCAAGCTGTCTGGGATAATGAGACACCGGCACATTAGTCATACTGAAACCGCGCTTCCTGGCCAAAGCTAATAGCTCGGTATTGACCATTGCACCACCGGCCTGAAGATTAATTTCGTTAAAAATATCGCGACGGAATAGCTTAAACGCACAATCGATATCTTTTACTTTTACACGAAATAGCAACCGAACCAAACTACCCCATGCCCAGGCATTTAACTTTCGATGCAAAGGGTCTGCTCGATGGGCCCGGTATCCGAGGACCATGTCGAAGTTGTCTATGTGTTCCAATAATAAGGTAATTTCTTCCAAATCAAACTGACCGTCGGAGTCTGAGAAGAAGATATAATCATTTTCGGCTGCACTAAATCCACTACGAAGGGCTGCACCATAGCCTTTATTCACCTCATGGTGGACCGGCTTAATCCGCTCATCCTTTGCGGCCATCGTATCGATGATCTCACCCGTAGCATCATGACCACCGTCATCTACGGGTATCACTGTTACTTCATGAAAATATTTACTGAATGCCTTGATCGCATTGTTAATCGAATTAGCGATATTTTCTTCTTCGTTATAGGCCGGGAAGATTATTGATACACTGCTTAACTTTTCCGACAACTCAAACGCTTTACTTACCGTAACACTTTGCGTTGTACTGTCATTCAGATCCAGAGGAGCTGTGGTGGCTTCACTGTTCATATTGGCATCCTTACCTTACGCAGTTACTTTCAAGCGCTCACGAATGAGCTGTTCTTTTCTGATATTGCGCCAGGCTTCAACACCATCTAATTCAAATTTGAAGCTTTCTACTCTGGCTCCCATTTTTTCTAAAGATTCAACCACCTGACGTTTTCTATTGTTTTCACAGTAAAACATCATAAAACCACCACCGCCGGCACCACTCACCTTACCGCCAATTGCACCGGCATTTCGTGCCGCTTCGTAGAGTTCGTCCAGATGAGCATTGGTGATGGAGTCTGCCATACGTTTTTTCTGCTGCCATGCCTCATGCAACAGTTCACCAAACTCGTTAGTCCGGCCTTTTAGTAATAGCCTTTTCATATCGTTGGCGTGCTGTTTAATTTGATGCATTGCCGCGATATTGTCAGTCTTCTTAGACTTAACATTACTGATTTGGTCTTCGATGATGTTAGATGAGAGACGTGATTTCTGGGTATACACAAGAATCATGTTGTACTCCAGTTCCCGTACAACCCAAGGATCCATTTTTAAACGATTTACCAGAACGCTGTCACCGTCGAACTCCATGAAATTAAAACCACCAAATGCTGCTGCATACTGGTCTTGCATTCCACCTAGCTGCTGTAATTCCTGGCGCTCTATATCGTGGGCGAGTCTGGCAATGTCATAGGGACTCATGACCAGGTTTTCCAGTTCTTTGAATGCGCTAATGATAGAGACCATCATCGCTGAAGACGAACCTAAACCTGATCCTGGCGGAGCATCATTGTGGGTAATAACTTCCATGCCTAACGGCTTGCTTACCAGATGCTTATAAACTGATCTAACGAAGCAATCGTTATTGTTGTCAGTTTTCAGTGTTGAACTACAAAACTCTGTTGTCGTATCAAAGTCATAGGAATTAACAGTGATCGACTCGTTGTCATTTAATGCAATGCTCGTATAAGCATACTTATTTATGGTGGCATTAAGGACAAATCCGCCATACATTGACGCAAAAGGGTTAACGTCTGTACCGCCGCCAGCGAAACTTATCCGCAACGGGGCCCTTGCTCTAAAAATTTCCATCTTCCGTCTCCAGTGTGCTTCACTGCATCCTGACGCAAACACCTCATTCAGAAATATTATATTAAAATGATCTGATTGATGAGTTGCAGCGTTATAAGCAAGAGAGTTAACCAACGTCACTACTACAAAATGACTACTGTAAGACGATAGTTACTCTGAAAGGCTTCTTAGTATATTTAGTAAATTTTAAAATCAGATAGCCTTTATCTGATTAAGGCAATTTGCATACCAGTACAACTTTTTATGCGCTTTATCCGTAAATACAGCGCTTTAAACGCAGACTGTAAAAAAACTTAACGGTTTACACTTGTAAATTGCACCATTTATGACCAATCGTGTTCAGTCTAGGGCATTTATTGTTCAGACTCACTCAAGCATTGTCATGATTCTTTAAGCAAAAAAATAGCACTTAAGTGCTAGATCTATTCACGCCTTGGTTCCACGTAGTGGTTAACAATATGTATTTTTGCGTTTGTATGTTCTTGAGCGTTGAGGTTTTTTAAGCACCAGGGTTACACGAAGGGGGTCCCGGTCTTCGCCGTGCGAAACCGATGTATGGACTCCTCCCCCAAAGGAGGATAGGTTATTTCTTCCACAAAAAAACCGGAGTCCATACATGTATCAAGATAACGTAATTGCCCTGGATTTAGCAAAGAATGTTATTCAGGTTTGTATTTTAGATAAGCAAAACGAGGTGAAAACCAATCGAGAATTACGCCGTCAGCAGGTGCTTAACTGGTTAGCCAAACAAGCCCCTTCTATTGTTGCCATGGAAGCCTGTGGCAGTGCGCATTACTGGGCAAAGCAAGCCCGGGCATTGGGCCATCAGCCAATATTACTGTCAGCACGGTTCGTGAAAAAGTTCGTAGAAGGGCATAAAACCGATAAAAATGACGCATTAGCGATTGGCATCGCGGCGCGACAGCCTAACTTAAAACCGGTGAGTATAAAAAGTGATGACCAGTTAGCACTGCAAGCAATGGAGAAGATACGTAAGCATTATCAGGATACGGCGATTGCCACCAGTAATCTGGTTCGCGCCATCGCGTTTGAGTTCGGCATTGTGATACCAAAAGGAGAGAAAGCCTTCCGGGAACGTCTCCCCGATATCCTGGAAGATGCCGAGAATGGGCTGCCAATGATGCTTCGGGAGCCGCTTCATCAACAATATCAGTTCTGGATAAGTCTCAAACAACAGGTTCGGCAGGCCGAAAAGCAGCTCCGCGTTCAACTGAATACACATGAGCAATGTAACGAATTACAGAAGCTCGATGGTGTGGGGCCGGTTAATGCCTTGAACTTGTATCTCGCACTCGGAACGCGCGGTGAAGCCTTTAAGAACGGCCGGGAGGCAGCTGCCTGTATCGGCCTGACACCCAAACAGCATAGTAGTGGGGGGAAAGTCGTGATGCTGGGAATTAGCCGACGAATAGCTAAAAAACAACTCAGAGCCAACCTGATTCAAGGCGCGCTGGCCAAAATAAAAATCGTCGCTAAACGAGCACCACGAAATACCCGCGAAGTCTGGATGAAGCAATTAATAGAGCGACGAGGATTACGGCGAGCCGCCGTGGCTTTAGCTAACAAAACCGTCAGGATGGCCTGGGCTATGGTGCACTACCAACAACCCTATCAAGCCCCTGAGTCTGTAACAATTTAACCCGGTTCTGCAATACCAGTAATGCGACGTTAATTAGGTCAGACCGTCCCCCAAGCGCCTGTTCATCCCGGCGGTTGGCAAAACCTTGATTCCGTATAAGGCATGGGGGAGCGAGCACATCCGTGGACAAGGCTAGCTACCTGATAAGAGTCCGAATATACGCACGCATCTCACACCTGACAGCATCGCAAATTATACCAATTGCCTTAAAAGTTTGATCTAATGGCAGTATTCATATTCGAGTGATTTTCATATGCATACCGCCGACGACTTTAAACAATTAGCAAAGCAGACATCCAACGGCCAATTACGGACCCGCTATTTAGCTTTGTATCATTTCAAGAAAGGAGAAACACGTACTCAGATAGCCGCTTACCTTGGGGTTGCCAGAGGCAGTGTTAATACATGGGTATCCAACTATCTGGCTCACGGACTTGAAGGCCTGCAATCCAAACCTAGTCCGGGTAGACCCTGCCAGCTCTCCGTCTCTCAGCGAGAACAGGTCGCACATTTTATTGAAGAAAACGCGGTTAAAAAGGAGGGAGGTCGTTTGATTGCACAGGATGTACGACAATACATTAGCGACACCTTCCAAATCGACTATCAGTTGCGAAACGTATACCGCATCATGGATACGCTCGGTTTCAGTTGGATAACCAGCCGCTCTAAACACCCTAAACAATCACAGCAAACCCAAGATACTTTTAAAAAACTTCCAGTTGGAAACGATCCTTCACACTCCAGGTCATCTCCCTCTGGATCGCGTTGACGTCTGGTTCCAAGACGAAGCACGATTCGGTCAGCAAAATCAGACGTCCAGAATATGGGCTGCGAAGGGCAGCAGACCAAGAGTGGTAAAGCAACAGCAATTCGATTATGGCTATATCTTTGGTGCGGTGTGTCCGAGCAATGGCAATACCCAGGCGCTTAT
>CATMRP010000022.1 GCA_950073835.1 uncultured Alteromonadaceae bacterium
AAACCAATATGAAGCTGACATGGCTAACTTAGGAAAAGCTGCTTAACTGGGTTGTGTGAATTTGCTTGACCACGTCAGGGTGCGTTCGTAAGATCCCCTTGTTCACTATCTATAGAGCGGACTTTCATTTTAAGGTGATCTGAACTGTTTGCAGTAGATAAAGCATTTTCGTCAACCACACTAGTGATAAGTGAACCATCCTGGGCCAACAGATCTACTTTAGGCAGATACCAGTCAATAGGAGCCGGATAGTACAATTCATGTTTGTTCAGATGAATTTGTGGTGCGTAATTGTTGGCGAGACTTGTGAGTGTTTTGATATCGATTGGCATAGATCTATCCTTATATTAGGAGGGTTCGTATTGCGATAAATGACCAGTTAATCACTTTGATAGGCGATTAATTAACCGGTAGTTAATATTGTATATTGCTAAATCAATACGTTATTTATCAGTGCTGGATGGTTAATCATCAGGGTCAGCCTTACTGGGTTGCGCTACTTTGGATTTTGCCAGTTTAAAGAGAAAACTATAATCAGAGGCATACTCAGGCACTGTTTGGTGCGATGTCTTAGCGGCTGGCAACGGTGCGATGTGAGCATGAGCATGGCATTCAACGCAGCTGGTTTGCTGCACATAGGTTTCCAGTACTGTATTGGCCACCGGGAACGCCGCGGGATTTGGCCGAAATCCGGTTAATGACAAACTATCTACGGGTAACGTTTTGGCTTTATTTTCATCAACCGTAGAATCATTCCAGATAACGTTCACTAACTGATAGTTCTGATACACCGAATCCGGGTTGTGCTGCCTGATTAATGCCTGTGCCATATCGTTTATATCCCTAACCGGATTCTCATTAGTATTGGGGATTGGATATTCTCGGACTACCTGGATCGGATAAGGTAAGCATTGACCTACAGGCTTGCCGGCCTCAATGTTAAGGCCAAATTGTGGCGCAGTATTCGGTTCACAGGTGGTTGTTATTTCAACGTCCTTTTTTGATTTTTCGTTCAGGCATGCACTTGGTATTACCCGCTCTGTGCAACGCTCTGAGTAAAAGTTGTAATCTCGATCGAGAATTTTTTCGCTGTGAATGTCGGCTTTGTCGGGCGCATTATCAATATGTTCGAAGGTCGACCATATCCAGCTTGGCTGCGAGACGGTTTTATGAATTATATGCATACCAACCAGCGCCACGGTATTGCTGGTGCAGTGCTCGGTATCGTCACAAAATACGCCGTTGGCCAGTTTGTACCGCTGCCATTTTGGATTGTCGGGATCAACTACCGTCAGCCAGGCCGTTTTAATCTCCATAGCCCCTACTCTGCCCCCCAGTTGGCCTTTGGGCAGGTTGATATGGATCCCCTGGCTGGCTGCATTATTTTGCTTTATCGCATTATAAAAGCCATTTCGGTAGAAATAGTCGTATTCATCCTTGTTTACCAGTACTTCGTACCACACCAGGTTGCCACGTTTATCGGCCAGCCAGGCGTTAGGGCTGGGCGCAGCTTCTTCAATATCATCCGAATCAAATCCATCACTAAATTTAGATATTCTGCTGAGATACTTAGGATGCGCTACCTTTACCCCATTTACCACAGCAGTAGACGCAGGGTTACTCCATGGTCCGGGATCGCTGCCATCTCCACCTAAAAATGAATGAACATTTTTATATGTCTCAAATACCTTTGGGGAGTAATCTCCTGGTGTACCAAAGGTATTAGCCGCAGCGTTAAGATCTGCCGACCAGTTAAGTGCAATAAACTGTTGCCACGCCATACAGTTAAATGAAGCCTGATCGCTTAGCATCGTATCATTAGGAACAACGGGTGAAACCGCCACTTTAACCAGACAATGTGGCTGCTTTACTGACTTTTCTTGTTGATTCTCATCACATGCCGCAATCAACCCACACATTATCAGTATCACTACGGGAAAAAGACGATTCATATAATGATTCCTTATTGTTGGGCGATAACGGTTAACGCCGCCGGCACGGGAGATGGTGAAGTGTTCGGGTAATTGCTCACCCGAATACCGTATTGGCCTGGCGCAACGTTTTCTCCAATATCAATATCAAACACGTAAATGATAGTACTGTAGAGTTTATGTTTTCCCGGCACCTGGTTATTGCCTGGAGTGTAGGACGTTAAATTCTCCAGTTTAATATCAGACGCAACGGTACCATCTGGATTGGTAAATTCGATTCTGGGGGCATTGCCCCCCTCAAGCGCCTCCAGAGCCATATCAGTTAACCGGCTTCCGGCTTCCACCACTGGTGGCAGCAACGGAATCGTTGCGGCACTAATTGAAGGCGTATTATTAATGGTTTTAAGCACCGAATTTTTTACCAGAGGCTGCGGCCACGGCTGTTGTTTATCAGGTGTACCGACTCCTGGGTGCTTATGTGTATCTTTTAGCGATTCCTTGATATAAGCGGTTGCAGCCAGAGCCTGATTAAAGGTTTCTGCTATCTGAGATCCCCACCAGATAGGTTTACCGTTAATTGTAATATCACTGACGGTGTATCCTCTGTCTGCAGGCACCTCAAATACTGCATGGAGGATCTGGTCATAATTGCGGCCTGTTTCGCTAGCCGATTTACCACGAAGTATCTTAAAAAAGTCACTGGCTCTAGCCTCGGGATCTGTTTCTGTTTCTGGCAGTTTATAGTTCGAAAAATCAGGCCTTTGCATGTATAAGGCGATTGGGTTACTCAATGAAATAGGAAATTTGAGGTTTTTAACAACCTGATTCGCCTGAAACCCAATGTTGGGATCGCTGTTACGAAATGAAGAACCGTATTCTGAAACACAATTGTTCTCTTGCGGTGAGTAATCAGCCGGGCTTAAATCGCGAATAATCGTTGCTGCTGCCCCTAAAAATATCTCGGCTCCCACCGTATTGGGCGGACTGGTTAGATGAGCAGCGCCGCCACTTGTCGGCGTCGCTCGATTGCCGTAATTCCATTTATTCAGCGGATTGTAGTACGGCTTATTACGGTGATCATTAACGGTATTGCCTTGCGCATCCTTAAGGTAAAGATCCTCCAGTCGCACGTTTTCACTTACCAATTGACGGTACAACTGCAAAACTTTACCAGGGTCAATATGCCAAAGGCTAAACCAATATTCCGGGTTTTCCGCCGTAAAATTTACGCGAATAATCTTGCCTTCTTTATTGCGAGTGACTACCCATTCATTATATTCGTCTTTCCAGCCTCGGGGGCCTGGCGGGCCAAAGCTATTGAATGATTTCCCGGTTTTCCACTGACTTTCTGGTTGCTGCCAGTTTACGGTTGGACAAATATCCGAAGGCACCGGGAGCTTAGCGAAATTACTGGTATCATCACTATTAAACGCGGGGTAATTTATCAGTAATTGATCAAGTTCTTTTTTCAATGTGCCAGATTTATCCATGCTCACCCAGGCAATGAGTGCAGGATCATCGGGATTGAGCCTGCCATCATCAGCAAGTGGATAGAGCAAATCTGTTGAAACTTGGTAAGGATTTTTCTGGCTGGTACTAAAATACCAGCTAACCCGGTTAGGAAAGGCAGTCCAGGTTATCGGATGAATAAGCGTACCCGTATCGCTTTGAGTGCCATATTGTTTGGGATCAAGATAGTTACTGCGCGGTGAATCCTGTTCGTTTGTCCATGGATTTCCCTTAATTGCCTGCAGGTTAAATGCATTCATATTGTTATTCCACAGCCGATTCAGCGCCTGCTGCTTTACCGTATCGTCAGCGAAATCCTGTATATTAGCTGGCACTTCATAGCGAAAGGGCTGAGTAGCCTCACCGAAAACTGGATGGGCAACAGTTAAGGACAGCATCGAGCTTAAAACTGCTAGTGGTTTCCTTTTCATTCTTCTCTCTCCCGGTGAATGTAAAAATAATTGATACCTACACCACTGCCCTGCCAGACATTATGTCAGGGCCATTGCAACCATATATGAGAATTTGGCCCGCGATTATTTGGTTTGAAATACAATAGGCCACATAAAATCCAGTGGCTTAAACCCTTGCCCAAGGTATACCGTGGCACCATTGCTATCGGCTGCGTTATAGGCAGGATCCAGTGCACCGGTTGGAGAGGAGAACGGGAATGTCGTTGCAGTAGCAGGGTTATAGGCTGCGGTGCCGTGGCAACTGTGACAACTGGCGTTAAACGACGTCCAATAGGCGGGTTGAGCGGTATTCGGCTTGCCAGCAAAGTCTTCCATATCAGTGTGCCCTAAAATAACCGGCGTCACGCCGTCGGCATTATCGGTAAATCGAATTTGGGTGCCATTAGGGGCAAAGTTCTGATACTCGGGCGTATTGAGTCCGCCAGCACTAAGCAGGTTTTTAATTTCACTTTTATTCAGCGGTTTTCGCTGCGTAATGAGCGTTTCTCTTACGTGGCTGATACCCGGATTGCCATTAAACTCAAAAGTTGACCAGAACCAACTTGGCTCTTCACTGTAAAACATTTGCGCAGGGTTATCTAACTCACGCATTTTTACCATGATGTGAAGACCTCGCCACCAGTATTTTCCTGAATCAAATTCAAAGGTTAGTGCACCATCCGGGGCCGGGCTCCCTGACGTTACCTGCAGCCAGGAAGCTTTGAGTTCAACCGTGCCAACCGGCATGTTCACAAAGTCATTACCCTCGAAAAAGGCAGCAATATCGGCTCGGGTTGTGAGGTGGTTTTTAATCAGATAGTCGTAGGAAATACGGTTTCGGGTGACCTCTTCATTCGCGCCATCGGGATTTGCTGTAGAAACATTGCCAACGTGAAGGTCTTTCTTTTCTGCTGATGGCATCATTGTGGTGCGGGGTGCAGCTGAAAAATCAAACGGTTGCCTGCTCGCAAAAGTATCCGGATCCGTAGGCCACGCCATCCATTGTGGTACGGTTTTGCCGCCGTTCATGCCTTTGTGTTTACCGCTGGCTATCTGCTGGTTCACCCTGACGAAAAACATCCAGGCGACCTTTTGTCGGTCTGCTAAATCACCTTCAAATGCCATGTTAGCGCAATCAGCAGCGAAACTGGCATCAGATTTATTGATCCAGCCGTCTTCTGTACAGGTTAAAAAGCGCCCTTCTGCACTTATAGCTGGTGATGAGATTGAGGAACTAACCGCCAGTAAAACAATAGCGGTGAACAGACTTTTAGGTAAAAACATAATTCCCTCCGCAGATAATACAACCATGCTTACGATTGAGCAGTACACCGCCATAATGGCGCTATACCTTACTGCCAGGGAACGAAGCCCTTTATTTTCCGGCGTTACAGCCAACTTAGAACGTCAGGAAATATACTCTGTTTTATATACTGTCATTGAATGCTTAAAAATCACACTACAATTACAAAATATTTTCATCTGTGTGGTTTTTGCTTCTTAGTCGCTTGCGCTGTATACCAGAGAATTACTTCTCTGTAGTGAATAGCGCAATATAGATTCATCATCCAAGCCTATACGCTTCAACAATGTGTGATATCTTGGATCGTCCTTTATGGGCGTCAGTCGGGGATCTTGTCGGGTAAATACAAGACAATTTGAGCGTGCATCAATGGCCTCCTGCAAGTTCGAAAAAGCCTGGTCTGTGTCATTCAGTAAAATATAATTTATGGCCTTTTCGTAGGGGCAAACATAACCATCAAACTTTTCTGCCTGTATTAACAGGCCTTCAATCTTTTCCTGTTGCCCTGCATAACCATATACCTGAGCTAATGCCAAATACGCGTAAGGAGATTGAGGATCGAGTAGGATCCCCTGCTTTGCCAGTTTTATCGCTTCTGAATGTTCATTTCTGAGTGAGGCAGACATACTTGCTCCGCTAAAGATCATCCCTACTTTCGGATGCAGTGTTGTTTTCTCCAGACTCCAGTGCTTCGCGGCTTCCAGTTCACCCACCATGGCCAGCAGCCAGTGCCCCCAATCCGCGATTTCGACGTTCAATGGATCGAATTTATCAGCAAGAGTGATTGAATTTATAACATTTTGCCTATCACCAATTCCGGTATAATAAATTGCCAAACCCAATTCCGTTTGCGCCATCCTTGGATTGAGCGCTTTCGCGGCAGAGAGTGTTCGTATCGCATCTTCCCAACGCCATGCGAAAGCATAGGCTAAGCCAAGGGAGGATAACGCTTCGGCGGCATCAACCTGAAGGCTAAGCGCTGCATTCACAGCATTGACGACCTCTGGTAATACCTCCACAGGCCTTTCAAAATACACCATAATATTCCGATACGCATCGGCTTTTGCTAAATAGGCTAACGCGAAGTCAGGATCAAGTCCGATGGCTTGATCAAATAAAGAAACTGCCCGTAGTAAAGCATCATGGTTTAACTTGCTCGCTTCATCCTGACCGTTTACATAAAGTTCATACGCAGCTAAATTAGCAGTTGGGAAACTTGCCAGCGCATGTTGTTCAGCCTGCCCTAGTATAAGCTTCAAAGAGTAAGTAACGGAGCGAGCAATATCTTCCTGGACGGAAAAAAAATTAGTATTGTCGATAGCGGTTTCATAAGCTTTATTCCAAATAATTTTTTGCTTCTCTACCTCCATTAATTCAGTGGTGATACGAACTTTGTTATCCGCTGACACATTCACAACCGCCGACAAGACTAAATTCACTTGAGGCAGGTTATCTTCCAGACTGCCATTATTCGCTTGTTGACTAAATAAGAAAGCCGACGCGGTGGGCACTACTTTTAAAGAAGAAATCCGGCTTAGTTTGCGAATAACCTCGCGGGTCATCTGATCGGCAAAGGGTTGCCAATTCCCCTCTTCCGTACTGGAAATTTCAAAGGGCATTACCAGAATATGCGGAGCTGGTTTCTCTGTGACTTTTAAAAAGTAGAAGCCGATGCACCCAAATAGAAATAAAGTAACAGTTACATAAACAAGGTAATTGGGCGCTCGAGATAAGAATGGAAAGCGTTTTTCAGCGTTGGGTAGCGAATGTAGCTGTTGATTAGTAGGTTTCGGATCTTTTGTTACCGTTGATTGTTCGATTACATCGCCAACAAATTGATAGCCTCTTCCTCGTACGGTTTTGATTACTTTTTGCAGCTCACCGTCATCGCCCAGTACTTTTCGCGCTGACTTTATGTGATTACTCAGGGTTGTATCTGAAACCGTCCTGCCTTTCCATATTTGAGAAAACAGCTCATCCCTGGTGATTACGGCAGCACGATGGATTATCAGATAAATAATCAAATCAAATACTTTCGGCTCCACGGAAATAGCTTTGCCGGCTGCCATCACTGTAAATTGCGTAGTATCAATTTGAATATTACCCAGCTGATAAATCATAACGAGGTTAATTCCTTCTTTTAGCCATTATGTCGAGCCGGTATTTAGGGGCTGTTGATCTTTGCTGTACACTTTTGCAGCAGTCTGTGTATCATTTAGACAAGGCGACTGTTTGCAGGTCTAGTGGGCTAAATCAAAAACAGTCAACACAGTATAAATGATACACAGGCGCTGCCCGAAGGGGTCGTCATGAAAGCATTTTACTCATTGTCACAGCCCTTTGACGTAGAACAACTATGCCTTCAGGACTGCTCCGCGATTAAAATGCTTTCATATAGACCAAAAATCGTACAGCAAAGATCAACAGCCCCTAGTTAAACACCAATATTTCCGCATTTAGATAATCGTTATCTAAATATTATTGAATCATGTGTTCTTCTTCATGATGAATATTTTCTGCCAGGCATAATTTTATATCCATTTGGCTATCTATATCCGGAGTGATTATGCCTACACCAATAGAAGTATTACTCGACCCTATCTCACTGGGTCTCTTAGCAATGTATAGCGGGCTATTCTTAATAGAACATTTATTCCCTGGCAAAAATTTGCAGCGCCCCAAAGCCTGGTACCTGAAATGTACTATAGCGTTAATTAGTTATTTTTACTTGGCCAGTTACTTGCCACTCATTTGGGACAATTATCTGGCAAGTTATCAACTCTTCGATTTAACCCAATCAAACGCTTGGCTTAGTGCTTTTACTGCCCTGTTTATTTTTGAATTATTAATCTATATATGGCACAGAGCGATGCATAAATCCAACTGGTTATGGCGGATATTCCACCAAATGCATCACAGTGCTGAAGTCGTTGATTCGATTGGAGCGTTCTATTTTAGCCCACTCGATATGATTGGTTTTACGCTGCTCGGAAGTATGAGTTTGGTCGTTGTGGTAGGCGTATCACCAGAAGCAGCAACCTACTTCCTTTTTATCAGCCAGTTTTTAGCCGTTTTTCAACACAGTAATATTAAAACTCCCTACTGGTTAGGCTATGTGATCCAACGGCCAGAAAGTCACAGAGTTCACCATGGCAAGGGAATTCATCAATATAACTACAGCGATTTACCCATTTTTGACATTGTTTTTGGCACATTCAGAAATCCCAGAACAGATGAAATAGAAACGGGGTTCTACCAAGGGGCGTCAAACCGCGTATTAGAGATGTTGTATTTCAAAGATATCTATACTCGAAAATAATTATTGAATTAACTTAATCAGGACTCTGTTAAGAGTCCTGTATAATGCATAATTTATTTCAACCAATTAATTCAGATGCTTACATTTTTAATGTTGAGCTAGCCGCTTATTTCATAGCAAGCTGTTTAGGTTATTTAAGGGTTAACACGCCTAGTTTATAGGGTTCACCGCCATAGCCACCATTCAGTGAGGGCCCGGAGTCGCCCTGGAATACAAACTGTAAATTACACGGGTCGATGGTGAGATATTCATCGTATCCTGAGCGGATCATTTCACCGTGGCTGATGCCATCGGCCCATTTGCCTTCAACCCAGTCTACATTGGCGTTGCCCGCAAAGGGGTTTTGTTCGGTATCGGCCAGCGGTGTCCAGGGCCCATCTAAATCTGTGGCCATCCAGGAACGGAAAAATCGCGGGCCATATGCGCCGTCTTCACTGTTAAAGGCCTCCACCAATAACAGGTACTGATCGGTGCCATCCACTTTATACACATTGGCTGCTTCAAATAAAAAACTATTGCCGTTACCGCGATGGTCTTCCATAACGACTTCATAACCCACAAAGTTTGGAAAATTTTCTCTGGAGGTTTTTGATTTATACAGCACGCCATCGTCTCTGGAGAAGAATAAATGGCAGTTCACATCGTCACAAATTACCCAGTAATCCAACTCAGGCTTACCTTTTTCAATGGGTGGCCCCTCCTGTAAAAAATCTTTCCTGGGTGTCCAGCTATTAATGTCGGTAATATCGCGGGTTGTTGCATAGCCCCGCCCCCATTGCGTAAAGTTATACCACAGGTTGTGCGGGCGATAATAAAACACCTGGGGCGCAACCGTGTTTCCCACAAGCGTACCATTCATAGGTTGTTGAACAGCCTCAGCCGCGCTTTGCCAGTCGGCAAAGTGGAAGTACACCGATTTCCAGGAGCCATCGTTTATGGTGGCCCAGATATGGTATTCGTCATCGTAGTACACTACAGATGGATCCTTAATGCCGAATATTCCCTCGTTAGGCGAAACCAATGCAGTACTGGCTTGCCACTGGAATGTTGTCGGCAATGGACAGGTGTTCGCAACCTCGTTGTTATCTGTATTCTTGGCGCCTGAACATCCTGTCAGCCACACGGATGCCAGCACCGCACCAATAACCTTGTGATTACACTTCATCTCATTATTCCTGCTGCTTTACCAATGATTGAAATCGCCGCGGGCGAAAACATCACTGTTAAAGATATGTAAACTTGTCAGCCATAGTATGAATATCGCTGTGAGATGAAATTATCTTATAAAGGATCCACTTTGCGTTATTTGGCAAATCACCGGAATATTGCAAAGTAACCTATAGGTTTATAAAGCAAGTTCACGACTGTGATCCTTACCTTTACTTTGAGTGTCGTTTTAAGATTGCTGATAGCTATCGTCAGTCATCACTTAAAGTCGTGAGCGCGTAATATCAAGTAGCGACTTTTCAAGCGTTTGCATTTCCTCACTGTCACATTCATAGCGCTGCATCACATTGGTTACACCCCGTAAATTGCCACTCAGCGTAAAAATTGATTGCTGTATATCTTGAGAAATCAGGCCAAATGCGCCATATATGGAGCCCATTGCTTCCAGGCTTCCGGCACTCGTTCCCTGACCTAATTGGGCAAACAAGTCCGCATGTCGCTGGGCAATAGTATAATAATAGGTTTTACTAAACGTATTGCGGTAAAACTCCTCACCTAAAATATTTTGACTCACTTCTTCCCATACCACAGTGCGCTCAAAATCCACTGGGTTTGGCCCTAAACACTTTGCGGCTAAATGCTCGTAAGCCACAATGAACAGACCGGTCATTGCTGAGGTCATGCTGATACTTTGTATCCGTTCTCGCATTGCTTGTTTCATTGCATTCGCGTTGCTCTGGTCGCCGGCAAACAGTGACATGAGTTCAAAAACACCACTATTAAGCAGTGGCTCCGACATTTTCACCATTGAGGTGGCAAATTTCTTATCTTCTTCTTCAATTATTTTAAAATCGCCGCGGTAGAGGGCGTTTATATAAACGGCGCCATCGTCTTCGGCGTTAAGTGGCCCTTTGCCTACCCTTGCGATATAGGCAACCTGGTCAAGTGCTTCCTGCCTGCGCTTTTTAGCTTCAGTGATTTGCTGCCATACTTTGGAATGGTGCTTATCTGGCTTGATATATAATTCTTTACCTATCTTTTCGAGGTCAGTTGCAGAATCGGCAGCTGTTATGTCGGATTGAAAAGATTGGAGTAATGCGTTGTAGCTGGCATCGCGCTGTAAATAAAGCTTTTCCAACATTTGCTTTATTGCGGGCTGCGTATTAAAAGCAATAAACAGTTCTTTATTTTCCTCGTACCATGCTTTGGAAGCCATTAAAGCTTCCTCGGGTGAAGAGAAATCTGCACTGGCAGGGACACTATGCGAAGTAAAGTAACCGGATAATAAATCGGGGATCTGTTGAGCGACGTATTGCCTGACTTTATCCTGAGTTCGCAGATCGGTAGAAAACCAGTTTGCTAATGTCCGGGGTTCCGCCGCGTTAAGCAATGCTTTCAGGTTACCATTTTTCGCCAACGCTACGCGGGCATCAACTTCCGCAAAAATATCTTTGGTTTTTGCCTTTTCAATGGTGTTTGTTATGGTGGCTTTGCCTTCAGTCTGCTCTGCAGGCCACACCGCATTTAGAATATAGTGTGACTGCACAGCAAACTCACTCAGAGCCTCCTCATCGCCCTTAACAGCAAGATTATTAACTGTTCGACGTTGCCATTCATCTACCCCGTCAAGCGCCATTCCACCAATGCCAGCACTGGTATAATCAAAAACGCCTCTGTCATCGCCAAAGCCACTGGCAATCACATTTAGATCGCCTTGTCTTATTTTTAACCCCGCATCCCTGGAACAAACCCTGGCTAACTCGTACTTGTAACCTTCACGTAGTTCGTCGTCCAGCTCAAACAACGCTTTATCAAAATGACGGTTAAACACAGAAGGTCTGAACAGATTGAGCAGCTGTACCGGCTGTAACGCTCTGCCCGATGAATTACTTTGCGTAGTCATTTCACTCAGCCAGGCTTGCAGTACAGGCATGCACCCCTTACCGCTTTTTTCGCGCAACACCGCATGGCGTCCGCTTGCCACATCCTGTTGCTGTATCCTCAGTTCTTGCAACTGTTGCGTTAACGAATTGGCAATTTCATGATTACCATCTCTTCGGGCCTCAGCAATTTTTGTTTGCAGTTCGATGATTTCGGTATTAAGGGCACTCATTTGTGCATTTATTCTTTGCCTTTTCTTTTGCTGAAGCTGTTGCTGCCTTACCCTGGATTCTTCAGCAGGGTGCATTTTTGCGGCATTATTCTGTGCACTCTGACTAAACAAATCATTCATTTTCTGGCGGATTTGATTTACCCGTTCAGCATCGCCTGCCGCTCTGGCTTGTTGAGCTTCAAGGCGCAATGCATCCATTTTTTGCTGCACCTTTTGCTCTTTCTCTTTTCGCTTTAACTCTTTTAAACGGGCTTCTTCGATAACCTCTCTTGGCTCGGCGATACCTTGCAACATCGCTGGGAGTGTATAACCTGAAGTCAGAATGAATGGCGCTGTTGTGTTGCCAGCCGGACCACCATAGAACACATACATCTGTGTGTTATCTTTGTTTAACGCGGCAAATAAGGTAACGACTTGTTGTCTGGGAGGATGAAACTGAAACTTGAGTAAATTAAGTGCCGCAAAATATTCTCCCTGCAGTGGATATACTTGTGGATTAGTTAACGGCATGGTTGCATCCAGTGTCGCGACATCGATAATCACCTGCCCGCTAACAGATTCACCCTCGCCAAATTGCAAAGCCAGCGCCTGTCCGTGATTAGCGCCGCGACCACGCTCCATGCTCATTGCGGCTCTCTGCTGACGTTGGTTGTCGCGTGGGCCTTTTGCCGACGTTGCAGCCGCCCCTTTTTCGAGGTTAACGGTAATGAACTTTAGCTTGTCACGTTCCGGTAGCAGTCCAACCCAATGCTCAGGAAGCTCTGCAACAGCAGTAGTTGCGTACGCCGTTGCCGAGAGGACTGATAAAATAACAACGACTGCTGCTTTTAATAATTTTTGCATGACTCATCTATCCCTTGATAAGTTTCTGCTTATTTCTGTAATACAGCCTGAAAAAGCAGGTATCCATATATAGTATATTCGCTCCTAGCATAGTCTATAAAGGTTAAGGTGACTAAAAAGAATGCCTTTTAAAACCCCAAAATAGCCTTAACTAACGCAGGAGTTTGCGAATATAGGCTCCTATAAAAACGGTGATAAACACAATTCCCGCAACAGATTCTAATACGGTTAGTGCTGCTATATCACCGCTGGGTTCATAATCCGGCCACTTGCCAAAAAAGTTTCCGGTAAACCCCTGAACACTTAAGGCAAGCGATGCTTGCCAGCTCATATCAGGCTGGCACAGCCTGAACAATAACATAAACAGTATAATGATCAGGGTGGAAGAAATGGCAATATTTCTGAGTCTCACGCCCCACCCAAAAACATGTCCGAACAATAATCGGGTTACTGCAAAATGAGGTTGCTTCTGACGCATAAAAAAATACGCGTCATCTTCGGCATCCAGTTGACCCGTATCACTAAACCAGTTCTTCAATGAACAATAAAGCTCTGCCGTTTTATCATCCGTATCCTGCTCCTGTATAATAAATCGCCTCGGTTCCAGTGACAGCGGGAAATGCCGTTCTTTAACGTAAATATCGTTAATAGGCAGAAATACCAGTCGTGCTGCACTGAGTCGGTTGAGCTGTAGTTTACAGGCTTCAAGATGGTTATCCTCAATGTAGGCATTGCCATCTATGGTTGAATTTTGTAGCACCAGATTGCCAACAATACCGTTATTGAGCAGGCGCAGATGCCGTTCTATGGAAGTACGCTGAAACGAAAGTGCAGCCAGACCGGGATTTTTAAATGTAGTGTGAGAAATGCTTAAATCTTTAACAATGGTTGCATCGGTAAGGTTAATGGTATCGATGTTACTTTGACTAATGGAACAGTTTTGTATTGTAGTGTTGTTAACGTAAACGGTATTAATGTCACACGCCTGAATCCTTAACTTACCTTGTATTGTAGTGGTGTTCGCGGTTTCAGAATCATAAAGTTCACGACCAGCATAAAATCCCTTAATCACTCCCCTGCTGGTTTCAGTTTCCTGGTCCTGATCACCGATAACTTCAATATCATTGTAAAAGGTACCACCTAGTGAAACCACACCCGAAATTGCCACTTCATTGAGCCAGATAATGTCTTCACAGCCCTGCACACCAAAGTCCAGGTACACATTAGAAGCACAAAGTCCGCGCAAAGAAACACCACCTGGCCCACTAAAATCACAGGATTCCATATGCAGGTTATGTTGGATATTTGATGATTTTAAACTGAAATGTTTACTAAATCTGCTGCTACAAAACCACAGGTTACCCGGAAAATTGCAGGCAATTAGTCTGAAATCATCAGCAAACTCACAGTCGAAAAATGCACAGTGGCTGGTCAGTGTTAACCCTTCGATATTCACCACCCCGAAAGTACACTGTCTGAATACAATTAATGGTACGTCCTGTTGCAGGAGTAACGATAACTGTTCCTGACTGAAGGTTTCCCCAATGTAATACTCAAAAGCGGGACAATCGCTGGGTTGCTCAAAACAAACTGCCGACTCTAACGCTAAACCGCGTTCTATCGTCCTTTTCGGCTTGGATGAAAACTGAGCACATAATTCTTCACCAGCACCAAGGTGCCTTATCCCCAGTTTTTTGAGCTCCAGCCAGTATACAAAGAAAAGCGTTTTATCTTGATTAATAATAACCGAAAACCTCGAATGTTTCGGCTCGGTAAAAACACAGTGAAACGTCTTATAATTCAATGCTCATTCCCTGCTTAGCAAAACCCATAAAATGGTCTGACACGACGTCTTCGAATAATTGCCAGTCATCACCATAACTCATTAACAGCATCTTTCGTTTTACGTTATCCGGATATGCCATTAAGGAACTCAGGTTTGCATGCACCGGGTTTCCTTCATGTAAGGACACATCGTGAAAGCAAAAATCGTAATCGTATTGTTTTACTATGTCCAAAATGGCAAGGGTATCTGCGGTATAGAGAATTTTCTTATTGATACAAATGCCATAGCAGGGTTTACCAGGGGTATGTGACACCTCGAAGACCTCATAATTAACGCCTGCAAAGCTAAACTGGTTGTGCTCAATAAAACGCACATCAAAAAAATCCTCCAAGGTAGCGTCACCCTCGCCAATTCTGCCCATTGAGCCTTTTAGGGTCTGGAGCCACAACTCTTCATAAATTTCGCGTTTTAAGTAAAGGGGCACTTTACGTTGTAGCCGAAACAGATATTCATAGCCCACGCGCTCTAATCCAAATACATGATCACCATGAACATGACTAATGAAAATACCGCAGATGTTGTCAAACCCAATGCCACAGGTGTTCAAAGCGCTTTTAATGGTAAAGCCACAATCAATCAGAAAGGCCCCGGACTCTTGAACTATTGCGGCTCCTGTATTAAACATTGTGTCGGAGTCTGAACTCCCCGTTCCCACCATTTTAAAAACAACACTCATAAACTCTGCACCTTCACTGGCAATAACAATAAAAATCTGCACCGTAAAAATTACAAACCGCAGACCCAAGCAAAGCACAAAACTACTATATAGCAGCCTCAATTGCATAGTTATCAATGACATTTGCGTAAAATTAGGAGTTAAAATATCCTTACATATCATGAGAGGAATAGTCGTTCGGGCTCACCTTATTATTTATAAGAACATGCCAGGCAACAGGGAGGCAGCCAGCCATGCAAGTTATCATTAAAGATAAATTCACCTTACTCACCGACCGGCAAGACGGCGGAAAAGTGAAATTTGGTCTTGGCTTGGGGATAGTGTTGTCAGTTGTTTTTGCCTGGCTGGCGCTGAACGACTGCAGGCCACTGTAGAAAGTAAGACATCCTCCGAATTAGAAATCAACTGGTATCAATACCTTCAGCAACAGTGACCAATAAGTAATTTAGCTAGCCGTTTCATACAAGGCCAGCTAATTGAAATAGGTCTATTAGCCAAACAATGCAACGTTGCCAGCGCAATTACGTAATCGCGTTAGCGTCTTCGTAAAATCGTTTCTCCAGCAATTCATACTCTTCGTTTAATGCTTCAAACTGACCGTTTATTTTTTTATTAACAAAGGCGGCCATTAGTTTTCTGCCACCGAGAATAATAGCCAGCGTCGCTACGCAGAATGAAATGGCCAACGATGACACCTCAAGCCCCATTCTGGCAATTACAGACAGCACCATTATCCAGGTGATAAGGGTAATAACAATCCCTACACTGCGCAGAAACGAAGGCTGTTTCCCCAGAATCAGCAACAAACTTCTGATAGATGGATTTTTGGGTTTAACTGATGTCAGCCTGTTTGCGTAGCTTTCAATGTCAATTTGATTGTTGTGCTCTATCCCTTCGGAATCCAGAAACTCCCTGAGTCCCTGGCTAAGGTTAAAGGCGACACCTTTCTCCCGGGATTTTTGTATTCGAAAATCAACGAAATCTGCTGCCCTTTCGCCATAGCAGGCCATTACATCCTGGTAAATTCGGTTTTGCACCTGTTTGTCGGCATATTCACGGTACGCAAAATCGGTTGAGCCATCATTTTGTACCCAGTACACCACGGTTTCTGTTGCGATTAAGGCACCAAAGTCACTGATAAGATCATCAACCATTTTCTTTCGGAAGCTGCGCATTCTTACCGAGTTACCAATTGCGTTCCCCATAGCGGCGCCGACTGCCGCGCCTCCTGCAGCCATGGCAATACCTGTATTTCGACTCATAATAAGATCCTCATTATTTTTTAAGACAAACAGGTGATTCACTGAAGTTGTGTTCAGTTGTGGTGTACCGGCCTACCCCAAACAGCCCTTTTGATTCGACTATTGAGACTTATGGCTACCAACATCAGGTTGGCCACACCCTGGCTCACCTCACAGGCTAACCCCGCCTGCACTATTACCTTAATGAGGCACCTCGCTGGAGTGTTATCGCTGCGGCGACAACAATTATCAAAGACACGACAAGGGTTTGGTATATCACTTATTTTCTGCTGCGCGCCTGCAATCGGGATTTTTATAAAATTCTCGATAGCAGCGCGGTTAAAGGCTTGATGAATGGAGTGCCTGCTTGCATAACTTACCTACCATTCGAGCTTATCACCTGTGTCATGAGCGATAACGCGAGTGAAGTGTATAAAAGTCTCGACGCCGCTTTTTTATAACCAGCCAAACGCGCAAAGGTGGTGCTTTATAACGGCTACTATGCGCCAACATAGGTCATTTGTGTGGTATTGGGTATTCTCCTATAACTTATCTCATTGTTTAATATGCAATTATTAACATGGCATTGTTAATGCTTTCTGTTTAACACTAGATTGATTCATAAACACGATCTATGTGTTTGAGCAAAGACGCTCATGCTGTGCCAGCTTGCTGGTAACGGCATGGGCGTTTTTTTGTGCCCGAAACTTAATATCGTTTAACCCAATACAGGAAGCTAACATCATGATTACCGATCGTACCCAGGTTACTGCAATGATCCAGTCTGCCAAAATTACCAAGGGCATTAAATGGTCTGAAATCGCCGAAGTTGTCGGCCAGTCAAAAGAATGGAGCACAGCGGCATGTTTAGGTCAGATGGCCATGACTAAGGAGCAGGCGGAAGGCGTAGGTTCACTGCTCGGACTCAGTGATGAAGCTGTGGCCTGGCTGCAAATTGCGCCTTATAAAGGTTCTTTGCCCACTGAAGTCCCAACCGATCCGTTAATATATCGCTGGTATGAGCTGGTAAATGTTTATGGCACCACGCTTAAAGAGCTTATCCATGAAGAGTTTGGTGACGGCATCATGAGTGCTATCGACTTCTCCATGGACTTACAGCGCGAGGAAGACCCTAAAGGCGACAGAGTTCACGTTGTGATGTCAGGTAAATTCCTGCCTTACAAAATGTATTAAAGGTTTCATTGGCTGTTCCCGGCCGGTTTCGCAACCTAACACCGTTTAGGTTGCGCCTTTTTATTTACTGTTTTGTCAATTCTAACCGAAAAACTGTTTACTCTGTCCAAACTTACAGTACAGAACCGTCGCTATCTGGTAGCATAGCGCTATTGATTTAATGGCTTTCACGCCCTGCCTCCAAATGTACCTCCAATAATGACTCAATCTTCGGTTTTTACTTCCCGCTTTGTCTGGTTTTTGTGTGGGCGAGGTATCTTTAGTGCCATTGAGTCTATTATGGCAGTGGCTTTTGCCTGGCATTTATACGAACGTACCGGCGATCCTTTTGATTTAGCACTGGTCGGCCTGTTCCAGATTGTGCCGGTTTATCTGTTATTTCCTATTACCGGTTGGGCGGTAGATCACATCTCCCGTAGCAAAATTTTGCTGGCTGGTGCCACCATGCAACTGCTGGTACTTAGCGGCTTTGCGCTGCTAATGATGACACCAGACTTTAACAAGTGGTTCCTGCTGGCGTTAATCAGTCTGCACGGATGCGGTAAAGCTTTTATGTCGCCAGCTTTACAGGCAACGCTGCCAAATCTGGTACCGCCACACCATTTAAATCAGGCCGTAGCCATAACCAGCACGGTGTGGAATATTGCGCTAACTGTGGGTCCCTTTGTGGCGGGTATTCTGATTGCCCTGTTAGACCGCAACATCTACTGGTTATTGGTAGCCGCTGCTATTGCCACCCTCACCTGTTTTTATCAGATCCCAACAATGGGCGCAGCCAATACCGGCAAAGGCAAGCGGGACTTACTCGGCGGCTTGCGCTATGTCTGGCAAAATCAAATTGTACTGGGTAGCCTGAGCCTGGATTTGCTAATTGTGTTGTCAGGTAGTGTTGTAGCGCTGTTACCCGTATACGCAGCAGACATTTTAAATGTGGGGCCTGAGGGGCTCGGTTTCCTTCGTGCCATGCCTGCCGCGGGAGCGGTACTAATGGGCATCTACTTATCCCGCTTCAAAACAGAATTCGACAACACAGGCACAACCCTGTTTGTTTCGCTGGGCGTATTTGCCCTCTCTATTATTACTTTTGCGCTTTCTGAAACGCTATGGCTTGCGGCCTGTGCACTGTTTGTTTATGGGGCTTCCGACATGATAAGCGTGGTTATTCGCGGCGCTGTTGTACAGTTAAATACCCCGGATGCACTTCGCGGCCGGGTGAGTGCGGCCAATTCTATTTTTATTGCTTCGTCCAACCAGCTTGGTGATTTTCGCGCTGGCGCCGTTGCTGCGGCTGTAGGGCCGGTTGGCGCCACCTTACTTGGCGGTGCCTGTGCTATGGCTGTGGCGGCGGGTGGCGCCTTTTGGTTTAAAGATCTGCGCCGCTTAAAAAAGATCGAGAAATAACGGATATAAAATAGAGGCCCAGCAAAACAAAGCCAGCATGATTGCCACAAATACTGCGGCCGAGCCAATATCTTTGGCCTTACCGCTAAGCTCATGAATTTCCGGGCCTATTCTATCCACGGCGGCTTCTATAGCACTGTTAAGCAGTTCCACAATAATAATTAACAGCAAGCTGCTAACCAGTAGCACGCGCTCTACCGCCGTCACATCGAGCCACAAGCTTAACGCTATACCAAATACCAACAACGCCAGTTCCTGACGAACCGCGGGTTCACTCAAAAATGCGGCTTTCAGCCCTTTGAGTGAATACCAGGTTGCATAATATAACCGTTTAATGCCGGTAACTTTGGTGACAAACATTACTGCTCCATAACTGCTCTTTGCATTACTCCGCGCATATTTATACCACAATCTCAGGCTACCGCTATGAATGTGTGGTGTATAGATTGCAGGATAACTGGTTGGGTCATTTTCTATAGTGTAGCGTATAGCGATTAAGGAAATCTTAAGTCATGGAATTTATTGATGTTTTGACAACAAAGCAAAGCATGGTCGCCGGCGGCTGTCTTGCTATTATCGTGATTTTATATATCGCAAAACGCCTTTTTCTGGTGCGTTTACGCGCGCAGATGCAGCAACAGGATAGTGAACACAATCATTTTTATCAGGTACTCATCCTTGCCCTTAATGCACCTCTTAACCTGACAATATTTACCATTTTATTGTGGCTGACTCGTTACGGAGTCACTATCACCGGCGCGTTGCCAAAAGAAGATACTGAAATTCTGGGCCATGTCATCAAGGCCATGGTCATCATCACACTTATCTTGTTTATAGAGCGTTGGGTCACCTACGCCATAAAAGTCTATGCTGCACGCTCACCACTATTAAATAATACTCGCAGCATTGCTAGCGGCGCTATCAGAGCTCTGCTTATTGGCTTGTGTATATTGCTGGTGCTGGGGTCACTGGGCATTTCGGTAACCCCGTTAATTGCTTCACTGGGGATCACTTCCCTGGCGGTTGCGCTAGCTTTACAGCCAACCCTGGAAAACTTTTTCTCGGGCGTACAAATTCTTATCGACAAACCTTTCCGCATCGGTGACTTCATCGAACTGGAAAGTGGTGAGCAAGGCTTTGTAGATAAAATTGGCTGGCGGTCTACCTGGATAAAAATGCTCCCAAACAATATTGTTATCGTGCCCAACAGCAAGGTATCGCAGTCAAAAATCATCAATTACTACTATCCCGAAAAGGAGCTGTCGGTGCCGGTAGAAGTTGGCGTGCATTATAATTCTGATTTGGATTTTGTTGAAAAAGTCACTCTGGAGGTGGCTAATCAGATACTGCTCGAACACGAATGGGGAGTTGAGTCTTACGATCCCTTTGTGGTGTACCACACCTTTGATAATTCCAGCATTAATTTTACCGTAATGCTAAGAACCAAAGAGTATTTTAATCGGTTCTTTGTAAAATCGACTTTTATCAAAGCACTACACAAGCGATTTAATGAAGAGAATATTGTTATTCCGTTCCCAATTACTGCGCTCAATTTGCAGCAGGAAGGCGCGGAATCGGTAATGGCCGGCCGCTACGCAGAACAACTCGAAGCCGGTCAATCGGCGGATACAGAAACCAAATGATTAACGGGCGCACAGTACAACCGGCTGTGCGCACCGCGTTTATGCAGCTATACCTTAACGGCCAGCAAATCACACTCAATGCCGTGCAACACTGAATTGGCTGTAGAGCCTAGCAATAACTGCACGCCACTTTGACCGTGAGTACCCATCACAATAAGATCAGAACTCAGCTTCTTCGCCATCTCATGGATCTCCTCAGCAGCAGAACCAATTGCTACGTGCAGATGAGTTCTTGGGATACCGTGTCCGTCGGCAATGCCCTGTAATTTCTTAAGGGCCTGTTCACGCACCTCTTCTGAAAAATCCCGCTCTAAAAACAAGCCATAGGGCTCAAAATTAGTTTGCGGATAGGCAACGTAAATCAGATTTATTTTGCCCGCTGAACCAGCCAGCTCCAGGGCTTTTCCCACCACTTTACTGTGCTCATTGGCAAACACATCAATTGCAACTAAAACGCTGTTATAACCACTCATTGTCAGCCTCCTTATTTGGCTGTTCTGTTTACCTTAGTGTAGTACATCTGTGTGATGACTATTTGATGTTTATCAATATTTTAACTGTTCGGTAAAATCGTTTCATACACCAGCGCTAAACCGACTGGGTTTCATGATTCACTTCAGCCAGGGTATTCGCCGGTTTAAAGGTCGAGGCACAAGCCTCCTTTAAGTGTAACTGATAGGCCTTAGGCGCATCGTCTTCATCGATAAAGCTCCCCGGATGAATTAGCGGAAAGATTTCGTCGTAACGTAATACGGTGTGCTGATCAACCCGGCGGAAAATGTGCGTACGATTCAAGTCTTCAGTACTACTATGACCAGTAGAGGATAAAATATCCACCATGGCAAGGATGGTTTTCTTATGGAACATGGCTACCCGGCTACTTTTGTGATCTACATCCAGCCCTTTATATAAATTTGGATCCTGAGTCGCGACGCCGGTCGGGCAGGTATTAGTATTACACGACAATGATTGCACACAGCCAATGGCAAACATCATTCCCCGGGCACTGTTGCATAAATCAGCGCCTAAGGAGAGGTTTTTGACAATCTGAAAAGCGGTAATAATTTTACCTGAGGCAATGATTTTTATTCGCTCTCTTAGGTCGAATCCCACCAGGGCATCATCCACAAATGCCAATGCTTCTCTGAGCGGAAAACCAATGGAATTAGAATATTCCAGCGGTGCCGCACCGGTGCCGCCTTCCCCACCATCCACGGTTATAAAATCCGGTGTGATGCCAGTTTGCTTCATGGCTTTACAAATGGCCAGAAACTCACTTTTTCGCCCCAATGCCAGTTTAAAGCCGATGGGCTTGCCACCGGATAGCTCACGCAACTTCTGAATAAACTCAAGCATTTCAAGCGGTGTGTTAAAGGCATTATGGGTAGGCGGTGAAATAACATCTTCGCCAGCAGTTACGCCACGGATGTCCGCAATCTCCTGACTGTTTTTATGGGCCGGCAAAATGCCCCCATGGCCAGGCTTAGCACCTTGTGAAAGTTTAATTTCTATCATTTTTACTGCTGGCAGTCTGGCTTTTTCCTCAAATTGTAATTCGTTAAAACGGCCATCCTTAGTTCGACAGCCAAAATAGCCTGTACCTATCTGCCATACAATGTCGCCGCCATTTTCAAGATGGTAAGGGGTAAGCCCGCCCTCGCCGGTGTTCTGGTAAAAACCACCCAGTGCAGCGCCTTTATTTAACGCCAGCACGGCGTTTTTACTGAGAGCGCCAAAGCTCATGGCTGAGATATTAAGAATACTGGCTGCATAGGGCTGTTTACATTCCGGACCGCCAATAACAACCCGGGGATCATCATCGAGATCGTCAACGCTTAAAGCTGACAAGGAATGACCAATCCATTCATAACCCGATTTGTAGGTGTCAATTTGAGTTCCGAATGGCACACTGTCCATACTGCCTTTGGCACGCTGGTACACAATTGAGCGAAACATCCGGCTAATTGGCCGGCCACTGGTTTCGGTTTCCAGCAGGTATTGCTGAAAAAACGGCCGGAAATCTTCGATTATCCAGCGCATACGGCCAATCAGGGGAAAGTTAACTAACAAGGAATGTTTGTGCTGCCGAGCATCGTAAATTGCCACACCCAGCAGGCCACCGCTGAGCACTACTAACCACCACAGCACCGGCAACCACAGGCTTAACACAATACTGATAACCAACGCCGCAATCAGGTAGGTAAAAATTAACTGTCGCACATCAACTCCTTGATTATATTGATTTGGCAGGTTCTATATGAATGATAACATCATACAGATCAAACTCCTCTTTGAGGCGGTCTTCGAACGCATGAGACAGCGCATGCGCCGCAGTGAGCGAGAGATGTGGATCTATTTGTACAGTGAGGTCACAGATCACCTGTTCGCCCATCGCCCGACTGCGAATAGCAGTCACTTGCTCAATAGGTTTAAACTCACTGACAATTGCCTCAAGCTGAGCCGGCGTAAACAACTCGTCGGTTACATCGGCGTCTACGAGTACCGGTAAAGCCTGCTGAAAAAGCTCCCAGGCCAGCTTGCCAACAAACACCGCCACCAGTAAACAAAATAAGGTATCCAGCCAGTAATAGCCTAGTGCAGCGAGTTGCCAGCCAACCAGCACGGCAATAGAGGTCAGTACGTCGCTGAAAGTATGCCTGGCATCTGCTGCAAGCAGCTTTGAGCGTAGCTTCTTAGCCTGTGCACCTTCCCACTGACTGAGGGTAAAATTAACGACTATGGCCAGAATGAGAATGGCCAGTCCGGTATAACTCTGCTGCACCACCTGACCGTGATTTTCGATAGCATAGGCCACTAGTTCGAAAGCCACGACGCTTAGCAGCACGGCTAAAATAAAGATAGCCAGGTATTCAAATTTCTGATGTCCGTAGGGATGAGAATGATCCGGTGGCTTATGACTAATCCGCATGGCCACAATCGCGATAATGTTATTAGTTAAATCGGTAAGTGAATGTAAGGCATCGGCCAGGATCACCGACGACTGCGTGACAAAACCGATAATCAGCTTTATCAGGCACAGTAGCAGGTTTACCACCCCTTCAATAACGAGTACGCGGGTGATTGCACGGTTTTTTGACGTCTCCTTACTCATTCTGGACAATTCCCCTCACGCTACTTCGTCAAGTAAGTTTACAGCACAAATCACACAGCTAAACGCAGGTAAAGCACAATAATTGATCAATAATACGTCAATTATTTGACTTTTGTAGCATTGCGTGCTCAATTAATCACCTGTAACATTCGGCTTGAAATCGGTAAGTTTACGATTCTTAACATCATAATAATCCATAAATATAAATTCTGGCATTAAATCAGTCAGATAAAATAATAAGTGCGCGAAAATGGAAAAATTAGAAACCGTAAAACGATTAGTTCGTCAGAACAATTACAGAGACAACGACATAACCTATAAACAATGCCAGGAGCTCGGCGTTACTGTTAATCGTGTTGGTCTGGAGATATTCGCCCGTAAATTGCGAGCGATGGACAGAGCAGACGAAATCAATGCGCACAAAGAGCAATCCATGGCCGCTCAGGCAGAACAAAACAGTCTGCCTGCCACTAGTTTGTCTTTTGAGAAATCCTCCTATATTCCTGGTGCTTTTGAGCAGAATGACTCATCGTCTACTCAGTACTCTAACGTTACGCCGTTAAGTAAGGCCGAAGTTCATCGCAAACCTTTGCCGAACGATCCTACCGAACGTAAACGGGAGATTACCTTTGAATTGGGTACAATTAAGGTGCGTGAATACGAATTGCTACAGGAACTAAACATACTGGAACACAGCGAGAGACTGGCAGAGGCTCACTAAAGCTGAATTTAGGTCTCCTTATCGAAGCCTTATCACCACTACTGTAGTTCGTTACACCGGTTAGTCACCAAAGAGTGTTCCTATGGCAACTAAGACATTGGTGTAACAGCCAGGAATTCGCTGTATTTTTGCCTAAGTAACTTTGCCACGCATTGAACTATCGTGATATTTTGTAGGAAATCAGTCATTCGATAGCTTTTAATGGAATATATATTTTTACTCTTCGCTTTTGTATGTGGCCTGGGCGTAAAACTTATCGGCATCCCCCCTCTGGTTGGCTATCTGGTTGCCGGATTTTTGCTTAACGTATTTGGCTTTTCAGCCACGCCTGCCATTACTACATTCGCCAATCTGGGCATAACCATCATGCTCTTTACTATTGGCCTTAAACTGAATTTAAAAGATTTATCCAAACGGGAAGTATGGGCCGGGAGCATTGCGCATACTGTACTTTGGGTAGTTGTGATCACCGCTTTTCTGATAGGAGCCGGTGCTGTTCTAAGTGCATTAACGGGCCAGGTGGACTGGCAGTCTGCAGCTTTGATTGCTTTTGCCCTGTCGTTTAGCAGTACGGTATGCGTTGTTAAAGTCCTTGAAGAAGCCGGTGAATCAAAAACCCGCCATGGTAAGCTGGCTATTGGTGTGCTGGTTATGCAGGATATCTTTGCCGTGGTTTTTCTGGTTGTCGCCACCGGTAAAATTCCCAGTTTGTGGGCGCCGCTACTGTTGCTCATAATTCCATTAATGCCTGTTTTAAAGCGTGTACTTAATCAGTCCGGGCACGGTGAGTTACTGCCTCTCACCGGGTTTATATTTGCCCTGGGCGGGTATCATTTATTTGAGCTGGTGAATATCAAAGGCGACCTTGGAGCGCTAATCTTTGGGTTATTATTTGCTCCTCACCCGAAAGCCGCAGAAATGGCAAAGTCGCTGTTGGCGTTTAAAGATCTTTTCCTGATTGGTTTTTTCTTGTCCATCGGACTTACCGCACTGCCGGATATCAACATGCTAATGATGTCGGGCCTGCTGGTGCTTATTATACCTATCAAATTTATGCTGTTCTTCTGGCTGTTTACCCGCCTGCAACTGCGCGGCCGCACCGCCTACCTCGGCGGCCTGGTGCTGTCTAACTACAGTGAATTTGGCCTTATTGTGGGGGCGTTGGCCGTAAGCCTTGGCATGCTGGATGAAAAATGGCTGGTAGTGCTGGCAGTCACCACTTCAATTTCGTTTATTTTTACCAGTATTGTGTACCGTTACTCACACAGTATCTACCAACGTATAAAAGAGCCGGTGAAAAAGCTGGAGAGCCCGGTTCGGCTCAAAGAAGATATTTACCCCGAGATTACCCGCGCCAAGATTCTGGTAGTTGGTCTGGGTCGGGTTGGTATTGGTGCTTTTTCCTCGTTAAATAAAATCGCTGATTCCCGCGTATGGGGAATGGATGCTGACCGCGCAAAAATACAACGCATGCGCAGAGACGGCATGAATGTAATTAATGGTGACGGAGAAGACGTTGACCTATGGGAAAATCTGAATATCCGCCATGTGCAGCTGGTGTTACTGGCCCTGCCGTCTATTGAGGATGCCATCAACATTACCAAACAGCTTAAAAATGCGGGTTACACCGGCAAAATAGCCGCCATTGCCCGGTATGAAGATGAGGTATCTGCGCTGGCCGATAACGGCGTGGACAAGGTGTTTAACTTCTTTACCGAGGCCGGACTGGGTTTTGCTGAGGAGAGCTTGTCTTTAGTCGAGTAATCAGCGTGTTATACCAAATGCTAACAAAGGACAAACCGATAATCGTTATCATTTGTATGTAACTGTTTTTTAAAGAAAAACTTGATAAGTCGTACAATTCCACCTACACTTTAGCCATCAAACGTTCAGGAATCAGATTATGCAAGGCGATAAATCGGTAATTGCCATACTAAATGAAGTGTTAACCAGTGAGTTGACTTCGATCAATCAATACTTCCTTCATGCCCGTATGTTTAAAAACTGGGGCCTGGAAGAGCTTAACGAGAAAGACTATAAAAAGTCGATTAAAGACATGAAACAAGCCGATGAACTCATCGAGCGCATTTTGTTTCTGGAAGGTCTGCCTAATCTACAGGCGCTGGGTAAGCTGTATATCGGTGAGCACACCGAAGAAATGCTTCAGTGCGATAAGAAATTTCAGGAAGAGCAACTTCCCCTGCTCCGCAAGGCAATTGCCCTGTGTGAGGAAAAACAGGATTATGTGAGTCGCGATATTTTGGAATCGTTGCTCGAATATGAAGAAGAACACTTAGACTGGATCGAAACCCAGGAATACCAGATTGAAAACATGGGTATCGAGAACTATCTGCAAGCGCAAGTAATGGGAGACGACTAATGCAGGGTAATCAAAAAGTCCTTGACGGCCTCAACGAACTGCTCTCATACGAGCTAGCGGCGATGGATCAGTATTTCATTCATGCACAGATGTACCTCGATTGGGGCTTCAATAAATTGTATGAACGCATCAATCATGAGTTTGACGATGAGAAAGGTCATGCCACCAAACTTATTGATCGTATGCTGATGCTTGAGTATGCGCCGGATATGACTCAGCGTACCGGCTTTAAAGTGGGTAAAGACGTACCAGAAATGCTCGAAAGCGATTTACGTGTAGAGTATGAAGTTGGTGCTAAATTGAAAGAAGTAATCGCTGTGTGCGAAGAAGCTCAGGATTACGTTACGCGTGACTTTTTAGTGGAGCTGCTCGACGACACCGAGGTAGACCACGCGCACTGGCTGGAACAGCAGCTTAAGCTGATTAAAATCCTCGGCTTACCTAATTACCTGCAGTCTCAGATGTAAGCTACATCTGTGTAGTAAAAAATACCCAAACCGGCTCCGGCCGGTTTTTTATTGTGATCACCATTTGCCATTGCATGGTGGGTTCTGAGCAAGCTCCCAGCATAAACCAACCGCGCCATTGCCGACTACCCTCAGCCTTAAGTGGTACCGGAATTTTACCCATAAACATATTCACGCCTTCAATGTAAGCTGAGTCTATTTGTAGCCCCTCAGGCAATGTCACAGTGAGTGGGATTTGTTCTTCGATTGTCGGCAAACGATCCATCATTACCATCAGTGTACCTTCTGGTAGTTCAATTTCACAAGAATTACCAGCCAGCCAACATGACGTTTTATTATCAGGCTTATAGTTATTATTCTCGCTAAGAATATTCACCATTCCGACCACTACCGCAGTTAGCAGAATTACCGCAAAAACAATGACATGTTTAACCCTATGCAATCGCTCAAATGTTAATTTTTTGATCATTAATATCACTATTTTGTAAATGTCAGTTTTTCTTTATTGACTAGGATCAAGCGCTCCTAGTTTATGGTATCTTTTTATTATTAAAAACTTTATTATCCGCGGTACCAACTGGCCTGTAGACAATAAATCACAAACTATAGGCTTCAGGGGATGTCCGCAACCTCACCTGAAATACGTTAGTATCACGGTTGGAAACCCTTTTTTAAAAGAAGTGGAAGATTCATTACAATGAGTGAAATAAGCCAAGCACAGCCAGATTACAACTATAAAGTTGTACGGCAATTTACCATTATGACCGTTATTTGGGGTATTGTGGGAATGAGCCTTGGGGTATTTATTGCAGCGCAATTATTTGCCCCGGCCCTGAACTTCGACATTCCATGGTTAACCTATTCTCGCCTACGTCCTTTGCACACCAACGCCGTAATTTTTGCTTTCGGTGGTTGTGCATTGTTCGCAACCTCCTACTACATCGTTCAGCGTACATCTCAGGTTCGCTTGTTCAGCGATAAACTCGCCGCCTTTACTTTCTGGGGTTGGCAGGCCGTTATCGTTGCCGCAGTGCTGACCCTGCCTTTCGGTTATACAACCAGTAAAGAATACGCAGAGCTGGAATGGCCAATCGATATCCTGATTGCCCTGGTGTGGGTTGCTTACATCATTAACTTCTTCGGAACCCTTGCTATTCGTAAGGTATCGCACATTTATGTAGCGAACTGGTTCCTGGGTGCCTTTATGTTGACGGTTGCGGTGTTACATATTGGTAATAGTATGGCGCTTCCTGTTTCATTCATGAAATCGTATTCAATGTATGCTGGTGCCGTAGATGCCATGATGCAATGGTGGTACGGTCACAACGCGGTAGGCTTCTTCCTGACTGCGGGCTTCTTAGGCATGATGTACTACTTCGTACCTAAGCAGGCCGGACGTCCGGTTTACTCGTACCGTCTGTCAGTGGTTCACTTCTGGGCGCTGATTTCACTGTACATCTGGGCGGGTCCTCACCACTTACATTACACTGCCCTGCCTGACTGGACTCAGTCTTTAGGTATGGTTATGTCTGTGATCCTGTTCGTACCGTCCTGGGGTGGTATGATCAACGGTATCATGACGCTGTCTGGCGCATGGCACAAACTGCGCACCGACCCTGTTCTGCGTTTCCTGATTGTTTCTCTGTCTTTCTACGGTATGTCTACCTTTGAAGGCCCGATGATGGCAATCAAAACAGTAAATGCGTTATCACACTACACTGACTGGACCGTAGGTCACGTACACTCTGGTGCACTGGGTTGGGTTGCCATGGTATCCATTGGTTCAATTTACCACCTGATCCCGCACCTGTTCGGTCAAAAAGCAATGTACTCAACCAAACTGGTTAACGTTCACTTCTGGTTCGCTACCATTGGTGTGGTGCTGTACATCGTAGCAATGTGGATGTCTGGTGTTCTGCAAGGTCTGATGTGGCGTGCAGTTAACGCAGACGGTACCCTGACTTACAGCTTTGTTGAGTCTCTGGAAGCGTCTAAACCCTTCTATGTTGTGCGCTTCGTGGGTGGCTGCTTCGTTGTTGCCGGTATGTTAATCATGGCTTACAACACTTACAGAACAGTAAGTGCACCGAAAGGTAGCCTGGTTCCAGAACCAGCCGCAGCATAAGGAGTAGTAGCAATGCGTAATCCACATGAATTAGTCGAAAAGAACGTTGGTCTGTTAACCGTTCTTATCTTAGTTGCAATCAGCTTGGGTGCTCTGGTTCAGATCACGCCGCTGATGTTCCAACAGCAGGTAATGGAACCGGTGAAAGGCCTTAAGCCTTACACGGCCCTGCAATTAGAAGGTCGTGATATCTACATCCGTGAAGGTTGTGTAGGTTGTCACAGCCAGATGATTCGCCCATTCCGTGCTGAAACCGAACGTTATGGTCACTATTCAGTGGCTGGTGAGTCAGTATGGGAGCACCCGTTCCTGTGGGGCTCCAAGCGTACTGGTCCTGATCTGGCCCGTGTTGGTGGCCGTTACAGTGATGAGTGGCACCGCGTTCATTTGATTAACCCTCGTGATGTTGTACCTGAGTCAAACATGCCAGGCTTCCCGTGGTTAGCAGAAAACACGCTGACCGGTGAAGACACCGCTAAGAAGATGGAAGTATTCCAGACGCTGGGCGTGCCTTACACAGAGGAAGACATCGCAGGTGCACAGGCGGCAGTAAAAGGCAAAACCGAAATGGAAGCCCTTATTGCTTATCTACAATCCCTTGGCACATACCTGAAATAGTATGGACCAGGGTACTGTAGGCAGCATTTTTACTGTCATCGTCTTCGTCATATTTATGGGCATTGTGTGGTGGGCATTTAGCGGTCGAAACAAGAAAAAGTTCGACGAGGCCGCTAACCTCCCCTTTGCCGACGAAGACCAAGAAGAATCAAAGAAAGAATAGCGGGAGTTAACACTCATGAGCATGTTTTGGACAATTTGGATCTCTGTGATCACACTGGGAACCATAGTCGGAAGTTACTTGCTGTTACGTTGGAACCTGACCAACTACACCGGCCATCCGGAAGGCGAGTCAATGGGACACGAGTTTGACGGGATTGTTGAAATCAACAATCCGCTGCCAAGATGGTGGACCATTCTGTTTTACATCACAATCGTATGGAGTTTCTTTTACTTAGCTCTGTATCCTGGTTTAGGTTCCTGGGAAGGATTCTGGGGCTGGAAGAGCTCTAACCAGAATGTACAGTCTTTAGAAGAATCAGCTCAGGCACGTATTGAAGCGAAAGAAGAAGGTTATCTGGTTCAGTATGACCGTGAATTAGACTTTGCAGCTGAAAAATTTGACCCAATCTTCGAAGCGTACGCTCAGGTACCGGTAGAAGAACTGGTTAAAAACGAAGAAGCGGTTAAAGTGGGTCAGCGTCTGTTTATGCAGAACTGTTCACAATGTCACGGTTCAGATGCCCGCGGTAACATGGGCTTCCCTAACCTGACTGACGATGACTGGCTGTATGGCGGTTCGGGTGCCAAGATCAAAGAAACCCTGACTAACGGTCGTATTGCAGCCATGCCTGCATGGATCGACGCTATGGGTGAGCAAGGCATTAAAGAAACTGTTGCTTACGTGCTGAGCCTGAGTGGTCGTGAAATGGAAGAAAATCACGATGTACTGGCCGAAGCTGGTAAAGCCCGCTTCATGGCATGTGCAGCCTGTCACGGTATGGACGGTAAAGGTAACCAAATGCTTGGCGCGCCTAACCTGACAGATAACATCTGGCTGTACGGTGGCTCTGAGCGTGCTATCACCGAAACTCTGACCTACGGTCGTAACGGTGTTATGCCTTCGTTCAAGAAAACACTGGGTGACAACAAGATCCACGTAGTAGCTACTTACGTGTACAGCTTGTCTAACTAAGATTTTAAAATATAATGCAAAAGCCTCGTTTTTTACGGGGCTTTTTTATTCACCACTAGCGTAATATCAATTCGCATAAAGCCCTGATCAGGTGTTATCCGAATTCGTATTAATCGTTCCATAAAGTTCATCGGGAATGCAGTAATGGAAAAAACCGATACCAAACCCTGGTATAAATACTTCTGGCCGTGGTTTCTAATCGCCGTGCCGGTTTCATCATTTGTTATGGCCTATTTCTTAGTAAATTTTGCCGCCAACACCGAAGATTCATTGGTAGTTGACGATTATTACAAAGAAGGTAAAGCCATTAACGCCAGCATGGCAAAGGTAGAAGAAGCCCGCCGGTTACGGATCATGACCGATTTAACGGTTAATGAAGGCCAGATTGCGCTGGAATTTCATAGCGGTATTCCCAGCACCGGTAACGCCCTTAAGCTCAACTTTTATCACGTCACACTGCAGGAAAAAGACTTCTCGCTGCTGTTAACCCGCGATGCAAAAGGGATTTATCGTGGCTTTACCGAGCAGGACACCAACGGTAAATGGCGCGTATCTCTAACGCCTATCGATGACAGCTGGAAAGTACAGCAGGAAGTCTCTCTGCCTCGTAAAGATAAGATTCGATTCGTTCCCTAATGAACATTACCGCCATCGAATGCTACCACTGCGGGTTACCGGCAGAAGCAGACAGCCCCTATCATGCCACTATACTCGGTAAAAACCGGGTTATGTGCTGTCCCGGTTGTCAGGCGGTAGCCGAAGCCATCGTCGACAATGGTCTGGAAGATTATTATCAGTTTCGCACCGAACCGGCTGCCCGGGGTGATACTGAATTTCAGGCCACGCTGGGAAAACTGGCGATGTATGACGACCCTGCCCTGCAGGAAGACTTCGTTATTGATGAAGGAAATAACAAGCAAATTCAGCTCACGGTAGAGGGGATCACCTGCGCGGCCTGCGGCTGGCTGATAGAAAAGCAACTGGCCAGAGTAAACGGCATCAATCAGGTTTCCGTGAATGTGTCGGAGCGCCGGGCTGCAGTGACCTGGTCTGACGAAATGATTCATCTGAGCGGTATCTTAAAAGCGCTTAAGAAAATAGGCTATGCGGCACTGCCTTTTCAGCCTGATCAACACGAAGCCTCTTATCAGAACGAGCAAAAGCAGTTTCTAAAAAAACTGGGGCTCGCCGGGCTGATGACCATGCAGGTCATGATGTTAATGACCGGCCTGTACTTTGATTTGTTTGGTGCTATCGAAGCCGAAACCCGCCAGTATTTTTACTGGGTTGCACTGGTACTCACTACGCCGGTGGTTTTTTATTCCGGCAGTACTTTTTACCTGGGGGCAATAAAAGCCATCAGTGCCCGTACAGTTAATATGGATGTGCCGGTGACTATCGCCGTTTTCGGTACCTATATTGCGGGGATCAAATCTACGTTGCTGGAAACCGGTGACGTGTATTTTGAATCCATCTGCATGTTTATCTTTTTGCTGCTGCTAAGCCGCTACCTGGAGCACCGCTCCCGTCATCGGGCAACGCAGATATCTGCCAATATGATGCAGTACATCCCGGTTACCGCTCACCGGCTGAGCGATGATGGCAAAGTTGAACCCTGCCTGGCAAAACACCTTGCCGTGGGCGATAAGGTACTGGTGAAAGCGGGTGAAACCATTCCGGTCGACGGCCGCATTATCGAAGGCGCTTCAGCCATTGATGAGTCCATGCTCACCGGGGAGTTTGAGCCGGTCCTGAAAGAAACTGGCGCGGCGGTATTTGGTGGTACGGTGAATCAACAAAATACCCTCACCATAGAAGTGCATCAGCAACTCAAATATGCACTGGTAAATCAGATTATACGCCTGCAATCCACCGCCATGGCCAACAAGCCCAAAGCGGCGCAAATGGCAGATTCGTTTTCCCGTTATTTTGTTGTGGCGGTATTAGCGATTAGTGCCCTCACCTTTGCTTACTGGACTGTACAGGGTAACAACGAGGCATTCTGGATAGCAATTGCGGTACTGGTAGCTACCTGCCCCTGCGCGTTGGGCCTGGCTACGCCATCGGCGCTTACCTGTGCCATGGCCAGACTCAACAAACAGGGAATATTGCTCAAGCGCGCTGATGCACTGGAGCAAATCACCGGTATCGATACCATTGCCCTGGATAAAACCGGTACCCTCACCGAAGGTAAATTCGGCATTGCCGATCGCTGGTTTGCGGATCCAACGCAGGCGGAGTATCACTTTAATGTAACGGCAAGCCTTGAGGCTCGTTCTGAACACCCTATCAGTCAGGCATTTTCTGCCAGCGAGTCATTTGCGGTGAGTGAATTTGAAGTCACTGCCGGCGGCGGTATTCGTGGCTCGGTAGAGGGTAAACAATACCTGCTCGGCTCAGCCACGTTTACCCAGGCAGACCCGTCTGCTGTACCGGTAAGCGCCAATGTGTACCTGGTTTGCAATGGCGAGTGCCTGGCGGCCTATGAAGTTACCGACAGTCTTAAGAGCGATACGGCTGAAACCCTCGCTGGGTTAGACAGCTTTCAGTTGGTGCTATTAAGTGGAGATACCCAGCAGAATGTTGATAAGCTGGCCGCTAAGCTGCCCCTGGCAGTGGCCACCGGTGAATTAACTCCACAACAAAAATATCAGGCGGTGCAAAAACTGCAGGCTCAGGGACATAAAGTCATGATGCTGGGTGATGGTATTAACGATGCGCCGGTACTGGCCAGTGCGGATGTTTCGGTTGCGGTGGGTAATGCCACTGATATTGCCCGCAATGCGGCGGACGTTGTGTTGTTGAGCGAGTCACTCAGCACCGTACCAGCACTGGTGGATATTGCCGCAAAAACCCGCCGCAAAATCCGCCAGAATATTTTCTGGGCGCTGGGCTACAACCTGCTTATTTTACCTTTTGCAGTTTCCGGCCTGCTGTTGCCGTGGATGGCCGTGATCGGTATGTCATTAAGTAGTATCATAGTGGTCTCAAACTCGACCCGATTATTAAAGTAAGGCGGTATTGTGAGTATTATTTATGTGCTGATCCCGTTGGCTATTATTCTGGTCGCGGTGGCGCTGGGGATTTTCTTCTGGGCGGTAAAATCCGATCAGTTTCAGGATCTTGAGCGCCAGGGCTACAGCATCCTGTTCGACGACGACTTACCCGAAGAAGAACGTCACCAACAAGCCAAAACCCAGGATAAAGCTAACAACGATAATGAGTGATTACAGCTTTATTTCGGCCTTTGTCGTAGGCCTTGCCGGCTCGTTGCATTGCGTAGGCATGTGCGGAGGGATAGCCGGAGCCTTGCGAGCAGCAGTACCCGGCGGTCAGCCCCCCCTGCCCTATATTGTCAGTTATAACCTTGGGCGCATAACCAGTTATGCCATTGCTGGCGCCGTGACCGGTGTACTTGGTCAGGTGGCCCGCGCCTCAGTAAGCCATGGCCTGATGATTTTTCAGTTACTCAGCGCCGTGATGCTGATTGCCATGGGGTTATATCTGGCTCAGTGGTGGCGTGGTCTTGCTCACCTGGAAAAACTGGGGAACGGGCTTTGGCAACGCATTCGTCCGTGGTCGAAACGTTTTATACCGTTCAGGTCACCTTTATCGGCGTTTCCTTATGGTTTTATCTGGGGCTGGTTACCCTGTGGACTGGTTTATTCAACCCTTACCTGGGCACTAGTCAGTGGTGATGGCTTGTATGGCGCTGCAACAATGGCTGCCTTTGGACTGGGTACTTTACCCGCGTTGATTGCCGTGAGCCTGGGGGCTGGCTGGTTGTTAACGCTCCTGCAACACCCAAAGTCTAAGTCATTAGTCGCATGTTGCCTGATAATATATGCGATTTTCTTGATTTACCGCACCCTAACCGGTAATAATTAAACGACGCCCACACGGAGACGTAATCTATGTCAAAAGGCTCAGAATTTTCGATTCATTGTCAAAGCTGTAGTTTCAGCCATTTGTGCCTGCCGGTTTCGTTAAATAAAACCGAACTCGATTCGCTGGATGATATCATCGAGCGTAAAAAGCCGCTTCACAAGCACGATAAACTGGTTAAAGCCGGTGATAAATTTAACTCGCTTTACGCAGTGCGTGCTGGTTCATTTAAATCTTTTGTAAGTAGTAAAGACGGCGAAGAGCAAATCATTGGCTTTCATTTTCCCGGTGATATTATCGGCTTTGATGCGCTGCGCGAAAATGCTCACCAGAGCTACACCCAGGCGCTCGAAACCGCTATGGTTTGTGAGTTACCTTATGAAACGCTGGATAAAATGGCGGTTCAGTTCCCTAAACTGCGTCACCAGATCATGAGCTTTATGAGTGCCGAAATTAAGCAGGATCACGATCTGATGATGTTGCTTAACAAGCGTACTGCCGAAGAACGCCTGATATATTTTCTTGCGCATCTGTCCAAACGCTTTGAAGACCGTGGCTTTTCGCCGCGTCAGTATAACCTGAGTATGACCCGTAATGAGATTGGTAATTACTTGGGCCTGACCGTAGAAACCATCTCGCGTCTGTTAACTCGCTTCCAGAAGGAAGGCATTATCAAGGTTGATGGCAAACTTATCACTATCCTCGATTTTGAAGCGATGGATAATAAACTGCATAGCATGGATATTCCTTCCACCACTATTAGTTAGTCCGTTAAAAAGCTGTTTTTCTCTGGTTTTGTAGCATTACTTGATCCCAGACAAGTCTGAAACTGGAGAAACAGCTGTTCACGTCGTACACTCATAATGAATACTTCCCAGGGAGAGTCGTTATGATTGAGTACAGCAATATTCTGGCCGTGGTAGAACCTGAAAGGGAAAACCAGCCCGCTATCTCCAGAGCCATCGAACTGGCCGAAAAAACCGGCGCGTCTATTACCGCCCTGATGACCATCTACGATTTCTCATACGAAATGACCACCATGCTATCCGGTGAAGAGCGTGAGGCCATGCGTCAGGCCGTTGTGAACGAGAGAACAGCCTGGCTTAAGGAACAACTGGCAGAGTACGGCCAGCCCATAGAGGCTGTCGTGGAATGGAATAACCGCCCTTACGAAGCCATTATTAAATACGCTCTTGCCAGCAGCGCCGACATTGTGGTGAAAGCGACCCGCTCTCACGATGATTTACGCTCAGTGATCTTTACCCCTACCGACTGGCACCTTGTACGTAAGTGCCCTGCACCGGTACTGCTGGTTAAAGAGCACGACTGGCCCCAGGATGGCAAAATTGTAGCGGCGGTTAACGTGGGAACGGAAGACCGTGAACATGCCCAGCTCAATGATCGCCTAACGAATATTGCACTCGACTACGCCAAATTGCTGAGTGGTCATGTCCATCTGGCCAACTGCTACCCTGGCACACCGCTCAACATTGCTATTGAGGTGCCTGAGTTTGATCCGGAATCTTATAATGCTTCGGTGAAAATCCATCACCTTGAAGAAATGGAAAAACACAGTAATCAGTACAATATCCCGCTGGATAGCTGCCATGTGAGAGAAGGATTACCCGAAAAAGTCATCCCGCAGGTTGCCAAAGAGCTGGATGCCGAGCTGGTAATCATCGGTACCGTGGGCCGTGTAGGCATTTCAGCAGCACTCATTGGCAATACCGCCGAACATGTTATCGATGAACTCAACTGTGATGTGCTGGCCATTAAACCCGAGGGCTTTGAAAGCCCTGTTAGCTAATGCAGGCTGCCGTGGCAGGATTTAGTTACTGCCACGGGTTATCACTGGATTATTCAGGGATGCAGCCTACCCTGGCTTCACGTATAATGGCGCCCATTGCAACATGGGTCTTTCTTTATCATGAGTTTACACATCAACAGTGCCGCGCCGGCAACGCAAACCAAGCAAAAATACAGCTTCAATAAGCTACAAAAACGCATACGCCGTAATGTCGGCAAAGCCATAGACGATTTTGGCATGATTGAAGATGGCGACAAGGTAATGGTGTGCTTATCCGGCGGTAAAGACAGCTACACCATGCTGGATGTGCTGATGTATCTGCAGCGTATTGCACCGATCAGCTTTGACATAGTGGCGGTTAACCTCGACCAGAAACAGCCCGGTTTTCCAGAGCATATCTTGCCAGAATATCTGCAAAGCCTGGGCGTGGATTTCCGTATTGTTGAGGAAGACACTTACTCCATCGTGAAAGATAAGATCCCCGAGGGAAAAACCACCTGCTCGTTATGCTCACGGTTACGCCGCGGCATTTTGTACCGCACGGCTACAGAGCTGGGCGCCACTAAGATCGCCCTTGGCCATCACCGCGACGATATGCTTGAGACCCTGTTTCTTAACATGTTCCATGGCGGCAAATTAAAATCTATGCCACCTAAACTGGTCAGCGATGACGGCAAACATGTGGTGATCCGCCCGTTAGCCTACTGTACCGAGCGGGATATTGAAAAATACGCCACTGCGGTTGAATTTCCCATCATTCCCTGTAACTTATGTGGTTCACAGGAGAATTTGCAGCGACAGAACATCAAAATGATGTTGCAGGACTGGAACAAACGGTTCCCGGGCCGCATCGAATCAATGTTCAGGGCGATGCAAAATGTTACCCCTTCGCATTTGGTTGATAAAAATCTTCATGACTTCAAAGCCATAAAAGCAACAGGTGAAGCACAACCAGAGGGTGACATCGCATTCGATGCCCCCGAGTTTGAACCCGAGAGCCGCCCTGACACTGCAGACTCCATCAATATCGTAAACTTGACGGAATAAGGTTGCTATGAAAATAGGCATCGCCCTGGGCTCAGGTGCAGCCCGTGGATGGGCTCACATTGGCGTCATCCAGGCACTGGAAAAACTTGGCGTTAAAATCGACGTGGTTGCAGGCTGTTCCATTGGCGCTTATGTAGGTGCAGCCTACGCCAGCGGTCGACTCGAAGAATTAAAAGCCTGGGCGTCCTCGTTAACCGAATGGCAAACCCTGAGTTTAATGGGGATCGGTATTCGCCGTGGCGGCCTGGCGAGCGGTCAGAAGGTCTTTGACAAGCTGTCAGCTGACTTTTGCGCCGCTACATTTGAAGCAATGGATAAACCCTTCGCCTGTGTTGCCACCGACCTGTATTCAGGTCGTGAAGTGGTTTTTAATAAGGGAGAAGTGGGCAATTCAGTCCAGGCATCCTGTGCCATTCCGGCGTTATTTTCGCCCATTGCCTACCATGACAGATGGCTGGTAGACGGCGCCGTTGTCAACCCGGTCCCGGTAAACCTGTGCCGCCAGTTAGGCGCTGATTTTGTGATAGCGGTTAACCTGAATGCCGACTTCAGACCATTGCAGATAGCCCGGGAAACCGCCAAGCATGAAGAAACTCAGGAAAAAAACGAGCATTTCTTCAAGAAAAGTCAGGATGTCGTACGTCAGTGGTTCTCACCGGAACCAAAGGATAACAGTAAACAGGCACCGGGCATATTAAGTGTAATGAGCAGCTCACTGGAAATTCTGCAGGCCCGCGTAACCCGCTCCCGCCTGGCCGGAGAGCCGCCGGATATCTTAATCGAGCCAACGTTAACTGATGTCGGCCTGATGGAATTTCATCGCTGTGCTGAGCTTTGCGAAACCGGTGAGCAGGTGGTAAAACGCCTGGCCGAACAAATTCGTTATCAACTGGTGTTAGATGAAGTGTTACCGCCCTCACAAGTAGACCCTGAGGCGTTGGAAGCGCCCAAAGCGCCGGACGAAGCAAACGAAGAAATCACGTGATCACAAAAAAAGGGGCTAAATAAGCCCCTTTTCATTATCGTATACCGCTTAACTAGCTTTTTGCCAGTGCAGTAATGCGTAACGGTTCAACGGGAAGTTTTAATGGCTTACCCTGCTCTAACCATTCATTATCCAGCATTAACATCCCATTAGTAATGTTCGGTGCGCCCGGTACCTGTGCGTCGAGCTCATTGTCACTAAAGCGAAATGTCAGCCCTTTCACTGAAGGCATCATAAACGACAGGAATCCGCCCATCTCGTTAAAGAACGCTTCATATTGTTGTTTGATGTAAGCGAGGTCCTCGGCCGTGTATTCGGTCTTTACATAATCAGCGGTGGTTTCAATTTGCACCGACATATCACATAGATTAGCAGCTTCGCCAAGATCTATTACAACGGCTGCATCGGCTAACTTAAGGGCCCGCTCTTTAGGCACTAAAAAGCGCTGTTCTGGCGTAACCGTTAAGGGAATATCCTGCTTCTGGGTAACAATGGTGGCCTGATTAATGGGGCATAAGTGACTGGTGCCTACTCTTATAAAGCCAAAGGCAAACTGCAATGCAGAGGTATTTTCGTCGCCTATTTTATTAATGTGGCTGTAAAAGCGTTTATATTCCACTTCAATTTGCTCGGCGCTGGCACTCAAGGCAGAAGCAAGCAGGCTTAGTGCTACTAAGGTACGTTTCATTCGGTGATAAACCCTTTGTTGTATCGGATCATATTCTGAAGTTCATTAACATAGGCGGCACCACGTTCAGAATAGTTCATTAACCCTTCTGCCAGTGCCAGGCCCGTTACCGGTAATTGTGCCCGACGTAAGGAGGCTCTGATATGACGTAGCTCACGATAAGCGTCATGACGGTTAATATTTCGCATATAGGTGTAGGTAGCGCGCGACAAATTTTCAAATTTTGCCACTTCATGACTGGCACCACTGCTACGCCGTGCCGGTACAAAGCCGCAGCCCTTTTTATAACACCATAAACCAAAGAAATTATACCCCTGCTGAGCGAAGCGAGAAGTTCCCCAGGCCGACTCGTTTGCGGCCTGCATCAAAACCAGCTCAACGGGTAAAATATCCACTTTATTGAGCAATTTAGGGATCTGCGCGTCGGCTGGTAAATCCTGACCAACGCGATATTCACCCGCCAGCCATTCCAGCCGTTCATCGTCGTCTTCTGTCAGGCTGTTGCCAGCCGCGAGCTGACGCTGTAACGTTTGCAGGTAGTGCCGCAAACTCAGTAAGTAATCATTTTGTTTTTCCACCTCAGGTTTTAAGTAGGCAAAAAATGCCTTTTTCTTTTCCGTGGTGTCTTCTATTGCTTTAAAATCCGGGACCGGCTGCTCAGCTTGCTCGGTTTCCGGTACATCCAGAATATCGGGTTCACTGGTACCGGTCATCCACGCAAGCACCACAATCAGTGCCATAATGGCTATTGCGATAAGGATGATCTTACTGGTTTCCCGTTTATGCATCGAGTATCGAATCCTCTTTGGTGGGGTGTATTTGTTGAGGCGCATCATCAAGGCCAAACAAATCGGCATATAAACGCCCCATTACCAGCGAATAAACCGGGCCTACCCACAAAATAGCCAGCCCCATGGTAAACAGAACCAACACAAACATCATGATAAAGGCGAGTAACAACAGCGTGAAGGGCAGCAAATAGCGGTTTGTCACCCGCGCTGACAGAATGATTGACTGCAACAGCCCGAGACGTTTTTCAACCAGCAGCACTACACTAAACTGGGTGACCAGGTAAACATATAATCCCGGCAGGATAAGCAGGTTAAGGCCAACCTGCATGACCAGGCTGATCAGTAAATTGGCAGTGACCAGCACCAGAATATATGGGAAATACTGAAATAGTTCATTGATACTGGTTACCTTGTGACTAACCAGTTTTACGCCAAGCATACGAAAGCCAACAATCATCGGCGTCATTAGCACCAGCATGGCGATGTCGAGCAGACCAGCATTACCCGACTGCATACTTTCCATCGATGTCATGTCCAGCGCCAACAGGTTTATCATTATTACCATGGCACCAAGACCGATTGCCATCAGCAGGCCAGTGGCTTTTAACAACAAACCCAGATGCTGCTTATACAGGCTTTGCGCCTCGGCAAACAGTTGGCGGATATTAAACTGATATTCGCCGGCCAGAGCACGTTCCAGAGGGGAACGGTTAGCAGGCGGTTGATTATTGTCGGTCAAAATGTCGTCTCATCGGATAATCCCGGCGGGGAGTATATCATTGCCATCAGGCTGGCCCAAACTACAAACCACCGACTCAGAGTGTTACCAATCGAATTGCCAGCGCCACTAACACCACACCCATTAAGCGGTCGAGCCAGTAACCTTTATCGCCAATCAGTTTAGCCACTCTTGAGGTGCTTAACAGATAAGATAAAAAGCAAAACCAGGCACCAGTTGCGACCGCCAGATAAATGCCGTACACCGCCTTTACGGCAAAGGGGGTTTCAATATCAATGATGGCGGTAAACAATGATAAGAAGAACAAAGTCGCCTTTGGGTTCAGGCCATTGGTAAGAAACCCGCTTACCAGCGCCTTTTTCGGGCTGATAGCGGCGGTTTGCCCTGTGGTAGAGACAGTTGCGGCAGAATCCGACGGGCCAGCGCGCAGTGCTCCCCAGGCAAGATAAAGTAAATACGCCGCCGACAAATAGCTAATGGCCGCGTATAGCCATGGAGTGGTTTGAATGACGACGCTCAGGCCGATTAATGAATACGCTACATGCAGCAATATCCCTAATCCAACGCCCACACTGGTATACATGGCAATGCGCCGGCCATAACTGATACTGTTTCGAACAACAATTGCAAAATCAGGCCCGGGGCTCGCGACCGCTACCAAATGCACCAACGCAATGGTGATAAACTCACTCAGATAATCCATACGTAACGCTTCGCTTAGCAGTAATCCTGGATAAACCGGGCAACAAATTCTGGCAGGGTTTGTCCCGCCTGCCCGACAATTTTTTCTTCAAACAGCGTGTTTTGCTGACTCGGTTCGAGGTTAATTTCGATAGTCCGGGCACCACTGTCGGCTGCCATCGCCACAAAATTAGCCGCCGGATACACCTGACCGGATGTGCCAACGGCAATAAACACATCGGCCTGGGCCAGTGCCATAATGATGTCGTCCATATGCATGGGCACTTCACCAAACCACACAATATCCGGGCGCATTTGCTCGCCTGGCAGGCAACAACGACACTCAGTTGTGTCATCGAAATCATCGGGCCAGGGAATTGCACGGCCGGTATTGGTGCACCGAGCTGAGAGTAACTTGCCGTGCATGTGCAGGACGCGCTTATTGCCAGCGCGTTCATGCAAGTCGTCGACATTCTGGGTTACCAGCAAAAACTGTTCGCCCAACGCCTGCTCTAATTCGGCCAACGCTTTGTGCGCCGGATTTGGCTGTACATCGGGTTGCTGTAACTGGGCCCGGCGTTCATTGTAAAAACGATAAACCAGCGCGGGGTTGGCCGCAAAGCCCTCTGGCGTGGCAACATCTTCTACCCGGTGGTTTTCCCACAATCCATTGTTATCGCGAAAAGTTTTAAGGCCTGACTCAGCTGATACACCAGCTCCGGTTAATACGACGACCCGGGGTTTATACGTATTAGTCATGGCTAACCTCAACCGGTAATGATGGATCACCTCCCCATTCAGACCAGGAGCCGTCATATACAGTGACCTGTTCTGCGCCGGCCTCCAGCGCTGCCAATCCGATAACGCAGGCGGTTACCCCTGAACCACAGGAACAAATAACCGGTTTGGATAAATCGATATCCTGTTCAGCAAAATAGTCTTTTAAAGCCGCGGGGGATTTAAGGGTTGTACCGTTATCCAGTAATTCAGTAAAAGGGACATTAACTGCCCCGGGCATATGACCACTACGTAATCCGGCGCGGGGTTCCGGAGCGCTGCCCTCAAAGCGCGGGCGGCTTCTGGCATCCCAGATAGTGACTGACGGCGCTTCGATTGCAGCAAGAACGTTCTCGGTGTTACAGAACCATGCCTCACCGGCAGTACCGGTAAAATCCTGGGGGTCAGGTTCGCCGGGTTGGCTGACCACGTCATGTCCAGCGGCTTTCCAGGCCGGTAGACCACCATTTAACACTGCGGCATTGCTGTGGCCCATCGCAGTTAGCATCCACCACACCCGGGGCGCGCAAAACATGCCCGAGTTATCGTAGATCAGCACCGGCTTGTCTGTGGTGATACCGAGTTTGCCAAACAATGCGCTAAGCGAGGCCGGGTCTGGTAAGGTATGCGGGAGTGACGAGGCATGGTCGCTGCCCTCACCGTCTAAATCGAATTTAATGGCACCAGGTATATATCCATCGGCCGGATCATCCGCCTGGCCTGACACCGGATTAGTCATGGAAGCAAACAACACAACGTAGTCAGTTAAGTTGCTTGCGCTAATATCGTTTACCGAAATAAGTCGCGGCAATGCTATCTCCCCAAGGTGCAACTAATAATGACTGCATCACCCCGCGTAAACAGCACTAGGGTGACATAACATATTGCTTGGGATGATTATGCCAAAATTCCGCCGATATTTTAAATTATTTACTTAATAACAGCAGGATATGGGACTGTGCCCGATGATAAGGCACTTCAGGGTAAAAGCTGAGTCGTTCTACGATCACAGGAAAATCAGCTGCCTGTTCATTATGCCGGGCAATAAAATCCGTAGTAATGAAGTTAACAGCCGCTTCCAGCACCTTCTCACCACCGGTGATTTTGAGGCTTGCGTAACGCCCGGCCGGGATAGTATCGAAACGCATATCATCTGCCAGTACTACTTGTTTAGCAGGCCTTTCGCAGGCCAGGTCAAAACAAAATGCTGCTGGTGCAACGGTAGTCGGATCATTATGTAAAAAGTTAAACGTACGATATTGGTCTGGCGGCAGCTTGTGTTCCCGGCGCCAGCCAATAAAACGCTGAATACTGCCATTCAAACGGGCTGGATGACCGGTATGACGAAATGCGCATACCTTTAATTCAGGCAAAGAAACTACATTGATTTGCGCGTTAAAATCGACTTGTGAAGTTGCTGACATAGTACTGTTTTCCTCATTCCATTGATGTAAGTAAGACTGCAACGGTGGCGTTATAGTGACTTGTTGCGCTTTAAACTGAGTTGGCGTGTAGCCGGTTACGCGTTTAAACGCCCGGCTGAAACTATCCGGCGACTCATAGCCAGAGTCAAAAGCAACATCGGTAACCGGTAACCAGGTTCGGTAAGACAGCAGAAAGTAGCCGCGCTGAAGGCGGATAAGTTCGTTTAACTTCCCCGGGCCCAGCCCAAATTTTTGCTGGCACAAACGTTGAAAATGGCACGGGCTATAACCGGCTATTCTGGCCAGTTGAGTAAGCGAAATACTCCGATCATGATGGGTTTGAAGATAATCCAATACCTGTTGCACAGCTGCGTACCTGTTTTAATTAACTGTTGATAGGGCTACCCTATCAAAGCTCAGAGTGCCCTGCCCGACAGAAATTGCGATAGCGAGCTTAAAGCATTCTGATTTCCCGCTGCGGGAACGGAATATCCACATCCGCTTGCTGTAACGCTGCAAAAATGGCGGCATTTAACGCATAACGAATTTCAAAATGACGATTAGGATCGGCCCACACTCTAACGCCAAAGTTAATGCTACTGTCACCAAAACTATCTACGCCGATGGCCGGCGCTTTCTCCTCCGACAAACCATCTACAGTATTAACCGCTTCGGCAATTACGCGGGTAACGCCTTCGATATCACTGGCATATGCCACGCCAATCTCCAGCTCTATGAGCATTTGGGCAGCTGAGTTATGCAGGATCTCCCCGACTATTAATTTGTTGGGGATCTGGATGGAAACGTTATCTTCGTTGATCAGGATAGTGTAAGGCAGCATCACCTTATCCACTACACCGGCCACACCACACACCTGGATGGTGTCGCCAACCACAAATGGGCGGGTAATAATGATGGTAAAGCCTGCCGCATAGTTAGCCAGCATCCCCTGAATAGCCAGGCCAGCACCTAAGCCCACCGCACCAACAGCCGCAATGAGCGGTGTTACACTGATGCCTATATTGCCCAGCGCGATTATAATCACCAGGCCCAGAACAATCAGCTTACTCGCACCACCGGTAAAGCGGCTCAGCGTAATATCAATATTACGCCCCACCATCATGTTCTCAACGACATTGCCAATTTTGGCGGCTATCCACCAACCAACCAGCAATATAACCAGCGCACCGGCTATCTGAAAACTGTAAGTAACGGCAAATTCAAGGAGGGTATCGTAAAGGGCCTGAGCTTGTTGTAATTCTTCTTGCATGGGAGCAGATTCAGCAGAGTTAGTATAATTCAGAGCATAAACAACAATCTGGCGCTTAACAAGCATCCGCGCAACGGCTCATTTTTCAATACAATAATGCATAAGCAGGCTCGTGCAATTGCTCTGATCAGTTGAAATCAGTAACGCCCCATTCCTGCCGAATAACACTACTTTGGGGCAGATTTGAACGATTTCGGTGCATATTGTCGACTCAATTTGTTTAACTCTTTCATTTCTATCACTTCTTTGAGTTCAAAATACTGGTCTTTAGTTTGCAAGTTATTACGTTGTAATAAAATTCAGCAAGCACTTTGTAATACTATAAGAGCAGCTATACTGTAATTAAGAAATGTAACTATTTTCAATAGCTGCTACGCGCCAAGCGAATGGACTGATGACCACAAGGACCAGGCATGAAAACACTGATCGAATCACCGGCGTTAGTGCTAATCAAAGCATTTGGTTTAAAGCAGGCGGCCTTTTTAATCGTGTTCTGTAACCTTGCCGGGTATGGGTACATCGCTCTGACACCCGCGGCAAGTTTGCCGGTGACACTGGTTTGCGGGCTACTGATGACCTGGTTGGTTGCTTCTATGCTAACTTGTTTACTGGATGAATTGTTTATCATTGATGCCCTGCTGGCCGACGCCAGTAAAAGCCATAATGAATTTGACCTGATCACCAAAGCACCACGCATCCTGACCAATCACATGAAATCGGTATTTGATTTAACCAAGGAAATTTCACGCGAGCGGGACAAACTGGAAGAATACTTCTCTGAAATGAAGTATTCCTCATTACAAATGATTGATTCGGCCAATAAAGTATCGGTAAATGCCACCGAGCAGTCGGCCGCTACCGAATCTACCGCGGCTGCAGTCAATGAGCTCACGGTATCGCTGGGAGAGATTGTAGAAAAATTCAC
>CATMRP010000023.1 GCA_950073835.1 uncultured Alteromonadaceae bacterium
CTCATGCATCGTCGTCGTTTTCTTCAGGGAGCCGCAGGCTCAGGTATCGCGGCAACCCTTGGTGGTTGTGTCACGGCCAAACCATCTTCTGCTCAGTTACCATTATCGTCCGCAACCTTACCCCTATCACTACCGGAACTGGCACCAATCAATGCCTATCCGGATCGGATTATCAGTACTAACGTTTGTACCCGGCCTTTCCGGGCAACCGGTCCACGGATAGAAACTGAAACCCTTGGTAATAAGACACTCATTCATAATTATGGCCACGGCGGTAGCGGCTGGTCATTATCCTGGGGCACAGCTGCGTTGGCAGAGTCTCTAATCAATGCCGATAAAGAAACCCCTGTGGCGGTGGTTGGCTGTGGCGCTGTTGGCCTGACAACCGCAATTCAATGTCAGCGTGCGGGTTACAATGTGACAATATATGCTAAAGAACAACCGCCTTATGTACGTTCTTCCTATGCCACCGGGATTTGGTCGCCGGACTCACGAATTGTCACACTCGCCAATGCTCAGCCGTTTGCCGAGCGCTGGCAATGGATGGCCAAATTGTCATATCTGCGGTTTCAGACGCTGCTGGGGCTGGTTGGCAACCCGGTGGAATGGACCACTATGTTCCGGCTGGCCGACAAACCCTTTGATGATCACGGCGAGCACAATATTCCGGGTGAACCGGCCTATCCGAATTACCGCAAAGAATTGCTCAGTGATTTAACCCCCAAAGCCCGGGACGTGTCGCCATCGCTTAATCCTTTTGCCACTCAACACGTCAGGCAATTTCCCCTATTAATGTTTAATATCAGCGCTTACTCGCAGTATTTGCTCGACCTGTTTTATCGTAGCGGCGGCCAAATTATTGACCGAACCCTGACTTCGATGGCCGATTTCCAGCAATTTGATGAATCTGTAATAGTGAATTGCACCGGCTATGGCGCAAAGGCTTTACTCAATGATGACTCAATTATTCCGGTGCGAGGGCAAACCTGTAAATTAATGCCGCAGCCAGAAGTGAAATATGGCATTCAGTACTTCGACCAGCACACGTCGGTGTATCCGCGTCGCGATGGGTTGCTGGTGCAGGCAGGGGCTGAGGGTGATTTTAATAATCCGCTGGCCAATATTGAACCTCAGGAGTCCATTCAGGCTGTAGAAAAACTCGCTCAAATTGTGGCATCAATGAAAAGATAGGCGCCCTTAAAATAGCGGCGGCGACCGGATAAAAAGCAACGCTTTTATTGTTACAGGTCAACTGAATCGCCGCTGACGTTTGCATAACATCCCTTCCCGGATTAGCTTTGCTATAGGCTAAAGAGGAGTTGATGTTATGCGGTTACCTATTTTACACCGGAAGCTGGCTGGTACAGCGGTTGTTATCTCAGCATTGCTGGCAGGCTGCAGTTATCACTTATCTGATGTCAGAAAAGTCACTTACCCACCTGATTTTAATTATATCGAACCTAAAGATATCAAAACCGATATGGCCAGAATGGCGGCGCAAATTCGCCTGCTGGATATTGCTTTGGCACCGGTGGATAAAAGCGATACTGCTGCGCATGAAAATCAGCGCGAAAAAGTGATGGCGGCGTTGAACAAAATTGAAACTATTGCGTCTGGCCTGCAAAGTGTGGATGCGGGATCCAATCACCCTTACATGCAGGATTTTATGCGTGACTTCGTGGCTAAGGTCGACAAAGCACGAGGTGCCGCATCACTGGCTGAGCCCCGCTACTATTTTGCCGGCAAGGTTGCTGGTGGTTGCGCGGTGTGCCATCAGGTAAATCGATAAAATCCTCCCGGCAGGGTTATACGGCTACATATTCACTTAAATGTGAAATCAGATAGTCTTTTAATAACCTTGCCGGTGCATTCAGGCTCGTTCTTCCCGCCGTCAACAAACTAAGCTGAGCAGAGCCAGCCGTCCAGTCGGACAGGATACGAACCAGCTGACCAGCGGCCAGCTCGTCTTTACAGGCATAAGCAGGCAGCGCCACGATCCCAAGGTTATCTTTCGCTGCCTGCTTTAACGTACTCATGTCATCGCTACACAGTACCGGGGTAAATGGCAATGCCACTTCACTGGCGTCTGGCTGGCGCAGCGTCCACACCGCGTTAGTGGATTGCCAACCCACTTTAAGCGCCCTTCTTTTTATCAAATCAGCAGGCGTTGCCGGCGCACCCCATTGTTCAATATGGGCCGGACTGGCAAACAGCCACCATTCTACCTGGGCCAATGGGCGCTGAATTAAGTCGGAGTCGGGCAAGGTATCCATATGGCCGCGGATAACCATATCTACGCCGGTTTCCAGTAAATTCACCGGGGTGTTGGAGACATGCTGAGAGACGTTTATTTTGGGATTCTCCTGCAAATAACGGCTAATCAAACCTTGCAGGGCAAATTGTGCCACGCCAACTGAGCAACTGATACTGGCACTGCCAGAGAGCGAATGGGTGGCCATTTTTATGGCCGCCTCCGCTTCCTCCATTTCTGAGACCATACTTCTGGCATGCCGGTAGAACAGCTGTCCTGCGTCAGTGACATGAAATTGCCTTGAGGTGCGCTGAATCAGCGTTACCTGAAGCCGGTGTTCCAGTTGCACAATGTGCCGGCTTAGCCGCGAAGTTGGCACGCCCAGCGCATGGCCCGCGGCGGAAAAACCTTTGTTCTCCACCACATGCACAAAGTAGTAATAATCATTAAGATCGATCATAGCGAACGCTCCGCGCCAACAAATTTATGGTTAATCATTCCGAATTTGCAACAGTGTCTTCTATTATTGGCTATATATCGTTCAAATGTTTCATGATTAGAATGGTATCGTCAAGTATAAGGAGCTCTCACATGTCTCACACAATGTTAAATACCATTCAGTCGCCCCTGAGCGAAGCAGGCTTACAAGTATCCGATGTCAGTAAAGGGCATTATTTCGAGGTGGGCAGCGGATTCTCAGCCCATAGCTTTCGTCATACCGATTATGCAGGCCTCATGGATCCGCTGATAATGGTGGATCATTACACCATGACTAAACCTACCTTTGGTGCTCACCCACACGCAGGGCTTGCAGCGGTATCATTATTATTTGAAGACAGTGAGGGGCTGTTTCACAATCGTGATTCCATGGATAACGACTTTGATTTACTGCCAGGCGATTTGTACTGGTTAACGGCCGCTGGTGGCGCCGTTCACGACGAATCCCCACGGCCGGGCTCAGTAACCCATGGCTTGCAGGTCTTTGTTAATCTGCCCAATAAGATGAAACAGGGCGCGCCAGATTCGACATTAGTCAGGCGAGAGGACATGCCGATAATCGAAAATGCCTCCTGCCGGGTACGAATAGCCATGGGACGTTGTAATGGAGTGGTTGGTACCACCGCACCACTGGCGGATATGACTATTCTGGAAGGAACCATTAATCCGTCCTCTGTGTTTGCCTATCAGCCCGAACTGGCACACAACACCTGGCTGTATGCGGTAGAGGGCTCTATCGAGGTCGTCTTTGCTAATCGTGCGATTAGTCTTAACAAGGGCGAGTCGGTTGCCATAGGCAATACCAACACCCCGCTGATTTTGCATAACCGGCAAACGGGTAAAGCACGCTTTGCGCTGTTATCCGGTCAGGCAATAAAAGAGCACTTTATTCAGCAAGGGCCTTTCGCGATGGTTTCCGGGCAGCAAATTATTCAGGCCCGCAAGGATTTTGCCGCCGGCAAGTTTGGCCGCTTAGAATAAAGAGTGAAAGAAAGGAGCTGGTTAGCTAAGCAACGCCAGGAGCTGACTGAATACATTCCCCGCAGCATTGCGCTTGCGGGGAATTGCAATACTTCAGGGTTATTCTTCTTCGCCGATGGCGTCATCACCAATAAAGTAGGTTCCCCAGCCGTCGTAGTGCACCTGGTGCTTGTCGGCAATTTGCAGCAGGGCGTCAATGTCAGTGTCGAGGAGCTCGCGATTTAACTGACGCTCGGCAATAATGTCGAAGCAAAATACAGTGCCACCGTCATCGAGGTATACTTCCTCGGCATCAGTGACTTCAAAGCCGGCCTTAAAGGCATCAACCGCGGCTTTTTCGAGACGATCAAAGTCTTTACAGGCCATGTGATGCTCGATGGTATAAGTCGCGTCGGCTTCACTGCCGTCGCTCAACAGCGCATCGATAGTTTCCTGATTGAATTCGTACCATTCGGTACGTTCGTCATATTGAGTCATAATAAAAGCCTGATTAGCAAATAGTTGTCTCTTTTATTTTATCGCGATTTATCGCTTTCGGCGACTTCGTCGTTTAAAGCGGCAAACTTTTTTTCCATTTCGGCATGATAAAAGGCCATCCAACCTTTTGCTGAGCGGCTGGTATCAAGCTGTTGGGGAGTGCTCATGTCGATGATCAGCTCGCCGTTATTCCAGCGGTTCCACTTTATTTTATCGTGCAGGTTGCTGGCGGTGACCATGATCACCGGTGTTTCGGTAGCAATGGCTAAACGAAAAGCGCCGACTTTAAAAGGCAGGATCCCGCGACCATAAGACCGTGTTCCTTCAGGGAAGAACCACACAGACAGATTTTTCTCGGTAATTTTTTTAGCGGTTAATTGCAGCGTGTCCAGAGCTTTCGCGGTGTTTTTACGATCTATCATGATGTTGCCACTCAGCCAGTACATCTGGCCGAATATGGGGATCCATTTCAGGCTTTTCTTGCCAATGGTCACCACACCCGGAAAAGCAGCTTTGCAGATGGTGATAATATCGTAGCTGTTCTGATGATTGGCCACTACTACATAAGACTTGTCGGTATCCAGGCCGGGCGGACGCCGGATAGTGATTTTCAAGCCCAGTAATTTGGCTATCTGGCTGTAGAGCTGGCCGGCGAGGTAGACATTATCGCGATGAAATGGGCGGGCCAGGCAGACAATGAGCACCAGTACATTGAGGATTAAGAACGCCACCAGTACGACTGGTATTCGGATGAGAGCTAACACTTATTTACCTGTTACAAAATTTGGCCTGGGATTATAACGGTTTACATCCTTAGTGCATGTCCGATCAGTCTGGTTTTCACTATTATCGCTACGCTGTATTTCTTGATTTCCGGAGGGGTTAAAAGTATCCAAGATTAAAAATCTCGTGCTATGCTAAATGTCATATAAACATAGTTTTAATGTCGTTTTTCGCCACCGAAACTGTCGGGAACTTCCGCAGACAGGTTAGCGTGACGAAGTGGCATTTATTATTTGAGTTGTCTAAACAAATGCAGACATTTATCCCTGAAGACCTTGAACCCGAAATCCTCACTGATCTGATTGAAGAGATTAATGAGCTATACGAGGCCAGTGAACAAACCCTGATAGAACTGGAACTCAAACCCGAGGATAACGAACTTCAGCGGGCGCTGTTTCGTTCTGTGCATACCATCAAGGGCGACCTGGGTTTAGTCAACTTTTCACCTATCATCCCGTTACTGCAACATGTTGAGGACTTACTGGATTATCTGCGTAAAGGGCAGGTTGACTACACCAGCATCATGAGCGATTTGGTATTGCTGACGATGGATAGGGTGAAACAGTTCGTTGAAAGCGTTATCTCCAGCGGCAAAGCAGAATATGATGGCGTGTTGTATCAACAATTGATTATGGCTATTACCCGCATCGCACCAGAGAATCAGCGTGATCATGACAGACTGCTCGGCGAGGCTGTTTTATTGCTTAACCCGGAACTGGATCAGCCGCGTGCCCCGGCAGAGCCAGACACTTCTGCAGAAGCAGAAAAGGCAGTACAGCCGAGTGAGCCCAAGCTGTCTAAAACCGGTGTACCTAAGGATATCAGCGCAGAAAAGCGTCAGGATATCCTGTTTTTTCGCGATCTGATGCAGACCATTGAGAAGCGCTCTGATGAGTGGGCGGGCAAGGGCGACCGAATTGCTAAGCTGGCGTTATATGTAAATGATATTGCGGGTAATCCCATAGAGGATGATCAGCTCGCGGTGGCCTGTTACGTACACGACTTTGGGATGGCGTTTATGCCCTTAAAGCTACTGCATAAACAACAGGCTTACACCGATAACGAATTTAACCTGATGCGCTCTCATGTTTACAAAAGTTCGCGTTTGCTGGAGCATCTCGATCAATGGGATATGGCCCGCAAAATTGTAATGCAACATCACGAACGCGCCGATGGCAGTGGTTATCCGCTGGGGTTAAAAGATGATGATATCTGTGACGGCGCCAAATTGCTGGCCATACTGGATACCTTTGATTCCATGACCCACTGTCAGTCACGACAGGATAAGCCACAGTACTCTAAAAAGCAGGCGGTGGTGGCGTTAAATCGTTATAACCAGAATAAGTTTAATACCACCTGGCTGAATTACTTTAATCAGGCAATGGCCCGCGTGTTAACCCGCTAGCCCTGGCAATTGTGAGCCGGTGGCCATAAACAGTGTGCCGGCTCTGCGCCTGAATTACCCTTCGATATTCAGTTCCTTAAGCTTTCGGGTGAGGGTATTTCGACCCCAGCCAAGGCGTTTGGCGGCTTCTTGTTTGTGCCCATGGGTATAATGCAACGCTCTTTCCAGCATGATTTTCTCAAAGGTCATCAGCGCATCATCGAGGATATTATGCTGACCATCCTTAAGCTGTTTATCGACCCAGACTGACAGTAACTCCGTCCAGTCTCCATTTTGTGGCGCATTCTTTTCTGCGCTGTTGTCGGCATGAATTTCCGGCGGTAAATCTGACGGTAAGACTTCCTGGCCAGACGCCATCACCGTTAGCCAGCGGCAAACGTTCTCCAACTGTCGCACGTTACCAGGCCAGGGCAGTTGTGCCATGACTTTTTCGGCTTCTTTACTCAGCACCTTGGTTTCCACATCCAGCTCTTTGGACGCCCGGCGTAAAAAATGGTGGGCGAGAAGCGGAATGTCTTCACGACGTTCTGATAACGAAGGGATATGGATCCGAATAACGTTTAGCCGATGAAACAAGTCTTCACGGAACTTGCCTTCAGCTACCCGTTGTTCAAGGTTTTGGTGAGTCGCGGCGATGATCCTGACATCAACGGTAACCGACTGATGGCCGCCCACGCGGTAAAACTGGCCATCGGCCAGTACCCGCAGTAAACGGGTTTGCACATCCAGTGGCATATCACCGATTTCATCCAGAAACAGGGTGCCACCATTGGCTTGTTCAAAGCGGCCCTGCCGGGCCGTTTGCGCGCCGGTAAAAGCGCCTTTTTCGTGACCAAACAATTCTGACTCAACCAGGTCGGCGGGTATAGCTGCCATGTTCAGAGCAATAAATGGATTGGCGGCACGTGGGCTGTGGCGATGTAAAGCGTGCGCTACAAGCTCTTTACCCGTGCCGGACTGACCGTTGATCAACACACTGATAGATGAGCGGGACAGGCGACCAATGGCTCTGAATACTTCCTGCATGGCCGGCGCTTCGCCAATAATCTCAGTGGCAGATTCCTGTTGCGGGACCTGAATGGTGCGGGATTGTTCCCTGGCATGCACCAGTGCCCGTTCTACCAGAGTCACCGCTTCGTCGATATCAAACGGCTTGGGCAGATACTCAAACGCGCCGCTTTGGTAAGCGTTAACTGCACTATCCAGGTCAGAATGCGCTGTCATTATGATTACCGGGATCATCGGCGCTATCTGATGCACTTCATTGAGCAGCGTCATGCCATCCATTTGTGGCATACGAATGTCTGATACAACCACTTCCGGGTAATGACCTGACTCGAGCTGCAACAGTAAGTCCTGGGGATTTTCAAAGCTACAGCACTCGATATTGGCTGTTTGCAGGGCTTTTTGCAGCACCCATCGGATAGAGCTGTCGTCATCAACAATCCATACAGACTCAGTATTCATTATTGTGACTCCTTACGGTCGATTGGCAGGGATAAGATAAACTCTGTATGGCCGGGTCGGCTATCAACTTCAATTTTTCCATCATGGTGATTCACCAGTGTTTGGGCTATGGATAAGCCCAGCCCTGAACCAGAGTCTTTGCTGGTTACCAGGGGATAAAATAACGTGTCCCGAATTTCACTGGGAATACCCGGGCCGTTATCAATGATTTTAATTTGCGCCGCCAGCGGATGGCGGTGACCGTGAATAGTCAGCTGTCTTTCAATACGGGTAACCAGACGGATTTGTGGGTTTGGCGTTTTTGAATCCCGTAATGCCTGCACCGCGTTGCGCACAATATTAAGTACCGCTTGCTGGAGCATATCCGGGTCGACCCGGACCTCCGGAATACTGGGGTCATAATCCCGGGTAATTGCAATGGCCTGGGTGGTATCTGCTTTCATTAGGCTACGCACTTTTTCCAGCGGGCGATGCAGGTTACACCATTCAAGACGGGGCAATGAGTTTGGACCAAGTAACCGGTCTACCAGGTTGCGTAAGCGATCTGACTGTTCAATGATTAATTGTGTAAATTCTTTTTGTTCGGCTGACTCAAGAGCCTTTTCGAGTAATTGAGCGGCGCCGCGGATCCCACCTAAAGGGTTTTTAATTTCATGGGCCAGTCCGCGGATCAACTCGCGTGCAGCATAGTGCTGTGCGTGTTGCTGATTTTCCCGGGAAATACGCTTTTGCTGATCGATTTTTTTCACTTCGAACAGCAGTGTAGGGCCATCTTCAGTACTCAGATTAGTTACCGTTAAGTCGGCAAGCACTACGCGGTTATCGCGAAAATACAATTTGATTTCATTTTCAGTGAAGTCTTCACCGCGACGAAAAGCGGCCCGTAGCCTGGCTTTGTTAATGGTGTTTGGCACAAAGAAATCAGCCAGTGGCTGACCGTAGAGTTGCTTGGTGCCCGTGGCAAACAATGCCTGTCCGGCATGATTAGCATAAACAATACGCAGCGAGTTATCGATTACAACCAGCACTGTGTTGAGGTTTTCGAGCAAGTTATTGGTATCAAACGGCGTGGCGTGCATGCCGGGCTTTCTCCAGTTGCACCAATATGGTGCCTTATTATTTCAGGCTGCTATCAGGCGTGCAATGACTTTCTGATTAAAAGTCTGATTGACCCCCCATGGTGCGCGGGATCCCTTGCTTGCACTGTTATAACAACTTTACTAATTGTTGATTAAACGTGATGCCTGATGCAGGTAAAAAGTTTGTGGTGAGGTAGATGCAAGAGTCTTGCCCGTATTGTCTGTGTGGGTAATATAAAATGTGTGGGCACCGCGGTTAATTCCCTGTAGCTGAAACACCGCGCTGGATTGTTCCTTTACCAGGGTATCGTTGATGTAGAGCTTGAATTTGCCCTGCTTGTCAGCATTGCTCACATTGGCGGCGATGGTCATATTGCCGGCGTTATTACGCACTGTAGCCTCGGGCTTAGGCTGAACCACCTCGATAACCGGCTTGGGTTTACTGGCCTTAGTGCTTGTAGTGGCGGTTTGAACCGGTTGCGGCGCTGGCAAGCTCATACGGTTGTCCGGACCAAGTTCGACCGGTTCAGCGTTGACCACCGGTTTATCGGTATAGGTCACCGAGCCGTCCTGATTGACAACTTTGTAGATTTCCTGAGCGTAGCCTGGCGTGACACACAAACTAAGCATTAAAAATAATCTCAGCATGTCTTTGATTGTAGTGATTTACGGCCAAAAAAAAAGCCCGCAGAAGCGGGCTTTTGGTATATATCTTAATACAACGTTTTATACGCTGTAGTACATGTCGAACTCAACCGGGTGAGTAGTCATGTTAAGTTTAGTCACTTCTTCCATCTTCAGTTCGATGTAAGCGTCGATCATATCGTCAGACATTACGCCGCCAGCAGTTAAGAACTCACGGTCGTTATCCAGAGCTTCAAGCGCCATGTCCAGCGAGCTTGCAACAGTTGGGATAGCCAGAGCTTCTTCAGCCGGCAGATCGTATAAGTCTTTATCCGCTGCATCACCAGGGTGGATCTTGTTCTTGATACCGTCGATACCCGCCATCAGCATGGCAGTGAATGCCAGGTATGGGTTAGCTGTTGGGTCAGGGAAACGTACTTCGATACGACGCGCTTTATCGCTGGTTACGTAAGGAATACGGATTGAAGCTGAACGGTTACGGGCAGAGTATGCCAGCATTACCGGTGCTTCGAAGCCTGGTACCAGACGCTTGTATGAGTTAGTAGAAGCGTTAGCAAAAGCGTTGATCGCGCGAGCGTGCTTGATGATACCGCCGATGTAGTAAAGCGCTTCTTCAGACAGACCTGCGTACTTGTCGCCAGCGAAGATGTTTTTACCATCTTTACCGATAGACTGGTGGCAGTGCATACCAGAACCGTTATCACCAACCAGTGGCTTAGGCATGAAAGTCGCTGTCTGACCGTAAGCGTGAGCTACGTTGTGAACAACATACTTGTAGATCTGGATTTCGTCAGCTTTAGCAACCATGGTGTTGAACTGACAAGCAATTTCGTTCTGACCAGCAGTCGCTACTTCGTGGTGGTGGGCTTCAACAACCAGACCCATTTCTTCCATTACCAGACACATTGCAGCACGCAGATCGTGCGCAGAGTCTACAGGTGGAACCGGGAAGTAACCGCCTTTAACGCCAGGACGGTGACCCATGTTACCGTCAGCGAATTCTGAACCTGAGTTCCAGGCTGCTTCAGAAGAGTCGATTTTGTACATAGAGCCTGACATGTCTGTGTGGAACTTGATGTCGTCAAACAGGAAGAATTCTGGCTCAGGGCCGAATAATACGGTGTCACCGATACCAGTAGACTTCAGGAACTCTTCAGCACGACGTGCGATAGAGCGTGGGTCACGGTCGTAACCTTCCATAGTTGAAGGTTCGACGATGTCACAGCGAATATTAACCTGAGTTTCTTCAGCAAACGGGTCAACAACAGCAGTTGCTGCGTCAGGCATTAGGATCATGTCTGATTCGTTGATTCCTTTCCAACCAGCGATTGAAGAACCATCGAACATCTTACCTTCTTCGAAGAAATCGTCATCTACGCATGATACAGGGATAGAGACGTGTTGCTCTTTACCTTTAGTGTCGGTAAAGCGAAGGTCAACAAACTTGGCTTCGCTTGATTTAATTAATTCTAATGCCTTCTCAATTGACATCGTGTCCTCCAGGTTGTTTCGTAAATTTGATGTTCGGGGAGCCGAATCATCAGGTGGAAAAATCGTAAGCGATATTCATGCCAGCTACTTGTAAAGGCTGAACAACGCAATATTCCGGGCTGTTGTCAATTTGCATAACCTTTATTATGCACCATTATGGTGATTTTGTGTTTTGTTTTGGTGCATAAGGAAGTGCCAGCAGCGCTTTATTTCCTTTTAGCATTCTTTCACTGCCCGCAGCCTTAATCAACAGATTAATTTTTCTTTAAACCTAAAAAAACATGCGCAAAGCAGCGAGAATTTCTGTACAATCCGCGCTCATTTCCTTTTATCTGTACGAGAAAATTGCAAAATCACTTTGTTGCATCGCTAATGATGTAGGCGGGAGTATTTTTGCGGGTTGAAATTCAATGAATGTAACTGACATCAATAAGCTAAGAAATATCGCGATCATCGCGCACGTTGACCATGGTAAAACTACCCTGGTAGATAAACTGCTGCAGCAGTCTGGTACTTTAGAAACCAGAGGTGAGGCACAGGAACGTGTGATGGATTCTAACGATATTGAAAAAGAACGTGGTATTACCATCCTGGCGAAAAATACCGCCATCAACTGGAACGATTACCGCATCAATATCGTAGACACTCCCGGACACGCCGATTTCGGTGGTGAGGTTGAGCGTGTAATGTCAATGGCGGACTCGGTACTGCTGCTTGTTGATGCGCAGGAAGGTCCAATGCCGCAAACGCGTTTCGTAACGCAAAAAGCATTTGCTCAGGGCTTAAAGCCGATTGTGGTAATCAACAAAATCGACAAGCCTGGCGCGCGTCCTGACTGGGTAATGGATCAGGTTTTCGATCTGTTTGATAACCTGGGTGCCAGCGACGACCAACTGGATTTCCAGGTAGTTTATGCCTCAGCACTGAATGGCTGGGCGTCACTGGACGCTGATGAGCCAGCAGAAGATATGACGGCATTGTTCCAGACTATCGTTGATCAGGTGTCACCACCGGATGCCGATATCGACGGCGCGCTGCAGATGCAGATTTCGCAACTTGATTACAACTCTTACGTAGGTGTAATCGGTGTTGGCCGTATCAAGCGTGGTAGCGTTAAAATTAACCAGCAAGTCACTATTGTTGGTGCAGATGGCAAGAAGCGTAATGGTAAAGTTGGCCTGGTATATGGCTATCTGGGTCTGCAACGCCACGAAGTAGAATATGCAACCGCCGGCGACATCATTGCTATTAGTGGTCTGGGTGAGCTGAAAATTTCGGACACCATCTGTGATATCAATACGGTTGAAGCATTACCGGCGTTAACTGTTGATGAACCAACGGTAACCATGACCTTCCAGGTCAACACGTCGCCGTTTGCTGGAAAAGAAGGTAAATACGTTACTTCACGTAATATCCTTGAGCGTCTGCAGGACGAACTGGTACATAACGTAGCACTGCGCGTTGAAGAAACCAGCGACCCGGATAAATTTCGCGTATCAGGCCGTGGTGAACTGCACTTAGGTATCCTGATCGAAAACATGCGTCGTGAAGGTTACGAGCTGGCGGTATCACGCCCGGAAGTAATCATCAAAGAAGAAGACGGCCAGTTGATGGAGCCGTTTGAAACGCTGACCATCGACTGTGAAGAGCAGCACCAGGGCTCTATCATGGAGCAATTAGGTCTGCGTAAGGCAGAAATGACCGACATGTCACCGGATGGTAAAGGTCGTGTACGTATCGACTTTATGATCCCCAGCCGTGGCTTAATTGGTTTCCAGACTGACTTTATGACGCTGACCTCGGGTTCAGGCTTACTGTACCATTCATTCGACCACTACGGCCCGCACAAAGGCGGCGTAATTGGTAAGCGTAAGAATGGTGTACTGATTGCTAACGCTAACGGTAAAGCGCTGACTAACGCCCTGTTTAACCTGCAGGAACGTGGTCGTTTATTTATCGGACACGGTGTTGAAGTATACGAAGGGATGGTAATCGGTATTCACAGCCGTGACAACGACCTGACCGTAAACGCGTTAAAAGGCAAGCAACTGACTAACGTTCGTGCATCAGGAACTGATGAAGCACAAACCCTGGTGCCGCCGGTGAAGATGTCACTGGAACAGGCACTTGAGTTTATCGACGATGACGAACTGGTAGAAGTCACGCCCGAAAGCATTCGTATTCGTAAGAAGCTGTTGACTGAAAACGATCGCAAGCGGGCATCACGCGCGCCGAAGTAATTCACGGTTGTCTGTGAATCGTTGAATGGTTCAAGTAAAAAGGCCGGTTGTTAACACAGCCGGCCTTTTTCTATTAGAATTATAGTCTGGTTATTTTTTCACAGATGGATCATGCAACCACTCAATATTGCTGTAATTGACGACGACGAAATCACACTCGAACTCATAGTGGATGCAGTAGCGTCTGAATTGCCGGTAAATGTTGTTAGTTTTTCCAACAGTGCATTGGCGCGTGAATTCCTGCTTAAACAAACATCCGATTCACTCGACATGGTAATTAGTGATATGGTGATGCCAGGATTTGATGGGCTGGCCTTACTGCGGGACGTTCGATCAGCAGATTTAATGTTTCCCTTCATCTTTATGACCGCCTACGAATCCAGACAAACCAAATTACTTGCCCGCCAACTAGGTGCGGTTGCCTATCTGGTAAAGCCTATTGTACGCAAAAAGCTGGTGAGTCTGATCAAGCAAACTATATCGTCATATGCAAAATAGTGGTGTATGCCGCTTACTCCGAATTAAAAGGTAGCAACATTGAGTCAATTTGATAATACCCCCGATCGTCGCGACTTCTGGTCTTTCAAATGGCAAAAATACGCAGGGCAGGACGTGATCCCCTGTTGGGTAGCCGATACCGAATTTCGCTGTGCCCAGCCCATTCTTGAGGCGATTCAGAAACAAGCCGAGTACGGCAATCTGGGCTACTCGCTGCCGGCTCAGCATCAGCCGGCTAATCAGGCTGTTGTGCGCTGGTTAAAAGATAAGCATGACTGGGCCATCGAAGCCGACTGGATAGTCTGGACGCCCGGCGTAGTACCGGCCTTTAATGTGGCCATTAAAGCCTATTGCGAGCCAGGTGATAAGGTGCTTATTCAAACGCCTAATTACCCGCCGTTGCTGGCAGCGCCAGGCTTAAATAACACCCAGCGCATAGATATTCCCACCAAACTGGAAGCCGGACGCTGGACCATCGACCTGGCTGCGCTGGAAGAACAAGCCGCCGATCCGCTGTGTAAGCTGATGATTCTGTGTAACCCGATGAATCCGGTGGGCTCAGTAATGACTGAAGCCGAGATAGATGCCATTGCGGAAATTTGTGCCCGCCATAACGTGGCATTGTGTTCTGATGAGATCCACTGCGATCTGATTCTGGAGGAGGGCGTGCGTCATATTCCGGCTGGCCGTGTTGACCAATTGACTCACCGCAGTGTCACCCTGATGGCGGCCAGTAAAACCTTTAATGTGGCTGGCCTGGGTACCTCTTTTGCGATTATTCCGGATGCTTCTTTGCGGCGTAAGTTTACGCAGGGAGCAGCGGGTATTGTGCCGTGGGCAAATGTGATGGGGCTGGTAGCTACCGAGGCCGCCTTTACCCGGTGTGACGACTGGCTGGCAGAGCAGATTACTTATTTGCGTGGTAACCGGGATTACCTGGTTGAGCGTATCAACGCCATTGACGGACTGGAAGTGGTATCATCAGAGGCGACCTTCCTGGCCTGGATTGATGCAACTGGCCTGGGTGTTGAAGACGTGCTGAAATGGTGTGAAAGCAAAGGCGTGGGGCCATCTCCGGGCCGCGACTTTGGTGAGCCGGGGTTTTTCCGGATCAACTTTGGCTGCAGCCGCGCCATGCTTAAAGATATTCTCGACCGACTGAGCAGCTAATTTAGCTTAACCGGAATATTTCAACGGCCCCGATAGCTATCGGGGCACCATTGTTTACATAAATTTCTGCCAACTAAGCCAGCCAATTAAACCCACTACGGCCAGCCCGGCCACATTGGCACTCCAGTGATTTTTTAACAACCCTAATTGCGAGTGGCGATTCATCATAAATAATAACAGCAGTGCAATAACCGGTAACAACAAGCCATTCGCCGCCTGGGCAAACATTATTGCCATTAAAGGCTTAGTGCCGCTTAAAGTAAACCCGACGCCGATAAGAATAATGCTTATCCAGACCGCCCGGAACCAGCTACCACGCATGTCTGATGGCTTATTTAATGCTCCGGTCACGGCATACGCCGCCGCAAGGGGCGCCGTAATTGCACTAGTCAGGCCAGCGGCAAACATGCCCAGCGCAAAAAACAGTTCGGCGAAGTCACCTAACAGCGGCGCCAGTTGTTTGGCCAGATTACCGGCATGCAGTGCCTCGGCTTGTCCGTAAAATGCCTGCATGGCAGTCGCCATAATAAACAGCGTTATCAGCCCACCAACGCCAATGGCCAGCGCCGATTGGCGACGATAGTAGCTCGCTGGCTGGGAGCCATCCTGCTCATTTTGTGCAACCAGGCTGGCGTGTAGAAACAGGTTATAGGGCACAATGGTAGTGCCTATCAGGGCCAGAATGGTGGTAACGCTGTCCATGGAGGCTACCGGCTCGAACAACTGGCCCGCCATGGCTCCCCAGTCTGGTTTACTCACGGCAAAAGTGACGACAAATACCATGGCCATAATGGCAACCAGCATCACCAGTACGGTTTCGATTACCTTATAGTGGCCGCTCCAAAGCAGCATGATGGCTAAACCGCCGAGCACACAGCTCCAGGCCGGGATACCAATGCCGGCGATACTATTCAGGCCGATAGCGGCTCCGGTCAGGTTACCTGATTCATAGGCCGCATTGCCAATACCAATGGCGCCGACTACCAGTAACGACAACAGCGCACGAATAATTGGGTTAGCCATCTGGGTTCTTAACGCTTCACTCATACCGGAGCCTGTAGCATAGCCAAGCCTTACCGCCATGTCCTGCAGAATAATCGTGGCCAGCACCGAAAATATTAAGGCCCAAACCAGGTGAAAGCCAAAGTTAGCACCAGCCAGACTGGCTGTGGATACCGTACCGGGGCCGATAAAGGCGGCGGCAATAATAAACCCTGACTTGGTTCGACGTTGCGACATGTTACACTCTTCTTATTATTGGATGTACGGGCTTAACTGCTGTGAGCTGTTACGCTGGGTATAAAGTACATTAACACCATTTAGTATCTCAGGGGAATGGCATGGTTAGCAGCAGGACTGACTATGAAACACTGGCAATGGTTGCCGTATTACCGGAGCAGGCGTATCTGGAAGGGCTTATTTTTGGCGTTGCCGCCTGCCCGGAAATTCCCATGCCGGAGCAATGGATGCCCTGGGTGATCCGGACCGATGCGAATACTGCGGTCAGCAAGCAACAGGCTGATGAGCTGGCCGATTACCTGATGAATCGGTTACGGGATATTCTGGATAATATGCGTAAGGATGAGCGTTTACTTCCTGAAGCCTGTCAGTGGCGAGGCGATGGGTTGCAACATGACGCGCTCCAACAGTGGCTAAAAGGCCTGTTAACGGCGCATCAACAACTGGAAAAGCAATGGCAACAAGCCTGGCAAATGGGGGAGCAAACTTTGGATTTACCCGCGCTGTCCGGCCGCCTCAACCGCTGCTTAAAGTTATTCACAACGCTGGCCGATCCGCAATCGAGGTTGCAACAAACGCCGCCTGAAAAACGCCAGCAACTGACGGCTGGTTTGCCCCGCCTGGCTGAGAGTTTGCCATCGATGTTAAAAGAGTATGTTGCGATCAGCGGCGAGTTAGTGCAGGTGCTGCCTAATCAGTTTGAGGTGATCCCAAAGACAAGCGGAGAATAACGCTTAACGAACTTTCTGACTATGACGATACTGAAGTTGCTCGCGAAACTTAACTACGTAGCGATCAAGTTCCATCTTTGCCTCGTCGTAGGCTGACTGGCGTTCAGAAGACGCAGGCTCATCCATCAGGGCGCGAAAGGCAATGTCGGTTTTATGCAGAAGTTCCTTCAGCAACTGATTGTTTACATCCATTTAAGTTGGTCCTTTAAAACACCACGACTTCCATTTGGGTGTGTGGGTTAGCAGGGCTTAATAACAGTTTTGCCCTAGATAAATTTTACCACCGCCAGTAATACCACGGCGAGTAAAATCAGTACAGGTGCTTCATTTAAAATACGGAAATAGCGCGACGAATGCGTGATCTTGTCGGCGGCAAATTGTTTAACCAGTGACCACAGATAAAAATGATAAACGTACAGCAAAGCCACCAGTACGACCTTAATATGTAGCCAGGTCGATGCAGCAAACCATGCATAACCATAAGTGTAGATGAGAGCCAGACCAAATATCAAGGTTAATAGTGCAAATGGCGTAACAAACAGCCACAGGCGACGCTCCATTACTTTAAACTGGTTTTTAACCGCCTGCTCATCGGTTTCGGCATGGTAAACAAACAAGCGCGGTAGATAAAAAATACCGGCAAACCAGGCCACCATAAAAAAAATATGCAGGGCTTTTAACCACAGTATTGTCATTGTCTTTTCTCTTATTAGAACTGAGCGCGTTGCAGAAAACTCTGTAAGCGGTTCCAGGTAATTACGCCGGTGAGTTTGGCTGGATCATCTTCGAAAATATAAACCGCCCCCGAGCGGGTACTTTTCAATAGTTCATAGACTTCCGCCAGCGTCGCCTGAGCTGACACCCCTTGCATAGCCTGGTAACTAATGGGGTGGGCGTGGCGGTCTAAACTTACATCATAGTGCACCCAGGAATAGTTAATATCCTGTTCAAAACGTTTTTGCTGAATCACCGTTTGGGTCGGATTATCTGATAGTACTTTTTCCAGTGCCGCCTCTGGCGCATCATAAAAAAGCTTAAAGTCTCTTTCCATAGCTGCCAGTACGCCGGTTTTTTCCAGCGCCTCGCGAATTGAGGTGATGGCATAGGGCAGCTTCTGAAAATCCAGTTGCTGAATAAATATGGAGCGGTTACCCAAAAATTGTGTAGCGGTAACGTAAGCCGGTACGATGACTAATATTGCAGGCAGGATGATTTCCGGCCGATAGGATAATTCCATTACCGCAGACAACGCGGCCAGCGGAGCGTGTAGCACCGCGGTGAGCATACCGGCAATGCCGAGCAGGGCAAAACTGGAGGTGAAATCCTCCAGTGGTAACCAGTGTGCTATGGGCAGGAGCAACACGGCACCAGACAACATACCCAGTACCATTACCGGACCAATAATGCCGCCCGGGATACCAAGACCAATGGCAAAGGTGGCCAGCAGGAATTTCATCAACAGGATCTCAAGCAGGATCAGGGCCGTGGGATGAGTAGAGAATAACGCGTTGACGTCCTCGAAACTGGCACCAAGGGCTTCGGGTAATAAGGCGCCGCCAATAGCCGTTAAGACGCCGGCAAGTAGCAACCGCCAGACCATTGAAACTTTACGAAAAGCTCGCATCACCGACATCAGCAACTGATTAAATAACGTAGCCAGCACGCCAAGCAAACAGCCAAATACAATCAGGTACAGATACAGCCACTGACTGAACGAGGAAAAAGAAAAGTAGGCCAACTCGCTTCCTTCACCAAACACTATGCGGGTGATTACCGAGCCACAGGCCGCCGCCAGCATTACGGGTACAAAAACGTGAATTTTATACTCTCTTAATACCACTTCCATCACGAAAATCACCGCCGCAAAGGGCGTATTAAAAGAGGCTGATATACCCGCCGCAATGCCACAGCCAGCCAGGGTTCGAATACTGTTTTGAGGCAGCTTCAGGGCCTGCCCAAACAAGCTGCTGCCAGCTGCGCCGAGATGAACGGAGGGCCCTTCACGGCCAACCACAAATCCGCCGGCCAGTGCCAGCATACCGCCAAAAAACTGATTAACGGTAGTGCGCCAGGGGATATGGCCGTAGTGTTGTTTTACGCGGTGAATAACAAAGGGAATACCCAGCCGGTAGTGCTTAAAGCCGGTCAGATAAGCAATTAGCAGAATTATAATAACGGCCGAAATGGGCATCACTACCCACACCCATTTCGCGCTCAATCCCCACTGTTGTAACAGACCAACACCAGAGCTTTGTAACCAGTCGATGCCTAAACGAAAAAGTACAATCAGCAGCGCTGACGTAACACCGGCGATGATCCCAAGCAAGCATACCTGAATGGAGGTGCGGGGGTGAGCCAGTTCTTGTCGCAGTGCGCGCAATTGCATAAATTAGGAACGCTGGTGAGGAATAGCTAAATAGTATCACAAGTAGTTGGTTTGCAAAGTAATGGCCTGCCAATGGTGGACATAAACCGAGGAATATTTGAATAATTGCGGTAAAACGGGCAAAGTTCGGTTTTTAGTTCCACTGTGATTGCCATGCACTTATCTGAAATACCTCAGAAACTGGGTCATACCCGCACCGTCCTGCTGTTAGGCGCCAGTCTGTTGGCCATGCTGGTGTTCGGGATGTTTCTGGCTAACGTCGGGCGAGGCCAGTTAGTTGATGAAACCCGGCAACTACAACGCTCTGTCAGTAATCTGCAAACAGAGAATGAGCAGCTCCAGACCCAGGCCAATCAGCTGGATGTAAAGCTGGAACTGGCCGAAATGCGCGCCGAGCAACTTAAGCAGGAGGTGGTGCGTCTGGAAGAAGTGGTGTTTAATCTGCAAAAGGATAAGGCGTTTTATCAGCATGTGGTAGCGCCCGAAACCACTCAGGACGGCTTTTTTATTGATGGTTTGGAACTCTTTGAGACCACAACCAACGGTTATTTTAAAGCGACCATGGTGTTACTGCAGCAACGCGCAGTCAGCGCTATTGTTCGCGGCGATCTTAAAGTCGCGGTGACTGGCATTCAGAATGGTAAACATCGCATTCTTACCTCTGATGACAATGAAATTTTGCCAGAGGGCAATGTGACTTACGGGTTTAAATATTTTCAGCCAGTGACCTTATACCTGCAACTGCCGGAAAACTTCGAGCCTGAAAGCATCGAGTTTACCACGGCGGTTTATCAGTATAAGCGGCACCGTGGAGACTATCAGCGTAGCTACAACTGGCAGGAAATACTGGTAGCCGCCCAGTAAGACCAGCCACCATGTTCGGTTAGGAAAGTTACATCCAGCCGGGCTTTTTCACCTCGACTTCATACAACACCCTTGCAATCAGCGGTGCGGCAAAATCGGTGGCAACAAAAGGAACCTTCACTCTGCCACTGGCCAGTACAAAACCTAAGGTGCTGAGTTGCCGACGGCGCATAAACAGGCTCTGCCGGACCTCAATCTGTTGCACCTTAGCCAGCGGAAAGCACCAGTAGTCGATGCCAATAATGCCTTTGCGAACATAAATGTAGGTAGCGTCGCTGGCAATTCCCCAGCGCTGCCAGTGAAGGTATGTCAGCGCGACCATAACACCTAGTATCAACAGCGTTGGCAATGCACCTGTTGCGCCAAGTACCTTGAAGCTGACAAAGCCTGCCAGGGCGGTCAGTGGCAGGATCCACAGCATCAACTGGCGCCAGAAATAGCGTTTGTGGATCGGTTCAAAGTTCATGTGCCGGGCCTGCTGTGCCGAGAAGACGTTGCTGGTAAGCTCATCGGATTCGACAACGGTGACTGAGGGCACCAGCAGTTTGTGGGTTGCCTTGAGTTCGTTAGGGTTGGTCCGGCCGGTGACATTTTGTTCAAAGTAAAGGTTTACCCGGCCGAGTAGCCGGTCGAGCCAGTCTTGTTGCTGACGGGCAATCTGCACCCGTGAACGTTTCATACTGACTTCCTGACGGTTCAGCAGGCCACTGTTGCGAATGTATTTATCCCCTTGCCGGGTGAGCCGGTAGCCATAAAACATCAGCACACTGCCCCCTATGGAAAAGAGCGCCATCAGGATTAACAGGACAATGGCAATCAGTACGCTCATTACCCCCACATACCATAACGCCACCACCTGCTCGCCAAGCCAGGCCTCTGCCTGTGGGCGCAGGGCATTCATCTGGCGAAAAATAAACCCGGAGATTTGTTCATAAAAAGGCGCCAGGGTGCCCAGCACAATCCACACCCGGTTATTGGTAATGCCATGCAAAATAAGGTCGCGAATGGAGCGTTCGTTAAGCAGCTCTTCGTCGGTGGTAGTTGAGGCCGCTGAGTCCTCGGCAGGGGTTGCAGACTGTTGGCGATGCGCGCGCATGACCGTATCTTTAACAAACTGCGCATACGCTGAGCTAACCCCGGCAAACCGGGCTTCCTGTTTAGCGGAGCCGGCGGTATCCAGGGTAACTATGAGTAAATCATTAAAGCGAAAATAAAAGGGCTGATCGAACTTTACATTTTGAATGCGCTCATAGGGTAAATCGGTAAAGGTTCGGTCGAGAACACCGGAGCGGATAGCTATACCTTTATCCGTTACCGTAAACTGAAAAAAATAATACTTGAGCACCGACGAAATAGCCCAGCCCGCACCCATTGCCAGTATCAACAGGGGAAAGTACTCAGAATCAATCAATTTATGACCGCCCACCACGTAGGCAGGAATAACGTAGATGGCAAAGCTAACCGACTGCCTTAACTGCACAAACAGGAAATGCAAAACCGACCAGGGCGATAACCGTTGCCACTGAGTTGATGTTGTTTGTACAGACTCTGTTGAGGTTGTCACGACTAATCCCGGGTGAGGTCTGAATGGTTTAACACAAACTGGCGCATTTTCTCGGCCGTCTCTTCGGGCAGTCCCGGAATCGCCAGCGTATGGTCGCTGCCACCGGCAGAATAGACTTTCAGTGTTGCCAATCCCGCCAGACGCTCCAGAGGCCCCCGTTGAATATCAATATGCTGGATCCGTAACATGGGCTGACAGATGACCTTTTTAAAGAGCAGTCCTTTAAACAACACGATGTCCTGCTCTCGCAGGGTGTAATAAATCAGCCGATCGGCAAAATAGTGGTAAGTAAATATCAGGCCACCAAGCAGTGCAGTGATCGCACCAGCAACGCCTAAGGAAAATTCCAGTTTTACCGGCAGTGTAAACCAGGGCTGGTAAGCCACAACCAGTAATACCGTAAACACCAGCAGCGAAAAAAACGCCGTCACCGCCAGGTTCAACTTACGGTAGCCGGGCGAGATTGGTTCGCTTGGCAGCTCGCCCAGACAGGGCAGCTCCTGTGAATAAAGCGGATGATTAGTGACTGACGCATGTTCCATAGTAGTAATGTGACTTAACCGGGATTGACGTAGTTCTACTATACCACCGCCAAAAAGCGGTGAAATATCTGCGCCGAGTTAAATTGTTACGGAGTTTGTCGTAGGGCGTTGCGGCTGGCTTCAAAAGGCGCCGGGTAGTCGATTTGGCGGAGGATTGCCTCGCCGGGCAGACAGTTTGCGTCCACATGTTGCAGCAGATCCTGACGCACCTCGCAAAACAGCACATCCAACGCAAAACGATTATTGCCGTATAACCCGCGATGCATCATAGATGCATCGAAAATCAGCAAGTCGCCGGCGTTCAATGGTATTTGCTGCCCACGGGGTAAATCGTGATAGGACTCGCGGCCATTATGGGCCAAACGGACGTCGAGTTCTTCCGGACTATCCCATTGGTTGTGCGAACCGGGAATAAGCTCAATCCCCGGTTCATCATACAGCGCTAAGCGGTAATGCAATACACGGGTAGAGCCAAGCTGAGCCTGTTCTTCCTCGGGCGAGTAAAGGTACTGGGTGTCTCGATGCCAGTAATTTTTCTGCTCAGGGTTATGCGGGTCGAAAAATAACTGGGTATTCATAAATGCGGCACCATCAGGCAGCAAAGGCTTTACCATTGACGCCATTCTGGCAGAACCAATAATGCTGAACATAGCTTGCCGGTCCTCGTCTGACATGCGCTCGGTATGGGTAAGGTAGGCTGAGTTAATGGCCCGTTGCCAGTAAAAGTGCTGATTTTCCTGCAGCCAGTGCTGGTGAAAGCGCGCGGTGATCCGGCGCAATTGCTCAAGCTCGTGAGCGCTAAGAAAAGCTGGCTGATAAACGTAGCCTGACTGTTCGTACTGCGTGGCGATATCTTCGCTGGCCAAGGCCAAAACTCCTTTTTAGCGGCGGCTTATTGGCCGCCGGTTAGTTGAAACGCGGCCCAGTAAAAGGGATGAGGGTAAAGCGCGCGGGTATCCTGCTGCGCGGCTGCCAGGGCTGAACTCGGCACCTCAGACTGCAAATAAGTATAAAAACGGCTCATCAGATAGGTGGTGGCTTCGTCGGGCACCTGCCACAGGCTACTGACAATACCGTTGGCCCCGGCAAACAGAAAACCCCGGTTTAAGCCCACTACATCATCACCGGCCGAGATATCGCCTAAACCCGTTTCGCAGGCCGACAGGACCACCAGGTTGGCATCTAAATTTAAATCGTAAATTTCAGGCACGGTTAGCATACCATCGTTGGCAGCGTCGGCAGCCAGAGACAGTCGCGACTGCAAGGGCGCATCAGGATTAAACACGCCATGTGAGGCCAGGTGGATAATCTGAAAATTCGCCGACTGTTGTTTTAATAAACTTTCAGACGCTTGTGCGCGGCCGTATATCTGACTTTGTGGCCAGAGTTTACTAATCTGCTGTGCTTCGCGCTGAGCGCCTGGCAAATCCAACTCCGGCGCGTTTAAATCCGGGTTAGCCAGGGCCAGCAACTGCTCGCCGGCCACCTTCTCATCGACAAATTGCAATACCGAGGCAGCAGGCAGCAAGCGCAAGTTAAATTGCTCACCAAGCAGGCGACCATCCGGAGCGGTCAGAATAGTAAACGGCAGATAGTGAAGCGCGCCATGAGGCACAACAGTGAGCGCTCCGGCAGTGCTGAGTTCATTACTTACCGGCGCAATTAAATGGCTGTAAAGCTGCGCCGCCTCTTTTTGCCAGGCATCGCCGTCACCCCGGTTAATAGCATCCCGCAGGGCTGTAATGGACTCTTCAAGTGCCGGTAACGGCTGAGAATGCACGGCGATAGATGAGGCCGTTACCACAAAAGTAAATAACTCCGGCTGCCGCCCCTGACTGAAAAAATACAGTAGCAGGGTTTCCTGCTTGCCTAAGCGGTTTTGTATCGAGGACAGCGAAGGCGGTGATACGGTGAGCAGTGAAGCAAGCTGTGGCGTAGTTTGTTCTATGGCTTTTAATTGCACGGCAATACCGCGCGTGGCTTCGTTGGTGATACCACCATCGTTAACCAGCGCTTGTTGTTCGATAGATTGTAATGACGTAAGAGCTTGTTCGGTGGCGGGCGGTAGCTGGCTGCCAAAGCGCTGTTTGGTGGCGAGTAAATCCACCAGGGCGCGGGCCTTGGCACGTTCCACATAATTGTAGGCCTCGCTCAAGCGCTGTTCCTTTACCAGTAACGACACCATATCACCGTATACGGCCTGCTTGTCGTTAACGAAACCAATGCGCCCGGCTTCGGTATCCATGCTCTTGCGCTGTCGTTCAATAACCTCAATGGCTCGCTGGTAATAATTGATAGCCTGACTGTTGTTGCCCTGTAAGTCGGCAATGCGGCCCAGGCCATAAAGTGCCTGCCAGTACACGGTGCCGAAGCCTTTTACCTTGGGCTCGTTGATAATGGCCTGATACCCTTCCTGTGCCGCGGCGAGGCGACCGGTTTCAAGCTCTGCCTGATGGCGCATAAAGCGCGGCTCAAACTCGGCAGTAAAATTCAGTGCGGTTTTATAATCGGTGTCGCCGTAGGCATCTACCATGGCGGCATACATTATCGGGCCAATCACATCGAGGGCGGTCGTCAGGCCGTCGAGAAATTCATACATGGCGTTTTTCTCGATAATGGAAGCCTGATAGGCCCTCTCATAATCGCCAAGGGTCAGATAGATGCGGCCCAGCCATAGCGCTTTGGCCTGGGGCAGTCGCCACTGCGCGGCGTTAGTTGATGACGCGTCTATGGCGGCGATCTCACTGGCATAACGGCTGGCGAGTTCAGACTCGTTGTTGCGGGCAGCCATTAACCCCAGTGTGCCAAGTGCCAGTACCTGATGTTTCAGGCGGTAGATATTGCTGTAGCCACTTTCATCGTAGCCGGCAATTTGCGGGTATCTGTCGGCATAGTCGGTGCTGGTAGCCGCCAGCGGATAGGCGTAGGTGGTGGTCAGGTTGTAAAGTGAGTTGGCAAACCGTTCGGTGTTCTTGATATTGCCTCTGGCCATCGCCGCTTCGAGTTTCAGTTCGGTAAGCATGCCCTCACCAAATGCACCGGGGGCAATAAACTGCGTATCAAACCAGCCCTGTACCATATACAGCAGGGTGTCATCGGCGTCTTCAAAGCGTTTATCGAGCTCGTTAAAGCATCCGTCAATGGGAGTAAATACCCGGCTTTTCACAAAGCTCTGGCAATAGGCCCACAGCTCATTGGTGGGCAGTGATAGCAGTTCCGGCGTTTGCTGCCCTTCATCGGCCAGGGTTTTATAATCCCCGCTTAAGGTTGAGCGGGTAACATTTGAGGTACACCCGGTAACAAATACTGCGATAGCAAGGAGTAAAATACGACGCACGGCAATCACCTTCTTCAGCCTGTCTGTCAAATTTAGTCACAAACCCGGCGACAGTAAACCCACTAAGGGCAGAATGCGTATAGAAGGCGAGGTGTATATACTGGTCAGCCGCGGTCAGAACACGGCTGACAATAGTTGATGTATTTACTCAGGTATTAGATAATAGCGCTATTAATTGCCGAGTGTGGTCGGCCCAGGATTGAGGTGAATATGTCAGTAGAAATGGCGTTACCCATTGATTTTTCAGACGCGGCGGCATTGAAAGTCCGCGAATTGGTGGAAGAAGAAGAAAATCCGAACCTGAAACTGCGGGTCTATGTTACCGGCGGCGGGTGTTCGGGATTTCAGTACGGTTTTACTTTCGACGAGAAAGTGAATGAAGGCGATATGGCCATCGAAAAGAACGAGGTCACCCTGGTGGTAGACCCAATGAGTCTGCAGTATCTGGTGGGCGGCACGGTTGATTATGTGGATGGCCTTGAGGGCTCACGGTTTCTGGTGAATAACCCTAATGCCACAACCACTTGCGGATGCGGGGCCAGCTTCAGCGTTTAATAACCGTTAGAAATGTTTGAGCAGCCTAAGGGCTGCTCTTTACTTTATGGCTTCTTTTAATTTTAGTGTACAGGGAAAAACTCTATGAAACTTTATGGCTCTGCCACGTCACCTTATGTTCGTCGAATTCGCTTATTTTTAACCGGTAAAGACTATGAGTTTATCAATATGGATATTTTTGCCAAACCGGGGCGCGAACTGCTGCGAGCCAAGAATCCTACCCTCAAAGTACCAATGCTAGAAGATGGCGAGCTGATTATCTATGACTCCAGAGTGGTGTTTCGCTATCTGAGTGAAAAGTTCGCCCTTGCGCCCTTAAGCTGGCCGCAAGAAAATTGTCTGACCCTGATTGATGCGGCCAACGATACGTTTGTGCAGCTGATGTTGCTTAAGCGTTCCGACATTGCCAACCAGCCGGATAAACTATTTTTCAAACTCAATAACGAACGTGTTGAAACCTTGCTGACCACGCTCAATGCTGAAGTCGGGGCAGGGCATTTCTCACAATGGGATTATCCGGCAATCTGCTTATTCTGTTTGTTAGACTGGGTAAGCTTCAGAGAGCTAGTCAGTTTCGATGCGTATCCGGCGCTACAGGCCTTCTGGCGACAGCAGCAGACACAGGCAGGTATCGCCTCAACCGATCCGCGGGCTTAGTACCCTCGGTCGAAATCAAAAACGTAGATGAGCGGGGCGTTTTCAAGAAATCTTATAAGGTTATTTTTAAATATCACCGCCACGTCCTGCTCTCTTGAAATAGCCGCCGTATGCTGTGTGACGTAAGCATTGGGCATTGTCCAGTAAGGATGATCGTCGGCTAAAGGTTCATCCACAAATACGTCGAGTACCGCAGCGCGCAATTGCTGTGTCGAAAGTGCCTGGATCAGGGCCGTATCATCAACCACAACACCTCTGCCTGCGTTAATCAGAATGCTGTGCGGCGCCATGGCTGCTAAAAACTCTGCATCGATGAAATGACGGGTAGCAGGTGTGTCTGGCAGCAGGCTCAGCACAAAGTCACAGGCAGCGGCAAATTCCAGCTTGTTATCGGGCGTAAACACCTGCGTGTAGTCGGCTGTGGCGCTGCCACGGCGATTAAGCCCCACCACTTTCATATCAAATACCGTTGCCACATCCACCAGGCTCGCTGCAATGTCACCGGCCCCGGCGATGCCCAGCGTTTTTCCTGCCAGAACATCGAATCCCGGCGGCTGCCATTTATTCGCCGGTGCCTGCCCCGCCAGGGCAAAGCCTTCAATATTGCGCGCAAAATACAACAAATAGGAAAACACGTATTCGCGCATTTGCTGATCGAATATCCCCTTCACTCCGGTGAGCTGATAATCCCGTTTGCCAGCGCGTAATAACGGCGCATTACCGGCAAAGGTGGATTGCAGCCAACATAATTGCTGGCATTGGTTAACAATCTTTGCCAGCAAGTCGGGATCGCCCAGCGCCAGCTGTACGTGCTGACAATCAAACTGTTCAGGGTTATTGGTGGCAACCGACAGGCGGACGTTGTCTGGCAACAGCGGCGCCAGAAGCTCTGAGTAAACCTGATAGTCGCGGCTTAAGATGCTGAATTGCCAAATGGCAGATGATGTATAGGTGGCCATGAGTAAAGAAAAGTTTCCTTTATGTGATTTTTATGTGAATTATATTCCTTAATATTGTTTTAAATCCAAATTATATTCAGCTTAAAGCAAAAAGGAACTCATATGAAATCAAACCAATCGTTATCTGTGGAGACCTGTCGTCCACTGTCGCCCCGCCGCCATACCAGCGACGCTAACTCGGTAGAGCAACTGGTAGAAGAGCAACTGGCGCATTTTAACATTCGTCCTGATACCGCTTATGGCCAGGCGCTGGCCGACACGGCGCGTCATCTGTATGGTGCGCAGCAAGGTGTCCAGCAACTCTGGCAGGTTACACGAGATACCCTGGAAAGGTTAGATCAAACCGACAAGCTGAGCTATTTCAATGCTAAAAAGTTCTTGTCGTTTCAGATAGCCAAAGTACTCGATACCCTACAAAACCCCTTTCGGCAGACCTGGCAGAGTCTGAATAAATCCGCGCCACAACATTATCCGATTTTTGACAATGTGCCGGCGCTGTTCTCGGCGACACCTGCGGTGGTGAAAACTGCAACCTACGTCTATGCCTGCACGGAATGGATAGAAGACGCTTTTGAAGGTAAAGAGTCAACGCATCAGATCTATAGCCGGTTAATGAATCCGACCAATATCTCACTGGCCAATGCCATTGTGGATCTGGAAGCCGGCGATCAGGCAGGCGCTTATCTGGCCTGGAACTTTAACTCCGGCATGGCGGCTATCGATGCGCTGTTATCAAATGTATTAAGCCATGGTGATATTCTGATTGTGTCACGCAATGTGTATGGCGGCGTATACCAGTTGCTCCATGATTTCTTTGCCCGCGAGAATCGCTTAAACGTGACACTGGCCTGGTTTGACGGCTATTCGGCAGAGGAATTTGCCGATCATCTTGCCCATGTCCAACAGCAGTATGCCGATAAGCTGACAGCCGGTAGTCGTTTGCATGTGTACATTGAATCGCCCTGCAACCCCCATGGACTGGTACTGGATGTACCGGGTATCTGCAAACTGGCCCATGCACAGCAGCTACTGGTAATGCTTGATTCCACGTTGGCTACTCCGGTGCTGCATAAGCCCCTGCAACATGCCGATAAACAATGCCGGCCGGACTATGTGGTGCACAGCTATACCAAGGATATCTGCGGTACCGGCACCACTACAGCGGGCGTGGTCATTGGCGAAAATCACCGTATGTTCCAACCCAAAGGTACCAGTTGTAAGGGCGTCGACTGGTCGCAAACCCTGTTCTGGGACGTTTATTATATTAAGGGCGCATTCCTTGATTCAGAGAAAGCCTTTGACGTGCTGACCGGCATGAAAACGCTGACCCTGCGCATGTTAACCAAAGTGATAAACACGCAGGTATTTACCCATTTCCTCGACTCCCATGCGCACGTTAAAGTAAACAGCCATGCCCTGAGTCATCACGACAATGCTGGCTTGCGCGAACAACTGCACAGCCATGGCTGGCCTTGTGCGCTGTTTACCGCTGAGCTCGATCTGCCGGAACTCGACCGGGTGCAATTTGCGCGCTTCTTTGATTCGCTGGAACCCGCTTTCGGCCACCAGATCAGCATCGGGCAGACCAACACGCTGATCCTGTGCCCGGCGTTAACCTCACATTCTGAAATGAGTCGGGCCGAGCAGCAAAAAGCCGGTATTTCACTAACCACCATGCGTATTGCCATGGGCTGTGACTGTGTTAAATCACTCATCGCGCATTTCGTGCTGGCGCTAAAGCAGGCTATCGATCCGATTCATCCCGGCTTTAGTGATGGCTTTATGGCTCCGGCGCGACTGGATGAATTACACCAGCGTGTGGCGGCGGACGTCCACGCTCAATATTACGGCGCTCAGCCGACACTGGTAGATATGCTGAAATAATGGGTATAAGTTACCAAGTAACCAAAACGGGGTATCGGCAGATACCCCGTTAACAGGTTATACGAGCTTCTCAGCCTGGTCGATGCCAGTGGCTTCTTCGTAGTCTGAATAATCGCTGTAGCCCTCGCTGCCACCACCGTACCAGTGACTCGGATCATCAAATGACTCAAGTGGGTAATCATTAGCAAACCTGACCGGTAAATCCGGGTTAGTGATCCAGGGGCGGCCAAACGCAATCATATCGGCGTCACCGCTGCTGATGCGTTGCTCGGCGGTGTCTTTATCGTAGCCACAGTTACCTATCAATAGTCCTTTATACACATGGCGAAACTCCTGCAGAGTCATGGCTTCGCCGCGCTCATGAAAACCAAATGCCAGGCCGTCCATCACATGCAGATAGCCGATCCCCAACTGATTAAGCTTATCTGCTACAAACAGATAGGTTTCTTTGTAGTCATCGGCGCCCATATCATTAAACACGCCGTTAGGCGATAAGCGCACGCCAACCTGCTCGGCAGGCCAGACGTCGAGAACCGCCTGCATGATTTCAGCTAAGAAACGGTAACGATTTTCCAGGCTGCCGCCATAGTCGTCATCGCGCTGGTTACTGCGGCTATCCAGAAACTGATTGATCAGGTAGCCATTGGCGGCATGCACTTCAACGCCGTCAAAGCCTGCTTCTTTGGCATTGATAGCAGCCTGACGATAATCTTCCACAGTGCGCTTAATATCTTCGATAGCCATGGGGCGTGGCACTTCAAAGGCTTTTTTGCCTTCAGGAGTGTAAATACCGTCGCCATCGTTAATGGCTACCGCCGACGCAGAAAATGGCAGTTCGCCGTTATGGAAGTCGCTGTGCGAAGCCCGGCCGGTGTGCCACAGTTGTAACACCATACGACCACCTGCGGCGTGCACTCTGTCGGTAATACTTTTCCACCCGGCCGTCATCTCGCTGGTATAGATACCCGGTGCGTCCACCCAGCCATTGCCCTCTGGCGAAATACTGGTGGCCTCGCTAATCAGCAGGCCGCCTGAAGCCCGCTGTACATAGTAGTCGCCCATCATTTTATTGGGTACCCTGTCCGGGCCAGCGCGGCCACGGGTAAGCGGGGCAAGTACCATACGGTTTTTCAGCGTCTGGCCAGCAAATGTGACCGGGGATAATAAATGCGGTGCTGTCATCAAGTCTCCTTGCTTTGTACTAAGTCATTGCGCTCATGCGCTAACTCAGTTACTACGCAGCAAGGTGGTTTTTAGTTTATTCGAAGTAGGGCAGGGAGTTGCTGGTAACGTGATCGTAAATGAGGGTGGTTTCCACGTGGACCACTTCATCCCGGCCGGTTACCTGATTAAAAATAAAGTCGCGCAGATGCAACGCATCGGGCACACACACATGCAGTAAAAAGTCATTTTCACCGCCCATATGAAACACACTGAGCACCTCTTTTTGTCCGACCAGCTGTTGTTGAAACTGAGCAACGGTATCACGGTTATGTGAGGCCAGACGAACTGCCACCATAGCCTGAATATGGCCGCCGAGTAGGGTGTAATTAAACTGGCTGCGGGCGCCTAAAATTATCCCCTCATTTTGCAAGCGCTTGATGCGTTCAAGACACGAGGACGGCGCCAGATCCACATGGCTGGCAATGGCTTTATTGGTAATGCAGGGGTCTTTGAAGATACAGGCCAGTATGGCTATATCGGTTTCATCAAGTTTACGCATTATCCGTTTTCCCTTGCGATTCTGGTAGGTGAATTAATCAGCCAGTGTCAGGCTACCGAGCACCACCGCGCGCGAGGCGCCGGTGACATTCGGCACATTACCCGGCACCCGGTGTAAATAGGCCCACGCCAGCCAGGCAAAGGCAACGCCCTCAACCCACTGTGGGTGCAATGCCAGGCTATCCGTGGCTTTTACTGCACAGTTCGGGAGTAGTTGGCCTAACTGTGCCATTAACTGGCCGTTAAACGCACCGCCACCGCAAACATAACATTGCTGTACCTGTTCCAGTGCGCGTATGGCATTAGCAATGGTTGTGGCTGTAAGGGCCAGCAGGGTGGCCTGAACATCTTCGGCGGGGATACTGGTATCCAGACTGTGCAGGTGATGGCGTAGCCAGGCCAGGTTAAAGTATTCCCGGCCGGTACTCTTTGGCCCGGTATCCGAGAAATAGGGGTCAGCGAGCAGGCTATTCAATAAGGGCTGGTTGACCGTGCCACTGGCAGCCCAGTTACCGTCGCGGTCGAAGGGTTGGTTCAGGTGCTGTAAACACCAGGCGTCCATCAGCGTATTGCCTGGACCGGTATCAAAGCCGCGGATCGACTCGGCATTAACGCCCTCGAGCACGGTAATATTGGCAAAGCCGCCGATATTAACAATTGCACGATATTCGCCGGCTTCGGCAAATCTGGCGGCGTGAAAGGCCGGTACCAGTGGCGCGCCCTGACCGCCATAAGCAATATCTTTACGGCGAAAATCTGCCACCACATCAATGCCTGTCAGGGTGGCAATGGTGTTGGGATCGCCGATTTGCAGGGTGAAGCCGTTGTCGTCCTGGTGGCCGGGCGGGCCATCGGGATAGTGACGCACGGTTTGACCATGCGAGCCAATGGCGCGGATGTCCGCCGGTGATAAGTGCTGCTGCGCCAGCAGTTTGTTTACCGCTTCCGCAAATACCAGGCCTACGGCGCGATCGGCCTGACCAAGGTGATTAATTTCGTTAGGATTAACAGTGCAAAGCTGATGCAGTTTTTCGAGAAGTTCGGCAGGGTAAGGTATTGAAACTGCGGCAATTGGCGCTATGCAGGTATCGGTAATATCAGTCAGGATGGCGTCCACACCATCCATACTGGTTCCCGACATCACGCCAATATAGTAGGCCATGGGTTTATTGCATGGCCAGCATTATACGGCGTGAGGTGCCGAGTTGAGCGAGACGTTGCTCGGCGATTTGCATAAAGGCATCGCGCTGTTTCGGGTCGATAGGCAGTGCCTTGGGTAAATCTACGGTGCGCGGGTTGCGATGCACACCGTCGACTAAAAACTCGTAATGTACGTGGGGGCCTGATGCCAGCCCGGTACTACCAAGATAACCTATGGTTTGACCCTGTTTGACAATGTCACCTTTCTTCACTGCTTTCTTTTTAAAGTGCAGGTATTTGGTGGTGTATTTTTCACCGTGCTGAATAAATACATAATTACCATTGTATTTGTTATAACTGGCTTCAATCACCTTACCATCGCCCGCTGCCATCACCGGAGTGCCTACGGCTGCAACATAGTCGGTACCGCGATGCGCTTTCCAGCGTTTTTGAACCGGGTGAAAACGTGCCTTGCTAAAGTTGGAGCTAACGTACTTAAAGTTGATAGGCGCGCGCAGGAAGCTCTTGCGCATACTGCGGCCTTCAGGAGTGTAGTAGTTGCCGTCTTCGTGCTGAATGGCGGCAAATTTTTCGCCCTGGTTAACAAATTCAGCGGCAACAATATCGCCATAGCCAACAAACTCGCCGTCGATATAGCGTTCTTCATACACTACGTTAAACGTATCGCCGCCACGGATTTCCATAGCAAAGTCGATATCCCAGCCAAAAATACCGGCCAGGTGCATAATCTGGTTATCTGTAAGGCCAGCGGCGACACCAGCGTTCCAGAAGCTTGAGGTGATCTCACCTTGGGCAAAATTGTGACGCACTTCTACCGGTTTGCTGTCGATGTGGGATAGCAGTTCGTCGCTGTCTTCCTCGGGTTCGATATACAGGGTATCGGTAGGCGACAGGGCATAACGTAAACCGGCAAACTGATTATCAATCACGTTGAGATCCAGCTTGTCCCCGGGGAGCAGGGTTACCAGGGTTTTCGCCTGTTCACCAGCATGGCTGACTGCGTAGGTGTCTTTAGGGCTTAATCCGGCGCGTTTGAATATTTTGGCCAGCGTATCGCCGCTTTTTACCGTGTAGGTTTGCCACTGAGGTTCGTCATCCTGCTCAATGAGCACATCGGATTGCGTTAACGTCATCGACAGGGGGTAACGTTTGCCGGTTTCCAGGATCAGCGACTCAGTATGGCGCGATGCTTCGACCTTTTCAGACGGCAGTAAAATGAGTAATCCAACAAATGCACTCGCTGCCACCAGACCAATACGGTGCGGCCGCGGCATTTGCTTAAATAAATCAGTGAGTAATTGTGGTCTAAATATCTTTCTCATAACAGCCTGAGAATAGCGGTTTCAGACCTGAGATGCTAGAGGGATCAAGCAAAATTCAAAGGATCAGAGGCTCAAAACGGCAAATATTCGCGTTGTAGGGTGCAGAAAGTGCATAAAGGGTTTTAATAGACGGTCGGCGCGCGTAAAATGCCCGCCCAGAATGAAGTTAGATGGAAGCAGAAAAATGAGTGACTGGCAAGCAGCCCTGGCCGAAATTAAACGGGGTACTGACGAAATATTGCCCGAAGATACCCTGATCGAAAAGTTAAAGTCAGGCAAGCCGCTAACCATTAAAGCGGGATTCGATCCGACCGCACCGGATTTGCATTTAGGCCACACGGTCCTGATTAACAAAATGCGCGCTTTCCAGCAGTTAGGCCATAACGTCGTTTTCCTGATTGGTGATTTTACCGGCTTAATCGGTGACCCGACAGGTAAGAATGTTACTCGTAAGCCTCTTACAAAAGAGCAAGTGCTTACTAACGCTAAAACCTACCAGGACCAGGTGTTTAAAATCCTTGACCCAGAGAAAACGCAAATTCGCTTTAACTCGGAGTGGATGGACCAACTGGGTGCGGCCGGCATGATCAAGCTGGCAGCCAGTCAGACTGTGGCCAGAATGCTTGAGCGTGATGACTTTAAAAAGCGTTACGCCAACGAGCAACCTATTGCCATTCATGAATTCTTATATCCGCTGGTTCAGGGCTGGGACTCTGTGGCACTTAAAGCCGATGTTGAGCTTGGTGGTACCGATCAGCGTTTTAACCTGCTGATGGGACGTGAACTGCAAAAAGAGCAGGGCCAGTCTCAACAGGTGGTGCTGATGATGCCGCTGCTTGAAGGTCTCGATGGCGTGCAGAAGATGTCCAAGTCGTTAAACAACTACATTGGCATTACCGATGCGCCGAATGAGATGTTTGGCAAAATTATGTCTATTTCTGATGAACTGATGTGGCGCTATTACGACCTGCTGAGCTTTAAGCCGCTGGACGAAATTGCTGAGCTTAAGCAACAAATGGCGGATGGCGCGAACCCTCGTGACATTAAAATTACGCTGGCAAAAGAAATCATTGCCCGCTTCCATTCTGAAGAAGCTGCCGAAGCCGCGCATCAGGACTTCATCCAGCGTTTTCAGAAAAATGCTATTCCTGATGACATGCCGGAAGTCACTGTTGCGTTAACCGATGGTGAAGTAGCGATTGGTAACCTGCTGAAAGAGGCCGGACTGGTTGGTTCAACCTCTGATGCCATGCGCATGATTAAGCAGGGCGCCGTAAAAATTGACGGTGAAAAAGTCACGGATACGCGTTTGGTACTCACTGAACAGGGTGAAAAGGTGTATCAGGTGGGTAAGCGTAAGTTTGCCCGCGTCACCCTGGCGTAAGCTTCTGGTGCGCTGCGTCCTGCAGCGCACTTTTCGTTATTTCTGCTGGCTAAACGTCAGCAGCATTTCCGCTGCCACACAGGCACACAGTGAATCACACACCGGGCAGTCGTAGCCTTCATACATGGCCGCATATTGCCACTTATTGGGGTGTTCTTTAATGAGTCGGCCGCCATTTTTACTGAAGTATTTAAACGCGCTGTTGCCCGGACTGGCCAGCCAGATATGAGCCAGACCCGCATTACTGCCCTGGCGTTGAGCGGCGTCAATGGCTTTGCTCAGTAAAGTGGAGCCGATCCCGTAACCCTGCATCGCCGGATCCACCGTATTGCATTTAAAGTAGCAAACTGTTGCGGGATCCACGTCCCACTCCGCCGGTGTTGCCCATTGGTCAATATCCCATTGGCCCTGGGCAAAAGTGAGGCGAAAGCCGACTAACTGGTCACGATAAAAAGCAACGATGCCTGCATTAATGCCGTCTTTTAAGCCGCGCTGGTAGTAATCGGTTAAATTATCCAGGTTCAGATAGCCGTCTCCCTGTACCCGATTGCCCAGTTCAAGAACCGCGGCAAAGTGGTCCGGGGTGAGCTCTGTATAGGTAATGTCAGTGCTATTTTTTAGGTTTGCCAAGATCCATTCCCTGTAAATGTACGTCAAGGGCATCCAAAGATATCCGGATCTCCAGAACCGACTGCCAAAGACTGTAAAGTAGAAAAACCAGGCTGGCGGCGAATAGCCAGTTACCGGCTAACTGATAAGACAGGTAGATGGCCAGCATCGACAGTACGCACAGAAAAAAACTGAACACGCCGGTTTCCTGCATACGTTTAATGTAATGAATACGCTTACGCAGGTTTTTGATTTGCGCCTGGGTGCTCTCGTTGTCTTCGCCCTTATCAAAGTGGCGAATTAACGACGCCAGGGTGAGGAAACGATTGGTGTAAGCCAGTAGCAATAGGGAAATTGCCGGGAACAACATAGCCGGCGTTGAAATATCAATAGTCATAATAAAACGCATGGAGCAACAAGACCGCTATGATGCCGCCAAAGCCGCAATATGTCTATGCCAGGATGTGAGTCGGGCGGTATCGCTGAGGGTTATTTTTCAATCGGCAGTGAATCACTCTGCCACGCCTGCATATCGCCATCGAGGTGATACAAGCGCTCAAAACCAAGGTCGGCCAATGCCTTCAGAGCAATGTCTGCGCGACGTCCGGAGCGACAATAAACCAGCACCGGTTTTTGGATAGAACCGAGTGCGGCCAGGTGAGAGGCTATCTCGGAATGGGGAACGTTGAGCGCACCAGGAACATGACCCTCAGCAAACTCTTCGGCGCTACGCACATCCAATATCAGGCCATCAAACCCCTTGCTGTGGAGGCTTTCAGGGCTTATGTCGGGGATAGCGTCGTGCCCCCGGGCGGTAGCAGACAGCAATAAACCTAGCAGAGCCAGAGTTAAGGTAAGTAATCGCATGCACGCTCCTATTGCCGGTAACTGTCGATTCGTTGGCACAGCGTGTTTATTGCTTTGGTAATTCGCAGCGTAAAGCGATGCAGAGCGTTAGCATCAGCAGTAACAAGTGGTGCCTTAATAACAGTCCGGTGAGGTGTCCAGAAATGTTCGAGTGTGTCCACCGACTGATCGCTTGCGGCAATCAGTAATTCAGGTTGGCGTAATAAAACCTGTTTCACCGACACCTCTGGGTAGTCGATGGGGGAGTCTATAAAAACCGACTCAGCACCGCAACTGGCCAGAATTTTATTGGCCCATGCGCCTTCACCAATGGTCATCAGCGGCTGTGACCACATATAGTAAAACACTTTAACCGGCGTGAGATGCTGATATTGCTGCTTAATTTGTTCAAGCTCATGGCGGTAACCGGTGACCAGAGCTTTACCTTTGTCGGTTTGACCGGTCAGTGCGGCGACTTCGAGTAACTCGGTGCCAATATCATCTAACGTTTTTGGCTGTGAAATGTACACGTCAAGCCCGAGACTTTTCAGGCGGGCAATGTCCTGCGGTTTGTTGCCGCCACCCCAGGCCAGCACCAGATCAGGTTCGAGGGCCATTAGCGCAGTGAAATCAACGCCCTGATAGTCGGCGATAACCGGCATTTCAGCCGCTTGTTCCGGGTAATCACTGAAGGCACTTACCCCTACCAGACGGTCTTGTGCGCCCAAACTGTAAACCCATTCAGTAAGATGAGGCGACAAGGTTACAATGCGTTCGGCGGACAGCGCTTGCAAGGGGGTTAGGAGTACTGGCAGCAATAGCCAGAGGAGCGGTTTTTTCATAATTTTAGTTGCCAGCAAAGTAGTAATGACAGAGTAAGCAGCACGGTAACCAACCAGATTTGGCGATTGATGGCACGCAACACATAGGTGAGATCAGAAAAACGCACCTGACGGGAGCCGCCCACTCGTGAGTGACGTATCTTGATGCCATCATAAATGGCCGGGCCACCAAGCTGGATCCCCATGCCGCCGCCAAATGCGGCCAGCAGTAAAGAGGTTAAATCCCGTTCGGTAGCGTGCCGTAATCCCTTAATGGCACCAAGCGGTGAAGTGCTAAATACGATAAACAGCAGACCAAGGCAGTAAGGAATAATAATCATGGTCTGGCTTAACCAGTAGGCTGGCAAACTGAATGCGCTGAACTGGCGTTTTTTGCGGTGCCATTGCCAGCGAAACTCCAGCAATAGCCGGTAAGTCAGGGCGGCCAGCGGGCCAGCCAGTAAAAACCAGAACAACACGCCCACAAACTGCTGCATAAAGCGCAATAAATAGCTTTCGATAGCCGCTTTTGCGATGCCAATATCAGATAAAGAGGTTGTCTGACGGGCCACCAGTAAGCCAAGACGTTCCCGGGCCAGCAGTTTTTTATTGCCGCTGAGGGCTTGTGTGATCAACTTATACTGGCGACGTACCGGGTAAACATTGACGCAGCAGAACAGCACCAGAGCATCAAAAAACCAGGTGTACTCAGCCAGGCTCAGCACAAAAGCCAGCACCGCCAAAAAAGGCAGGGTTAACACCACAATACCCAGCGTACCGCTAATGTAATGCTGCGAAAGCGGTGCGGAGGGAGCCGGGCAAACCCTGGTTGCCAGATTCGTTACCAACATCCGGTAAAGTGTCATAGGATGTGTTTGAGACGGTATCCGCCATACCCGATCAAGCAGGATCACGCAAAGCGCGACGATCAATGACAGTGTGAAGGGGGGCGGCAGCGCTATCATCGGGAATAATCAGGCGCCGGTTGTCCGGTCGGTCATGACTTTTATCATACCCATTACCAGTTCTGCGGAGTGCTTTGCTGCGGTCTCCAGATAAGCGTTGAAGGAAACCGTTGAGGTTTTACCGGCGATATCCGAAAGTGAACGGATCACCAGAAACGGCGTGCCTAACATGTGGCTGGTCTGGGCAATGGCGGCGCCTTCCATTTCAGATGCGCTGATGGCCTCAAAGGCTTCTCGCAGCCGGGCGGCAGCCTCATCGGTGCCGATGAACGAGTCACCGGTGCAAATCAGGCCGCGGATCGTTTTAACATGCAGCGTACTGGCTGCGGCTTGTTCTGCTGCAGTAATGAGTTGTTCATCACACTCAAAGACAGTTGGCATGCCAACACACTGCCCGGGTTCATAACCAAAATGGGTAATGTCTACATCATGGTGCTGAACGCCATTGCCAATAACAATGTCACCAATCTCAAGGCTGGTATCGAAGCCGCCCGCAGAGCCGGTATTAACGACGAAGTCTGGTTCAAATGACTGGATAAGAATGGTGGTGGCGACGGCGGCGGCCACCTTGCCGATACCACATTTTACCAGCACCACATCAACACCGTGCAGGGTGCCGGTGTAGAAAGTCAGGTGCGCGATTTCCTGAATTGCCAACTGGTCGAGTGATTCTTTTAACAGGGCGACTTCCTGGTCCATGGCGCCAAGGATACCAATTTTCATATTCTGCCTTTAAATTACTTATTTAACTGGGAAATGAGTGCGCAGGGTGCACTGATGCACTACTATATACGCTAGGGATGAAGTGTAATATGAATGGGTTATCGGGTACACAAGGATTCGTAAAAGGAAGGTCAATCTGCACCAAAGTCCGGCATTGGCCTGTGATGGTATTTTGATTTGGTTGTTTTCAAAACCTATGAACGCAAATTTTAACCACAAATTGACTGCTGCCGTGTTCTGTAGTTGTCTGTTGGTCTCATCGGCGGCACTGGCAAGCAGTGAGAAACTGGAAATCTCCGGTTTTGGCCGGGTGGTAGCCGGGTTTACTGATGATCCTGATGTGTCATTCGAAGGCTACGAGAATGAACTATCGCTTAAGGAACAGACGCTGCTGGCGTTACAGGTGGATTATCATTTACTGGAAAACGTTTCGATAACCTCACAGCTACTGGCACACACTAACAGCGAGCGTGACTCCGGGGTTGAGTGGTTGTACGTCAGCTATATACCGCACAATAACTGGCTGGTAAAAGGCGGCCGGATGAGAACCCCGTTTTATCATTACAGTGACGTCATTGATGTGGGGTTTGCTTACCCATGGATTTCACCGCCACAGCAACGCTACAGTGCCTTTTTATTTAATCAGTACGAGGGTGCCAGTGTCATCCACAACTTTGCGCTGGAAAATTTAAGCGGTTCAGTTGAAGGCTATTACGGCTCTTTTAATGGTGATACCCAGTTTCAGGATCGCCGTGATGCCACCGATATTGATGGTCTGAGCGGGTTTGTTTTTAGCGGCGTTTACAACGCTAATTTGCGTTTCAGAGCCTCTTATACCACCGCCGATTTTAGTGTGAATCTGGCCGAAATCTCCGCCTTTGCCGATCAACTCCGTAGTGTTGGCTTTGTTGCAAGTGCCGACTCTCTGGCTATGGAAGGCGAGTTTGATATTTACCAGGTGGGGCTGGCATTGGATGAACTCGATTATAACCTCGCCTGGGAATGGATGAAAATTGAGTCTGATACCGTCCTGGCGCCGAATATTGAAAGTTACTATGTACAGGGCGGGCTGGTGTTTCAGCCCTTTACCGTGCATCTTACTTACGCCGATATGGCAACTAATCCGCAGTCGGCGGCAACCGACATTCCGCTGGGATTAACCGCGGATCTCGACCAGCTCTTTTACGCCTATCAAACCGTTTTTGCCAGAACCCAGGCTGCCGACCTGGAAAGCGTAACCCTGGGGGTGCGCTGGGATGCCGGGGTGAGGGTGGCATTTAAAGCGGAAGTAACCCATTATCGGGGAGCGCTGGGGATCTCAACCTTTGAGGCGTTGGGTGACCGAGACGCATTCGATGAGCGGGTGAATCTCTATCAGTTGGGTATGGAGTTTGTTTTCTGATGCATATAACACACTCTCTCAGACAGATGTTAATGGCGCTCTTATTCGGAATTTATGCAATAAACGCAACGGCGCAGGAACACGACATTATGGTGGTGGCTAATCTCGATAACCACACCGTGAAGCTGGATAAGATCGATATCCGCAATCTGTTTATGGGGAACGCCAGCGATGTGGTGCTTGAACCCGTATCGCTGCCACCGCAAACGCTGGCCAGGGCGGTATTTAACACCAAGATAATCGGCTTAACCGAGTCGCGGATCCAATCGTACTGGTCGCAGATGCGTTTTAGTGGGCGCTCTCGTCCACCCAGGGAAATATCGACGGTGGATGAATTGATTAGTTATGTTTCCAGCCATAAGGATACGGTGGCGTTCGTTCCGGCCAGTGCTCGAATCCCCGCCCACCTTACCGTGATATATTCAACGGCAAAGATGTAACTTACTTATACAGTGTACAAAGGGCCCGAGGGGCTCTTTGTACCAATGTTGAAGTTAAGCTGCTACTTGTTCACCGCCAGGCTGACGACTGGAACGCAGGGGCCGGGTAGGGCGCGTTGGCTGTGGTGGATTCATTTTGCTGGCGGCCAGTTTGGCCTGCTGTTTACGCAGTGGGATTAACTTGGTTTCCACGCACTCCTTGACCTCTTCCACCGAGTAACCGGATTTCACCTTGAAGCGGGCGTGGGGAATGCCAGCTGCGTCCAGAGCGCCAGACACGAACCAGTCGCGCTGGGTTTTGTAACCTTCCTTGCCCTGTTTATGGACCAAATCAATGGCCAGTACCGGTGTCATGTCGTCGCGTCGACACAGCACAAAGTCGAGTTGCTTGCTGCCAGCACGCAGCAGCGCCTGGCGAGCCTGACGTTTATTGGTGCTGTCGCGCACGGCCAGCAGGTCGTTAAGGCGAACCCGTGAGACAATTCTGAATTCGCGGCCGACGGCCTGTTCCAGCAAATTGATAAAGGTATGCTCTACCTGAGTAAAAAGCTGTTGTTTTTTACGAAAGGGAAAACT
>CATMRP010000024.1 GCA_950073835.1 uncultured Alteromonadaceae bacterium
TGAGTGTCTTTGCTAAGCATACTTCAATTAACTATAAGAAAGGAAATGCAATGAAAGCGTCAATGTTCAAAACGAGTCTACTAGCACTAAGTATAGCGGGTCTGTTAGCCGGTTGTAGCCTGGAGGGCGACGACGGTGCAGACGGTGTTGATGGTGCACAGGGACCTCAGGGCGAAGCCGGTCCGGTTGGCGCTGATGGTCAGGATGCAACCCGAGGCGTTGAACTGGCTGTCATTGGCCGGGCTTCACTGGAAGCCGAAGGTGCTGCTGAAATTGTTCAGTATGATGTGGCAAGTGGTATGGTTTATGTCACTAACAGTGACTCAAATACAGTTGCGTTGATCGATATCAGTGACTTGTCTGACGCGCCGCTGGACAGTCCGATTACCGATTTAAATCTTACTGTAGATTTAGAAGTTACTTTGCCCTCCGAAGTAGACGGGGTTGCTCTAGACGGGTTAACCAGCATTGCGTTATCCGGTGATTTGCTGGCGGTGGCAGTACCTGCTGACGCCAAGGCCGATAACGGTTATGTGTTGTTCTACACTGGCGTTTCTTCTGTTGCTCCAACCTTACTAAAAGCTGTTGAAGTCGGTAATCTGCCCGACATGGTGACGTTTACACCGGATGGCAGCAAGGTGCTGGTGGCTAATGAAGGAGAACCAAGCGGCGATTACACTATCGACCCGGAAGGTTCGGTTGCTGTAATTGACGTCGTAGATGGTGTACCGGCAGATACGGCAACGCTGTTGGACTTTGCTGCTTACAACACACAGAAAGCTGAGTTGATGGCCATGGGAATGCATTTCCCAAATCCGGCAGGACGCATTATCAATGGCGTGACCATCACCACTTCTGTTGCTCAGGATTTAGAGCCTGAATACATTGCTACCAGCAATGATATGGCGTACGTCACGTTACAGGAAAACAATGGCGTAGCGGTCATTGACCTCAATAGTATGGAAATGAACGTGGTTGGCCTGGGGTTCAAAGACTGGGCTGAACTGAATATCGATGTACAGGAAGACGGTGCCGTGGGCTTTGGACAATATGAGGGCCTGTATGGGGTCTATATGCCTGATACCATCGCCATGTATAGCTGGAAAGGGGCAGACTTCCTGTTAACCGCTAATGAAGGTGATGCGCGCGAATACTTCATTTCTGACGATATGAGCGAAACGGACTGTACTGCTGCTGGCGGTCAGGATTGGGATGATATGGAATGTCTGGCATTTACCGAAGAAGTTAAAATCGAAGATCTCGACGCCGAGCCGGGCTCAGCATTAGAAGCCTTACAGATGAACGGTGAAGCCGATGATCTGCGGGTAACCAATGCCCTTGGCGATGCAGATGGGAACGGACTGTACGATGCCGCTTACAGTTATGGTGCGCGCTCATTTACTATCTGGGATCAAAATGGTCTGGTTGTGTTCGATTCAGGTGACGATTTTGAGCGCATTACGGCGTCGTTATACGGTAGTGCTTTTAACAATGGCGACGATGAAAACGAAGGTGATTCACGCTCTGAAAATAAAGGCCCGGAACCTGAGGCACTGACGGTAGGTCAGGTGGGTGAGCGTACTTATGCATTCATCGGGATGGAGCGGATGGGCGGTATCTTCGTTTACGATATCACCAACCCTTACGACGCGTTTTTTGTTGAATACATTAATAACCGTGATGTAACCGAAGGCCTGGAAGTGGGCGATGCGATTGGTGATTTGGCTCCGGAGAGCCTGCTGTTTGTTGCCGCAGATGAAAGCCCAACCGGCGCTCCCGCTCTGATTGTGGGTAACGAAATAAGCGGTACGGTGGCGGTGTATTCAATTACCCAAAAATAATCCCTGAAGATCCGGTAATACTGGATAGCTAAAGATTGCACCTCCTGTAAATTTGCGCAGGGGGTGCCAGCTGCAAACCAACAATGCTGTGTTACTCCATAGCCGTTCAGCCTCTCTGTCTGTTAATTTGAAAAATCGCTGATTTACTATACGTTTTATGCCTGTTCATTCGAAAGTTACCGGTATTTCGACTACCTTTTATTCAGACTTGAGACAAAATGATTGCTGGATAAATAGTGAAAGAATACGAGATAGTTATTGTTGATGATGACATCATCACCTTAGCGTTACTGGAGGAAGCGTTAAAGGAATTTAACGTCCTGGTTATGGCCTCACCGGTTGACGCGCTGGAGGCTGTCAGAGAAATGGAAATCCCACCATTACTCATCATACTCGACGTAACAATGCCGCAAATGAGTGGTTTTGAATTGTGTGTCAAACTACGCGAGTTTGTTAGTGAGGAACAGTCAGATATTATCTTCCATACCGCTAGCAGTGATATGGAAGAGCGCTTAAAAGGGTATGAAATAGGCGCCAGTGACTTTCTGATAAAACCAATAGAAATTCAGGAGTTGCGTAAAAAAGCCAAAACCATCATCAAACGCGGCAAAAAACGCCGTGCAGAACAGGCCAGTACAGAGTCGAATTCGCAACTGATACAGGCGGTGATATCGGACCTCACGGAACAGGGAATTTTAATTCACTACTTCCGGGCTGCGTCGAAAACCAGCAGCATTTCCTCGCTGCTAAATCTTATTGTGAAAACCGCTACCAGTTTCGGTGTGAACAGTTCTGTTCAGGTGAAATATGCAATGAACGACATCGAATACCGCCAGGCATTGTCTACTGAATCGTCTATTTCTGCTCTCGAGCGGGAGTTACTCGACAGGCTTGAGTATTCGGAGCGCATAATGAGCAGGGGCAAACGGTTATTTCTGAATTATCCACCCTTTACCCAAATTATCAAAAACATGCCGGATGATCCTGCGCAGGCAGGGCGCTACCGGGACCACCTGGCCATCATTCTGGAGGCCGCTTCAAGTCAGTACCGGGACATTGTTAAGACTGAAGAAGTAAATTTAATGATTCAGGAACTGGAGGTCGTGCAAAAGAAAGCAGATGCAGAAAACCAGGCAAAAAATCGCCAGGTACTAGCGACCCTAACCGAGTTAGTTGATTCTGTGGAAAGCAAAATCTTTGAATACGGCTTAACCGAAGAACAGGAAAATGAGTTGTTACAGCTGTTCCGAAAGAGCACCGACAAAGCCTACGATACTATTGATAATGCAATGACAACTGAAAATCTGCGCTTAATTATGCAGCGATTGAAAGCCTTACGAGAATTAAGCCAGTCCCAGGATGAAGCTGAAGACAGTATTACAGACGTGGAATTGTTTTAAGTCAGCCGCTGGTGGCAGTGAGGCTAAGAATCCAACGCTGTAACCTGACCAATGATAGCCTGAGAGTCTTTCGTAAAGCGCTCGCCAGCATAGTGGTCCATGACATTTGCGTGACAAAGGGGTAAGCTTAGCAAAACTCATTGGACCTGTTTTACTGCCCATTGCCGGGGCTGACAGGCCATTTGCTACAGAGAATCAATAATATGAACGCAAATGTTGTATTAAGCGGTGTGGGCTTGTGGACCCCGCCTTACAAAATTACCAATCAGGAGCTGGTGGAAAGCTATAACGCCTGGGCTGAGGCCTATAATCAGCAACATCAGGCGCAGATTGAAGCTGGTGAACTGACCGCTAAACCATTTTCCAGTGCCGAGTTTATTGAAAAAGCGTCTGGTATCAAAAGCCGTTATATCTATCGCAAGGAAGGGGCGCTCGACATTGAACGGATGCGCCCGGTGATCCCGGAGCGCGGTGAAGGCGAGTTGTCTAACCAGGCTGAGATTGCCATTGAAGCGGCCAGGCTGGCCATGGCCGATGCTAACAAAAGCGCTGCTGAGATTGATGCGGTGATTGTGTCCTGTGCCTACACACAGCGCTCATATCCGGCGATTGCCATCGAGGTGCAAAATGAACTGGGCATTGAGGGCTTCGGTTTCGATATGCTGGTGGCCTGCTCTGCGGCTACCTTTGGCATGCACCGGGCATGGGAAATGATTGCGTCCGGCAATGCCAAATGTGTGCTGGTGATTAATCCGGAGCTGGTGTCACCTCAGGTGAACTATACCGACCGCGACAGCCATTTTATTTTTGGTGATGTCGCAACGGCGACCATTCTGGAAACCGCCGAAACGGTCAATACCGACACTGCCTTTGATATCCTGAGCACCAAAGCAAAAACTGTTTATTCTAATAATATCCGTTCGAACTTTGGTTATATATCCCGGGCGAATGATGTTGATCCCTTTGGTCCGGATAAGCTCTTTCATCAGGCTGGCCGCCGGGTCTTCAAAGAAGTCTGCCCTATGGCCGCAGAGCACATTGCCGGTCACCTTAGCCAGCATGAGTTAACCCCGGATAATGTTAATCGCTGGTGGTTACACCAGGCGAATATCAATATGAATACGCTGATTTGCAAAAAGCTGCTGGGCCGGGATGCCAACAGTGAGGAAGCGCCGATTGTGCTGGATGAATATGCCAATACTGCTTCGGCTGGCTCGATTATCGCTTTTGCCCTGCATCATCAGGATCTTGCCAGCCAGGACGTTGGTGTTATTTGTTCCTTTGGCGCGGGTTATTCTATTGGTAGTCTGGTTGTCCGCAAAAGGTAGCTGGAAGCTACAGGCAGATTGTGATAGAAAATAACCAATAAATAGAGGGGGTTAAACTTCCCCTCTTAAGCAGTATCGATAAATACTGCAGCCCACCACAATTGCCTCGGTGTAACAGTAGGACAACAAATGATTGCAGATATCGGCTACGGCCTGAATAGTATTGGTTACCTGGTCTTGTTGTTATTGCTGTTTACGGTGCGTAAACCGGGGCTGGCGAAATATATGCTTAGCCTCGCTACGCTGGTTACCTTGCTTTGGTCACTGAGCTTTGTGTCACTGTTAAGCGGCCCGTTAAGTGTCTTACACTTACTTCAGGCAGATACCATTAAACAAGGCATCTGGCTGCTGTTTATAGCCAGTTGTCTGAAAAACGATTTTGCCAATATCTGGCAGGTGCTGCGTCAGCCGGCCACCTTATTTGCGATGTTGGTTCCGGCCATCGCACTGTTGAGTCCCTGGTTTATTCAGGTTGATATCACCTGGCATTTTCTGATGCAAACCCTGATAGCACTGGAAGTGCTTATTTTGCTGGAAGTGCTTTACCGTCAGGTTGGTCAGGATCAGTGGGCGTATAAGCCACTGGCGTTGTATTTGGGGGCGACCAATCTGTTTGAGTTTGTGTCTTACGCCAATGCCACCATGCTTGCTAATGTGGAACCCGGATTTATTGCCGCCCGGGGTTATATCTACCTGCTGATGTTACCGTTTCTGGTGATTGCCACACGGCGCATAAAACACTGGGGCGTAAATATCTTTATCTCCCGTGATGTTGTATTGCACAGCTCACTGTTGCTGGTAGCCGGGGTGTATCTCTTTATCATGGCAGCCATGGGCTACATTATCAGCTATTTGGGCTGGAGCTGGGGCTCCACTGTGCAAATTATACTGATTGCTTTGTCGCTGGTTATGCTCGCCACGCTGTTTTTATCGAATACCTTTCGCACCCGCATTAAGGTATTTATTACCAAACACTTTTTTGCTAATCAGTTCGATTATCGCGAGGAGTGGGTGAAATTGACCAATGTGCTGTCGCAAAACGATCAGTCATTACCCAGTGTTTACCAGATGGCATTGGAAGGGGTGATGGGGGCAATAAATTACGACAGCGGCGCACTCATTAAAAAGCAGGGGCCGGGCTTTCATGTGGTGAGCAGCCACCACTTTATGCCGTTATCCGAAGTGGAGGGAACGCTTAAGCCATTATGGGACTACTGCGAAAAAACCGGCTGGTTAATTGATATTGATGAATATCGCACCAAGCCCTACGTGTATGAAGGGCTTAATTTGTCGAATGAAGTGGTTGAAACTACCCGACTGCAACTGGTGATCCCGTTTATTCGCGAGGGCAATATGTGGGGGCTGGCATTGCTGTGCGCGGTGGATCGACCGAAAGTGTCATTAAACTGGGAGGTGCGGGACTATTTAAATGCCGTAACTAACCAAATTGCTAATTTTATTTATTTGCATGAAGCGGCACAATCATTAGCCGAGAATGCACAATTTGCCGCTTTCAACCGGATGGCTGCCTTTGTTTTGCATGATCTCAAGAATGTACTGGCGCAGATCGACCTGATCCTTTGTAATGCAGAGCAGCACAAAGGTAACCCTGAATTTATTGAAGATACCTTTGAAACCTTGCATCATACTAAGGCACGTATGGACAGGATGCTCCGTCAACTGACTGAAAAACAGGTCGAAGAAAAAGGCGCGGACGCCACACATACCTTATCGCAGTTAATTAAGCAGGTTATTGATAAGCGTTGTCAGTCGTTATTACCTCTTCCACAGGTGGTGGTAAAAGAAGAAACAGACGTGGTGGTAGATCAAGATAAGTTTGCTAATGTGATGTATCATCTTATAAGCAATGCTCAGCAGGCCTGTACCGATGACGGAGAAATAGAAGTCATGCTGGTACTGGATGCCGAGCGGCAACACCAACTCGTGTTTATTGAGGATAATGGCACGGGGATGGATGAAGAATTTATTAAGCATCGCCTGTTCAAACCCTTCGATACCACAAAAGGTAACGCGGGGATGGGCATTGGGGCATATGATGCAAAAACCTATATGGAATCGATCGGCGGATATTTACAGGTACAAAGCCAGCCAAATGTAGGCACTTGTTTTACGCTGGGTTTTCCCATTCAGTAAAGCCGCCAGTATCGAGCAGAATAAAAATGGAAACAGAGTATGAGTGACACCATCCTGGTAGTTGATGACGATTTAGGTATTCAAAAGCAGTTAAAATGGAGTTTAACCGACTTTAACGTGGTTTTTGCCGACGATCGTTCTTCTGCAATTGCGCAGTTACGTCGGTTTGAACCCAAAGTGGTCACTCTCGATTTAGGCCTACCTCCTGATCCGGCTAACGCCTCAGAAGGCCTGAAAACCCTGGAAGAAATTCTGGCTTTGGCGCCCAATACTAAAGTGATTGTGGTAACCGGCAATAACGATAAAGAAAATGCATTGAAAGCCATCGACTTTGGTGCCTATGACTTTTATCAGAAGCCAATCGACTCCGACACGATAAAACTGCTCATCAACCGCGCGCTGAACCTGGCCAAGCTGGAGGACGAAAACCGGATTCTGGCTAAGACAAGGCCGGCTATGGGGCGGATTATTGGCAACAGTGATGCGATCCAAACTGTGATGCGCAAAGCCGAAAAAATAGCCGGTACTGATATCAGCACCTTACTGCTGGGCGAAAGTGGTACAGGTAAAGAAGTCTTTGCCCGCACCATTCATGAACACAGCCCGCGTAAAGAACAGCCTTTTGTGGCCATTAACTGTGCCTCTATCCCGGAAAACCTGCTCGAAAGTGAGTTGTTCGGTTACGAAAAAGGGGCTTTTACCGGTGCTAATAAAACCACCATAGGTAAGATCGAAACGGCACAGGGCGGCACGCTGTTTCTAGACGAAATTGGTGATATGCCCATTGGTCTGCAGGCCAAAATGTTGCGATTCCTGCAGGAGCGGGTAATTGAGCGGGTGGGCGGCAGAAATGAAATTCCGGTGGATATTCGGGTGATTTGTGCCACCCACAGAGATATTCAGGCCATGGTGGGTGAAGAAACCTTCCGTGAGGATTTATTTTACCGGATTGGCGAAATCCCGATTAATATTCCGCCATTACGGGAGCGTGAGCAGGATATTGTGTTACTGGCACGGACCTTTCTCAATCAGTATCGCGAAGAGTTTAATGCTAAAGCTAAGAGCTTCAGTGACGGTGCTATACGAGCCTTGCTGGCTCATCGTTGGCCGGGTAACATTCGTGAGCTGCAGAATAAGCTTAAATCTGCTGTGATCATGGCTGAAGGAACCGTTATTCAGGCCGATGACTTAGGCCTGCTTGAGCCATCGGAAGATTTCGAAAGCGAGATCCTCAACTTGCGTGAAGTGCGCGAGCAGGCAGAAAGTAAAGCTATCCGCAAAGCTTATCAGCGTGCTGATAAAAATATGTCGAAAACAGCTGAGTTGCTTGGTGTTACCCGGCCAACCCTGTATTCACTCATTGATAAGTACCATCTTGAAGATTTAAAAACCGGCGTATAATGGCTAACGCCTTTATTTAACAGGGTCTTGCCAATTAATGGAAGACAGATGATTGAGTGAGGTTTGCACCCGGGTAGGAGGCAAATCAAACTTTTCTTCCAGGGGAGATTTTTGCCGGTCCGGCGTGTTTGATTTCTCGCCGGTTAACCCTATCCAGCAGTCTTTACCAGAGCGTTTAGCGGCATACAAACATTCATCGAGCAAGCCAAAATAGCCGTCCCAGTTAAGCCTGGCGGGTTCGCTGGGGTACAGTGGAAGGACACAAAAGCCAATCGAACAGGTAATGTGAATACTGTGTTGTTGGCTAATCTGAAAGTCATTATCGTGAATCCCCTGTCGCAGTCTGTCTGCCAGTGCTACGGCCTCAAGACGGTTGGTATTGCGGCACACAGCAAGAAATTCTTCACCACCCCAACGGATCAACATGTCTGAGGGCCTGAACACCGAGCGCATAACTTTGGCGAGATCGGTTAAAATGCGGTCGCCCGCCATATGGCCGTAGGTGTCATTGATGTGTTTAAAATTATCAATATCCAGTAAAAAGCAGAGCATATCGGATGGACTGTTTTCAATCTTCTCGTCCCGTGACAGCAGATAGGCTTGCTGAGCACGGTTTATTTCCTGCGGCAACTGGTTATTCAGATACTGGCGGTTATATAAACCGGTCAGCGGATCCATCATACTGGCTCGTTCCAGCGCGATATAGGCATTCTCAAGTTCCGCGTTTTTCGACTCAAGTTCCTGAGTACGACGGCGTACCTCACGTTTCAAAAAGCGCGAACGCTGACTGTGGTTAAACCGACTCCAGATTAAGAACACCAGCAGGGTGACAGCAAATAATGACGCGTATAGCATCCGCACTTCCAGCTCCTGCTGTTCAGCCCTGGCCAGCTGAATGGCCTGATTTTTGTTCAGCAGCTCCAGCGATTGCGCCTGACGTTCAACTTCCAGTTGTGATTGCAGATACAATAAAGCCAGCGAGCGACGCTGTTCCCGGCTCTGTTGTTCCAGCCGTTGCTGGCGCTTAAGGGCATTCAACGCTGCAGCGTAATCGCCGGTTTGCTCGTGCTTCTGCATTTTTACCGCTTCAAAACGAGCCTGAGTAAGCAACTCGCCCCGTTCGATAGCTTGTTGCATTCCCTGATTGATGTGCTCAGTTAGCGCCTGTTGATCCCTGTTGAGATTGGCTTGAGCCAGACTTAAATGGAGTTCAGTGAGCAGGGTAGTACAATTATTGTCAACCGCCTGCATGAGTTTTGATTCCAGCAGACTAATGCCAGCCTCCACCTGATCCTGATTGATCAGAATGACGCCAAGTGTGGAGTCAATTTTGGCGACATCGCACTGCGCTTCCAATTGGCTGAAATGCACTTTACTCTGCTCGAGGTGGCGGCGGGCATTGTCATAATGACCCATTTGAATATTCACCTGGCCCAGATGGTAATCGAGCTCCGCTTGCAATGTTTTTATTTGTAATGTGTCAATCAGGGCAGCTGCATCCTGAAGATACAACATAGCTTCGTCATTTTTGTCAATTTCACTGTAAACCCGTGCGATTTGCATCAGGGTGGAGGCAGTAGCCTGACTATCGTTCTCCTGCCGTAACAAGGGCAACGCACGCTCTAACTGACTCAGTGCACTTTCAAACTGACCTAACAAACGCAGAGATATGCCCACTTCCAATTGTTGCAGGGCGATACCGTCGTAACGTCCCTGCTGATGATAAATGTCTTTGGCGAGATTAAAGTAGCCCAGAGCAGACTGATAAAGCCCCATCACCCGATAAGTTCTGCCGATATCAGTATATAAATCGGCCATGCCTAATGGTTCTCTGACGGCTTTAAAAAAATCCAGCGCACTCTGAAACTGCCTTAGCGCCAGCGGATAATTGTTTTTGATAAGTGATATCTGTCCCAAAACATGGGAGCCGGTCGCCACTGCTCGCTGGTTCTGTTCTGCCTGAGATAGCGCTAACTGGTCGCGGATTTGCCGTTCGGCTTGCTGGATGTCGCCCTGATTCACCAATTGTTCTACGTTGAATCCACTGGCATAGAACGCATGACCGTTCATCGATACGTGGCGTACTGAATGCGCAAGTCCGGTAACAGAGCAGCACAGCAAAGACAGCAACAGGCCTACACGGTTTAACATCATTACTTTCTACACCGCCCTGTGACGTAAGATACGCGACTCCATTACTGCGCAATCATGTCGTATTTATACTTAAGTTTACTCTTTATTATGTTGTTATTCTGAGGTTCGTTTAAAAAATAATCAATAGTGCCAGCCAGTTTTCTTCGGCTTAATCAAAATTAAGACTGGCGTAGCGCTGGATCCACAGCCTGATCAGTTTTGATTTTGCTATACCGCTTTGCTCTGACAGTTGCTGAAGTTGATCTATACATTCCGGCGTCAGTGTAAAGGTTGCTCTGCGCATTGGCTCGTGGTGCGAGTCGTTAACTTGCCGGTCTGTAACAGCGGCAAGGGGCACTACCGTACCGCTGGCATAATGCAGTGCGTCCTGAATAAATTCTTCTGCACTGACCTTTTTTGTTGTGGTGCGACTAGCTAGCGGCGTAGAGCGAGACAGGTTTATCAGACTCATGTTGTTCCCCTTTACGTCGGGCCAGTAACTCTTCAATGATACTGCGAATTTCCACCGCAGCTTTACCATCCGCTTCACTTTCCAGCACCGAACGCCCGGACTCCTCTGAATCGTCGTACATATTGCGACTAAAGGTCACAGAATTTAACACCGACACCTCGAACGAGCGACACACCTCTTTGGCTTCAAGGATCCTTGATGCGAGCGATGGCAGAGAAGGGCACTGTGTGATAACGAATGCAGCATTCATGCGCGGGTTTACCATCTTACAGGTCGACAAAATGTCTTCCATATGGGGAACCGTTTTAAGGTCACGCCGTTTGGGACGCAGCGGGATTAAAATATGGTCGGCCACCGCCATCGACGAACGCAGTGCCAGATTATCCTGACCACCACAGTCGATAACTACGTAGTCGTAACGTTCTTTGAGGCTCAACAGTTCGTTGCGAATTTTACCGTAAAGTTGAATGCAGGTAATGGAAGGCAACTCGTCATTGCTGCTGCGCTCCTGCGCCCAGTCTGATGTGGTCCGCTGGGGGTCACAATCCACCATCAGCACACTGGCTTTTTTCTCACAGCGTAAATAAACAGCGATGTTCTGTGCAAGGCAGCTTTTGCCGCTGCCACCTTTTTCACCACCTACTAAAATCATCATTGTTCAGTCCTCATTAAGTAATCGCAATTACGTAATAAAAAAGTGAACCGACTGTTTGTGTCGTTGGTTTGCCGGGGGAAGCAAGCCGACGCCACCTAACAGTGTTCGGTAACCCCGCTATCTTATCTTTTGACGTAGACCGGAGGTTTTGCGTCACACCCTTTCGATGTGTTTTGCCTTTTTCATATACTGCGGGAATGCCGGTTTAGCAACCGCGAACTCCTGAATAGATAATAGAGTATTGAAATGTCAGCATCTATTGGAACCGGGCATTGAAATTTATATTAGGGGATTGATGTCTATACCCTAACCCTTGTTTAGTTCGTTTATTAAGAATTTAAATGCCAATTTAAATCGTTAAATTTGATGATCATGATTGATATTTACTACTGGTTCTCTGGGGGGTTAAGGTTATACTGCTTAAAACTGTTAAGGAGAATGTAATGACACACCCCATTGATAAACCTTCTTTTGAAGGAAAACAAGTACCTGAAGTGACCTTTGCCATTCGGGAAGGTGAGCAGTGGATTGAACGGACTACCAACGATATTTTCGGCGGCAAGACCGTAGTGGTTTTCTCCCTGCCAGGCGCTTTTACGCCAACCTGTTCGTCGACTCACCTGCCACGCTATAACGAGCTGGCCGATACATTCAAAGATCACGGGGTGGACGAAATCGTTTGTATTTCAGTGAATGATACTTTTGTAATGAATGCCTGGGCTGCGGATCAGGAGTCAGACAATGTCTCATTGGTGCCCGATGGTAACGGTGAATTTACCGACGGCATGGGTATGCTGGTAGACAAAGCCGATTTAGGCTTTGGCAAGCGCAGCTGGCGTTACTCGATGCTGGTAAAAGATGGCGTAGTGGAAAAAATGTTTATTGAGCCGAACAAACCGGGCGACCCGTTTGAGGTATCAGACGCTGATACCATGCTGGCCTACATTGCGCCCAATGCAGTGAAACTGGAGCCGGTGTCTATTATTACCAAGCCTGGCTGCCCTTACTGCGCAAAAGCGAAGGCACTGTTACAGCATAAAGGTTTTAAATACGAAGAAATCGTCATGGGGCAGGGCGCTACGTTGACGACATTAAAAGCAATCAGCGGGCGTGATACCGTGCCACAGGTATTTATTGGCGGTAAGCATATTGGCGGCAGCGACGATCTGGAAGCCTATTTTGCCGAATAGTGTCGTAGTAATCTGATAATAAAACTCGCCGCTTGGCGAGTTTTTTGTTGTCAGTCCTGGTCTGATTCAATCGCTTTGATAAGCGCTTCAATATTCCCTTTAAACATATTCAGAAATATGTACTGTACGTTACTCAACCATATAGCCTGTTTTAGCTGGCCTTGAAGGGTGGGATCACTGGCTATGATTTTGTCTAATTCAGCCCAATCAATATTGTCTAATGGCCCCAGCCCGTGCTGCGCCAGTTGCTCAAGAATTTTAACGTAAAGCGGCGCATGATGTGCTGTTTCGCCGGTAGTCCATTCATTCGCTTCGTTGTAGTGTTTGCGCAACTGCTCGCCTAATTCGGGGTAGCGGTTAAACTTCATCTCGCCGCTGGCCAACAGCATTGAATAAGTCCGGGTTTCCATGTCAAAAGAGGCAAAACGCACTGAAAGGTACAAAGCTTCTGTCGCCAGATCGGGTTCAGAGTAAGGGGGAGTGGGGTAACTCTCTAAATTATTCAGACCATTGGGATAACTGTCTGGAATTTTCCATCCAGTTGCCCGTTTAAGTAGGGTAGTCTGAGCTGAATAGCGCAATCTGGCAAATTCAATAACAATATCCAGTTCTTCCAGATCGGCCTGTAAATCTTCAACAATATCATGCAGTAGCATGCTTTCACGTTCTGCCTTCATCCATTCCTGGTTCCAGTTGGACACCTGCAGACCAATAAACACACCCACCACCACGATGAGAAAATCTAATAAAACAGCTAGCCAGTTTTGCTCTTTAAGATGACGTGTAAGACTCAGCAGTCGCAAAGCACTTCCTCCCTGATCGCGGTGCAATGATAGTGGTTATGACGATGAGGCGGCTTACCACGTGAGAGCAACCTGAAGTACAGGTTATAACCTCAGCTTCAGGATAACAATAAGGGATAATAAATCAGCGCTCAAAAAGCAGGCTTTAATTGTATTGTGCTTGTAGAAGCAACAATCTAACCGGAGCGTTTATTTGGGAGCGTCGAAATCCTCTGGCTCATCAGTGTAAATACATACATTCCAGTCTTCAGCCAGGCCATCCTCTGCCTGACAATACGTAGCAAAGAAATCACTGATCTCCTGCCGCTGGCAGTGTGCTTCGAAGCTGGCCATATCGGCCCAGATTTCATTAAACGCGATAGGAAAACTGTTACCTTCAGCAAACGGGCTGGTGATATGACGGGTAACGATATACTGAATACAGCCATCTTCTCTGAGGGTGTTGGGCTCCAGGCTCTGGAGTACTTTGAACAGGGCTTTTTCTTTGCCGGGTTTGGGTAAAAACTGGGCGCTACAATACACTTTCTTTGACATGAGTAATCCTTAACAGGCATGGACTTTGTTATTTTAAAAGTCTCAGTATGGCGATTCTGGTTCTGAAGTCAAAAGCTTACCTGCAATCTGTTTTTAATGGCCTTTTATCGTTATTCCCCTCGTTATCGTCAAGCGTTTTTGCCATAGTAGAAAAAACACAACAATTCAGGGGCAAACACTTTGAAACCTTCTTTTCTGAAAACACTTACCTGCGCTACCAGTCTGTTGTTCTCGCTGACAACCAGCGCAGCGCTATCCGGCGATGAGCAGCAGATGGCCGATTATATTGATAGCCGTAAAGCGGCGGCGATGAGCCTGCTGGAAACAAGTGTCAATATAAACAGCGGCACCATGAACTTTGCCGGGGTCAGAAAGGTGGCAGACCATTTAATGCCAGAATTTAAGGCGTTGGGTTTTGACGTTTGGTTTGAGGACGGGGAGGCATTCAATCGGGCCGGGCATCTGATTGCCAGAATTGAAGGCGGTAAGGGGCCTAAGATGCTGTTGATTGGCCACCTGGATACGGTGTTTGAACCTGGCAGTCCGTTTCAGACTTTTACCCCGCTGGACGACAAGCAGATTAAAGGGCCGGGCGTTGCCGATATGAAAGGCGGCAACATTATTATGCTCGAAGCACTGCGGGCGCTGCATGCGGCTGGTAAGTTATCGGCGATGAATATAATGGTGGTCATGACCGGGGACGAAGAACTCAGTGGCCGGCCGTTAGCCTTGTCTAAGAAAGCCTTAATCGACGGTGCTAAATGGGCCGATATTTCACTGGGCTTTGAAAATGGCGACGGTAATCCGGCCACCGCCAATGTCTCACGGCGCGGCTCGGTAGACTGGGTGTTAACGGTTAAAGGCACGCCGGCGCATTCTTCCCAGGTATTTAAACCCACCGTGGGCGCCGGCGCGATTTATGAAGCCTCACGTATCCTAACCAACTTTTACGATAAACTAAGAAGTGAACAATTACTTACTTTTAACCCCGGCAGAATAATGGGTGGTACGGAAGTTTCTCACGATAAACTTAATAACAGTGGCAGCACATTTGGTAAAAACAATGTGGTCGCTGAACATGCCATTGTTACCGGTGATATCCGCGCGGTTTCCCAGGAGCAGTTAATTCGGGTTCAGCATAAAATGCAGGCCATTGTAAAACAGAGTCTGCCTAAAACCAGTGCCGTCATCGAGTTTGGCGAGGGCTACCCCCCTTTATCGCCAAAGCCGGGGAATCACGAGTTGCTGGGGATCTACAGCAAAGTCAGTCAGGATCTCGGCCAGGGCAGTGTCACCGCAGTGAATCCGCTTAATGCCGGCGCCGCCGATGTCTCCTTTACTTCAGAGTATGTGGAAATGGCCCTGGATGGTTTGGGTATGAGTGGCTCAGGAGGTCACACGGTAAATGAAACGGCGCTGGTCAGTGCCTTGCCTGATCAGGCCAAACGCGCAGCTGTTTTGATGTTACGTCTGAGTGAGCGGTAGCCCGCTATTGTTTTCCAGCCAACGATTGCAATTCACAGGCAAGGCCGCCATAGTAGGCGCCCTAGCTGATTTTAATGGAGTCAACCAGTGAAGTCGTTGTTACATCTGGTCTGTCTGACCACTACTTTGTGTTTTTCTGCGCTGGCGACAGGGCAATCTCAGTTTGCCCTGAATCAGTCTTTTGCCGCCTTATACGAGCAGGAGCTCGGTAGTACGCAAAAGTGTCTGAGTTCTTCAGCTAATCGTTATGCAGTGTGTTCACCGGCCCTGAGAGGCGATGGAAATGCGCCGTTTATTTTGTTTCAGCAAGCAGACAGCCCCATTGTTGTGCTCACCCACGGGCTCAGTGACTCGCCCTTTTTCGTCTCAGCGATTGCCGATGAGCTTTATCATTCCGGTTATACTGTTATTGCACCGTTGTTGCCAGGGCATGGTCTGAAAGACGCCGATGCGGCTATGGAAGATGATCAACTGGCCGAACGCTGGCAGGCTCACCTGGCAGAAGTAGTGGAGCTGGCGTTGCAATCTACCGATAAAGTGGTGTTAGGCGGCTTTTCTACCGGCGGTGCGCTATCGGTGGATTACTACCTGTCTAATCCCGATAATGTGCAGGGCATTCTGTTATTTTCTGGCGCACTGGCGCTCAATGGTAACGTGGAGTCACTTTCGAAGCTGTGGGGCATGAAGACGCTGGCAAAGTTACTTGATGGTGATTATCAGACTAACGGACCCAATCCACAAAAATACCCTAAAGTCGCCAGCTTCGCTGGTCTTGAGTTAATGGAGCTTATTCGTAGTATCCGCGATCGTTTAGAGGATGGCGCTCGGGTGGAGGTTCCGGTTTTTGTGGCCCACTCCCAGGCTGACCAGACTACGCCTATTGAGGGCGTACAAAACCTGTTGACGTATGTCGATGCAGATAACACCTTTTATATCATCGATGAGCAGTATCAGCTGTGTCATGCCGATCTGGTGGTTAACCGTTTGCTGTTGGAAAAAATGAACTTTGATAAAAGTCGCGCCGATTTAAGCGAAACCTGCGCTATCCCTCAGGTTAACCCGCAGTTTTTTCCTATGGCGAGAGCCCTGCGCGGATTCGTAGAGTTTGCCCTGCCGAAATGACAGGGCTTAGTCCACACTGAGTTATTTACACCGAGAGGGCTAGCGGAGTTTAGCCCGCTGGATGAGGAAAAAGCCCGCCGGCACCACCAGTAAAGACAGCACCAGCGCACTGGCCATTCCGCCCACCATGGGCGCTGCAATCCGACTCATTACCTCTGAGCCGGTGCCGGTACCACTAATCACCGGCAATAAACCTATCATTACCGTTAGTACTGTCATCAATACCGGACGCACGCGTTTAAGTGCGCCTTCCTCAACTGCCTCACGCAAGCTGGCGCTAATATCCACGTTATCCGCTGGCTGAATATGCGCACAGGTGCTGTTAAGGTAAATCACCATAATAACGCCAATTTCAACAGCCACACCGGCTAAGGCAATAAAACCAACGCCGACCGCAACAGAAAGGTGATAATCCAGCGCATAGAGCAACCAGATACCGCCGATGAGTGCCATGGGCAGGGTACCGAGTACCAGTATCACATCGCTCATACGGCGAAAGCTCATAAACAGTAAGATCACTATCACTGCCAGCGTCATCGGCACAACAAAGGTAAGCTTCTGCATGGCCCGTTCCAGGTACTCATACTGACCGGCCCACTGTAACGTGTAGCCAGCAGGAAGAGAAAGCTCTTTGTCCAGAACGCGTTTGGCTTGTTTAACGTAACTTTCAATATCAATGCCAGATACATCAATAAAAGCATAACCAGTGAGCCGGGCATTCTCGCTTTTCAGCGCAGGCGGCCCTTCAGCAATACGAATATGCGTAATATCCCCCAGTGTTATGCGCTGCTGGCCAGGTGTCACTATGGGTAAACCGGCCAGCGCTTCCGGGCTGTTCCGGTATTGCTGGGGATAACGCAAATTAACCGAATACCGGGCAATATCCTCCACCGTTGTGGTAATGGTTTTGCCGCCTACGGCAGTGCTGATGAGTTGCTGTACCTGGGCTACCGTCAGGCCATACCGGCTGATAGCAAGGCGGTCAATATCAATATGAATATAGCGGGCGCCGGCAACCCGTTCGGCGTAGACCGATTCAGTACCCTCAAGGTCGCCCAGCAATTTTTCAAGGTTAGTGCCAATGGCCTCGATTTGCTTAACATCCGGACCAGAGATTTTAATGCCCAGCGGCGTTTTAATGCCGGTGGCCAGCATGTCGATACGGGTTTGGATGGGCATCACCCAGGCGTTAGTCAGACCGGGGAAAGCAACAATGCTGTTAAGCTCATCGCGTAAATCCTGGCTGGTCAGACCCTCCCGCCACTGCGATTTGGGTTTTAGCTGAATAAAGGTTTCAATCATCGTCAGCGGGGCAGGGTCGGTAGCCGTCTCTGCCCGGCCTACTTTTCCAAATACGGTTTTAACTTCCGGCACGGTGCGGATCAGTTTGTCGGTTTGTTGCAGAATTTCCCGGGCCTCAGCAATAGATACGCCAGCGTAAGTGGTGGGCATATACATCAGGTCACCTTCGTCGAGCGGCGGCATAAATTCGCTGCCCAGTTTTGATAATGGGTAGTAACCGGCAAGCGTGATCAGAATCGCCACCAGTAAAGTCACTTTAGGGAAGCGTAATACGACTTTGAGTACCGGCTTGTAGGCTGCCTGAGCCATGCGATTAATCGGGTTTCGTTCCTCTGGCGCAATGTTACCGCGGATCAGGTAGCCCATAAGCACCGGGATCAGGGTAATGGCAAGGCCTGCCGCCGCGGCCATGGCAAAGGTTTTGGTGTAAGCCAGGGGCGCAAACATTCGCCCTTCCTGAGCTTCCAGAATAAATACTGGCAAAAAGCTCACCGTGATAATCAGCAAACTGAAAAACAGTGCCGGACCTACTTCGGTAGCGGCTTTACTTACCAGCTCCCAGCGATTAGCCTCCGGTGGTGCTTTTTCCAGGTGTTTGTGAAAGTTTTCAATCATCACAATGGCACCGTCGGTCATTGCTCCAATGGCAATGGCAATACCGCCCAGCGACATAATGTTGGCATTGATGCCCTGCCAGTGCATCAGTAAAAACGCGCTGAGTATGCCCAGTGGCAGAGTTACCAGCGCAACCAGCGCGCTGCGTAAATGCAGTAAAAACAAGCCACAGATAAGGGCTACGATAAGCAGCTCTTCGAGCAGTTTATCCCACAGGTTATCGATGGCACTGGCAATCAGGTTTGAACGGTCATAAACCGTGGTGATCTCTACACCGTCAGGCAGGCCAGCCTTTAATTCCTGCAGTTTAGCTTTTACGCCATCAATGGTTTGCTGAGCGTTTTCGTTATAGCGCATGACAATAATGCCGCCTACTGTTTCGCCCTCGCCATTAAGCTCGGCGATGCCGCGCCGCGGTGCCGGCCCTTCTCTGACTTCGGCCACATCCGCCAGCGTTATTGGTGTGCCGGATGCCGAGACGGTCAGGGTGATCTGCCTGATATCGCGCAGGGTCTCAATGTAACCACTGACCGTGACCATATATTCCGCTTCGGCCATCTCAATTACCGAGGCGCCCACTTCCTGATTGTTCTGACTCACCGCCATTTCCAACTGCGCCATGGTTAAATTGTAGGCGTCCAGTTTGTAGGGATCGGCAACAATCTGATACTGCTTTTTCATGCCGCCTACCGTGGCTACTTCAGATACTCCGGGCACCGATTGCAGGGCAAATTTCAGGTACCAGTCCTGCAGGCTGGTAAGCTCATCGATATCATGCTGGCCGCTCGGATCGCTCAATGCATACATATACACCCAGCCTACGCCGGTTGCATCCGGGCCGAGTCTCGGTTTTGCCGAGGCTGGCAGGGTAGGCGCTACCTGAGAAAGGTACTCCAGTACCCGGGAGCGGGCCCAGTACATATCGGTGTCATCATCAAACAGGATATACACATAGGAGTCACCAAAGAAAGAAAACCCGCGAACCGTATGCGCACCCGGTACCGATAACATGGCTGAAGTGAGCGGATAGGTAACCTGTTGTTCTACCACGGAAGGGGCTTGCCCGGGGTAGTTGGTCTGAATGATCACCTGCACATCGGATAAATCCGGAATGGCATCCACCGGGGTTTGTTTTACCGACCAGATGCCTGCCGCGGTGAGCATCAGTGCTGCGAGCAAGACCAGTACGCGATTATTAAGCGACCAGTTAATTATCACTGCTATCATGGCTGGCTCCTGCTAGTGACCGGCATGGTCCATGTCATGCGACATGGCCATGGCGGGTTCTATATGGGTGATAACAAATTCGCCGTCTCTGATTTCAAACGTAAAGCGGATAGTCTGCCCGGGCTGCCAATCAGTCGTGGCCATATGGTTGCTGAGGGTGAAATCCATGGTGGCAGGATCGCGCCCCCACTTTTCAATGGCGCCACGGGAGATATTCATGACGTGGTTTTGCTCATCAATACTGTTAATCGTGCCATCAACGGTAGCCGAGGGAACACTCGATTCAATGCTGTCGGTATCAATCGCAATAATCTCTACCATGCCATCGGTATTACGGTTCAGTTCGGCATCAAGACGAATCCCGCTGTTAATTTCAGCCAGATTGACCTGCTCGCCAATGGCGAAGTCCATCGTCATGGCTGGCCAGTCCCAGGCTGCTACCGGCCCGTGACTTGCGGTCACGGTGCCTGTCTCGCTATCAATAGCATCGATAGTTAAGGTGACCCATTGAGTGTCATTACTCTGGCTATCCTCCTCGCCAGAGATCCTCGAGAGGTCAGCATCTACGGCACTTTCTGAATCAATCAGGAATAAGCCGTTCATCACCACTTCATCCCCTTCCTCAAGGCCTGCTGTGATTTCGGCATAGTCTGCAGTGATGCGACCCACCGCCACGGCCGTTGAACGGAATTCACCGTTGCCAAGTGCCAGTACCACACGGTCGTTGGCGGCAGTTCTTATCAGTGCGGAGCGTGGAATACTCAGGCTTTCGTTACGCGGTGTATCGAATGATACGGTGGCAAACATATTGGGTTTTAACCGGCCGTCCGGGTTATCCAGTACCAGGCGCACTTTCAGCGTGCGGGTCTTGTTGTCGAGCTCCGGATAGATAAAGTCTACCCGGGCTGAAAACGTCTCTCCCGGCAATGCCGGTAAGGTTATGTTCAGATCTTGCTCCGTACTGAGCATGTCGGCATAGCGCTGGGGAATGCTGGCGGTGATCCACACCGTCTGCAGACTGGCAATGGCCAGCATGGTAGTGCCCGGTGTAACATAAAAACCAGGTCGGATATTGAGGTTAGTAACATAGCCGTCCTGTGGCACCTCAAAGGCGATTTGCTGTTGTACGTTACCGGTTTTATCCAGATTCTGAATAACCTTTGGCGGTAATTGCAGGGCCGTTAGTCTGTCTCTGGCAGCGTTGATCAGTGATTGATTATTACGACTGCGGGCCAGCAGATATTCCTCCTGGGCATTCACCAGCTCCGGTGAATACAGAGTGTATAAAGTATTGCCCTGTGTAACCGGTTGGCCATCTGTGGTGACGGTAAGGCGTTCAACCCAGCCACTCACCCGAGGATGGACGTGAATGATCCTGTCTTCGGCGACTTCCACAATGCCGCTGGCGGCAACCGCTTCGGATAAAGACCGAGTACGGGCTTTAGCGGTTGTCACTCCCAGGCTCTGGACAATTTGTGGAGCAATACTCACCGTCCCCGGTGTGGTGTTTGCTTCACCGGCATAAACCGGTACCAAATCCATGCCCATGGGCGATTTACCGGGCTTATCCCGGCGGTAACTGCTGTCCATTGGTGCTACCCAGTAAAGAATATCCTGTTCCCCTTCGTTTGGCGCGATGGTGCTACCTTCACCTTGCGGGGCGTTAGCCGGTAACAATGTATAGCCAATACCCACACCGGCTATCAGGGCAATAACTGGAACAATAAAACGGTTCATAGAAAACTCCCTCAAAGCGGTGAAATGGGATTAAGAAAATAGTCAAGCCGGGTCATCAGCGCGGCCATGTCACCCTGCAGATTAAGTAACTTCATCTGATCATCTATCAGCGCCAGGTGACTTTGCATCACATCGGAAAAGTTGCCACTGGCGGTGGTGTAAGCGTTAAGCGCGGCTTCGTAATGCTGCTGACGCAGCGGTAATAAGGCTTGTTCATACCGTTTAATGCGCGAGTGCAGAGTTGGGTAACGGGCATAGAGCTGATTCACCGCACTGAGCTGTTGTTGGATAACCAGGCGTTTTTCGGTTTCCAGGCTTTCTGTTTCGGCCACGGTGGCCGCCAAAGCGGCTTGTTTTACCTTGCGGGAAAATAGCGGTACATCAACACTCATTCCAACCGACACAAAGTCAGCCCGGGACGAATTATTCGTCGCATCCTGGCGATAGGCATAGCTGGCATTAAACTCCCATTGCGGGTCGAAACTGGTTGCTACCTGCTGCTGTTTTATTTTTTGTACATTAATCACGGCATTGCGACTGATCACCAGCGGGTGTTGCTGTAAACGTTCCAGTAGTGTTGGCGTCTCCACAGGCAACAGTGATTGCTCGATAAGGCTGGTCAACCAACGCTGGTCGGCCTGATTCGGGGTGATGTTGGTTAACGTGGCCTGTTGCATTGGGGTCAGCCAGTTAGATAAACCGGCAATAGCGGTTTGCTGGGCAGAGGTCAGAGATTCCAGTCGGTCTTCCAGTGCCGTATGCAACACCTCCATGCTCAGCACATCATACTGACTGGCACCAGAGGAGCTGGCATAGTTATTTTCCATGGCAGTGGTCAGCTGGTCCAGCAGGTGTAACTGTTCGGTAACCAGTTCCTTACTGTTGTACAGAATAATAATATCAATCTAGGCCAGTGTAATAGCCCGGGTGACTTCAGCTTTGCGTAGGGCTCGTCGGGCTGGATGTTCGGCTGCTTTGGCCGCCAGCGCATCCCGTTGCAACGCTACAGAGTTGCCACGGGGCAACATCTGGCTGACGCCCATTTTAAGCTGGGTCATAGCCTGTTCGTTAAGCGCGAATCCGTCTGTAGGGACATTGAGCATTCCCACTGATATACGTGGATCGGGCATGGCTTGCACTGCATTGCCCTGAGCTGTCAGAGCATGCTCGCTCTGTCGGCTGCCGGCCAGCGCATAATCCTCACTTAACGCTTGCGACAGTAATTGCGGTAACTGTGGCTGTTGGACTTGCTGCGCAGTGGCGACACATTGCCAGCAACTGAGTAAAATGCCTGCTGACACGACATATAAAGAAGGAAGTTTCATACTTGCCTCAATGGTTAACCTTAAAAAGCGGGTATAGGCACCCGGTCACAATGCCTCAGGCATTGCACTGAAAAGAGGTTTGGTTAACTCAGGCGTATTGGAGGACGAAACAGCGAGGTTGGAAATCCGGAAAACGCCACTACCGGTTTACCGACGATTTGGCTTGCAGCGGTTTTGGCAATAAAGGGAGCCGATAATCCGGCCAGATAACTGACTAAGTGGGAACCGGCATGCTCGCACTGGCAGCCACTTTTTGCACAGGGCGTAGCTTGCTGGCCGCAGCTATGCTCGGCAGCGTTCTGGCAACAATCTGCTGCTGGAGAGGCGACTGCCTGTTCAGCGTGGGCAGCATGAACCATATCATTACCCGATTGGTGCATCATGCAATCAGTATTTTCTGCCTGACCTGAAGTCGGCAGCATAATCAGCATGCTTAGCAGAAAGTAACAAAGTAGTCGTTGCACTGAATAATCCGGTAACTGTACGCATATGAGTATACGATATTCATATCAGACAGGGAAATATTGATTTTGCTTTCACCGGGTAAACCCATTTATTGCTGATTTAACCCGGTGAAATAGCGTTATGTGCCGGGCTAATGCGCGATAGCGTAGGCTTCGACTTCAGACCATACCCGCAGCAGGTTTTCGCCTAACAGCTTGGCAATGTCGGCTTCGGAGTAACCGCGATCCAGTAAACCCTGCACCAGTGACGGATAAGACGCCACATCCTTAAGCCCAATCGGCAGTGAATCGCCAACGCCATCGTAGTCAGAGCCAATGCCCACATGGTCAATACCAATAAGGCCCACTACATGGTCAATGTGGTCGAGTACATCGGCTAATGTGGAGTAAGGATAAGGATTTTCCTTACTGTAATTATCCGCAAAATTCGCGACCTCTTCACTGTCAGCGCCAAACTCTTTGATCAGGGCATTGCGTTGTTTAGTGCGATTATCACTCCACATGCGCGCTTCTTTGGTGACAAAACCGGAGCCAAAGTTAATCATTACCACACCGCCGTTTTCGCCCAGCCTGACCAGCATTTCGTCGGTCATATTGCGTTCAAAGCCCGGTGTGAAGGTACGTAACGAAGAGTGAGAGGCAATCACCGGTGCCTTACTGACTTCGATAGCCTGATAAAAGGCGTCATCTGATACGTGTGAGATATCCACCATCACCCCGATGTTGTTCATTGCAGTCACGAGTTCTTTACCGAAGGGGCTTAACCCGTTCCACTTGCGGCGAATGTCGTAAGACGAGTCACTGATATGGTTGGCTCTTGAGTGAGCCAGCGTGATATAGCGGATGCCGCGCTGATGAAAAATTTCGAGGTTTTTCAGGTCGCCCTGGATTGGCGAGCCATTTTCCATCCCCATAGGCAGGGAAATCAATCCTTTAGCAAATTGTTCACGGACGTCCTGCGGGCTCATGGCAATCGCAAACTTATCCGGAGCACGTGCTGTGATGGCCTCGACGTTGTCGATGAGCATATGGGCAAGTTGCGTCGACTCATCTGAGTCATCGAGACTGGCTGGAACGTAAATCGACATAAACGGGGCATTCAGACCGCCGCTGACGGCTCGGGGATAATCGAAATCGCCGTCCTCGGTGGCCTTGGTGACATCCACCCATTTATTATGAACGCGGTAAGGTACGTCAATGTGGCCATCCACAATGATATAGCGCTGTGCAATATCCTGTGCGGTGGACAACCCTTTGGGCGGCTGACCGGGTGCAGACGTCGACTGACAGCCGGTTAGTAGTGCGAGTGCAGTAACAGTACCCAGCAAGAAAGCGTGCTTCATGGTGTAAATCCCTGTAAATGACGTTAGATTGTATTTTTTATAAACCTACCATGATTTTTTGATTTACTCACCTGGTGGTTTATTCATAAAGGTGTTTGTTTGCTTTAATATTTTATTCATCTTGTGTGGTTACCCTCTTATCGGTCTTACGGTTGGGTGGCTGGACGCGCAAGTTCAAATACGCCATACTGCCCCGCGGTTGTCTGGCATCTGAGCTGCAACAGGTGACGGCAAGTGTGGTCTGCACAGGATGGACTACCTGTGATGATCCACTTATAAAACCGGCGCCATAGCGGGTATCGTAAATAAAATATCAACTTGTTGGTATGCGTCCCTTGAATAATGCCGCCAGACCCTCATTAACTAAAAAATAACAGGTGTTGGTGTCTGATACGGATACCAGACCACACATTACAATTGAATCGAGAAAGTACTTATGGCAATGAATTTCGTACCGCTGGATAAAAATACACATAAAGATCTGAAAGTAGCGGTAGATCCTGCTTTTCCATACGCGAAAAACACCCACCTGGCCGCGGCTTCAATTCGTGAATTTGCACAATTAGCCGGCGCTATGCCACTGGTGTTCATCCAGGATCCTAAAACCAGTAAACATCACGTTGTTGCAATGCTGGGCATTGAGCCAGGCCAGAACCTGTTTTTACAGGATGGCAAATGGAATGCACCGCATATTCCAATGAACATTGTTCGTTACCCGTTCGACGTGCGTCCTGACGGCGACAAGCTGGGCGTTTACATTGATGAAAACAGCGATCTGATCAAAGATGAAGGTCAGCCGTTGTTTAAAGAAGATGGTAACCCATCTGACTTCCTGAACAACCGCCAGCAATTGCTGGGCGATCTGGCTAACAGCGAAATGCTGACCCAGCAGTTTGTGTCTAAAGTGGTTGAACTGGACTTGTTAAACCCAATGCAACTGCGCGTTCAGTACAGCAACGGCCAGGGCCGTAACGTTGGTGGTATCCTGACCATCGATGAAAAGAAACTGGTAGAGCTGGCAGATGAGCAAGTGGTAGAACTGCACAGAGCCGGTTTCATGGGCGCACTGTACGCCATGATGCTGTCTTTAGGTCAGCTCAATCGCCTTATCGAGCTTTCTACCAATGCTGAAAGCCCAATCAAAGCCATGCAAATGGAACCCGCGCCGGCAGAACAAGCCGAGGCAGCGCCACAGCAGTAAGCCACTGCGCGGCAAGACGAAAAGAGGGTGGGCAATAGCCCGCCTTTTTTATTGATATTCAGTTAACCAGAACCATCCTGTGGAACACCTTTCATGTCACTCACTCTAGTTAATCCCAGCGTAAAATTATCGGCGACCTTAACAGTTGAAGCTCCGACTCTGACTATCGCAGAGGGGCAGCACACCATTATCAGTGGACTGAATGGCAGTGGTAAATCGGTACTGGCAGCGGTGCTGGCCGGAGAAGGAAAAGTGCTAGGTGGCGAACGGCAATCAGGTGGTCGTTGCGGCTGGGTGAGTGTGGGACAACAACAGGCAGTGATTGAAGCTGAGCGTCGCAAAGACGATGCCGATATTCTTGATGTGGTACCGGTACCAAGCACGGCTAAAGAGGTTATCTTGGATGGCCTCACCGACGAACAAAGCGTTACAGAAACTCTAAACGAATTAGCGGAGTTACTGGGTATTAGCAGCCTCCTTGAAAGGGAGTTTCTGGCCCTGTCCACCGGTGAGACGCGTAAAGTGTTATTAACCAGAGAGCTGCTAAGAGAGCCTGACTGGCTGGTATTGGATGAGCCCTTCGATGGCCTTGATGTCGAAACCGTAGACAGGTTTGCCCGGTATCTTGATAAGCTCAGCACCCGCTGTACGCTAATTATGGTGGTAAACCGGGTGAGCGAAATTCCGGTTTGGGCGCAACGCTTGTTGTTCTTACAAAATGGTCGCATCGCCTGGCAAATCGAAGGAGACACGCTTGATGACGCCGCGCTGCGGCCGCTCAGACAAATTATGCATATTCAGCATAATGTCGAAAAGCTGCCCGAACGCGACAGCGATTGCCATGCGCCCCAGCGCAACGATCCTAATGCGCCGCTGGTCAGACTGAATGACGGCCGGGTTGCCTGGGGTGACAATGTAGTGTTTGAGCAGCTTAACTGGACTATCGTACCCGGTGAGCACTGGCAGGTAATTGGCCCTAATGGTTCGGGGAAAACCTGCTTACTGACGCTGATCACCGGTGACAACCCGCTTTGTTACAGCAACGATTTGAACGTGTTTGGTTATCAGCGCGGCAGTGGTGAAAGCATCTGGGACATAAAACAACATCTCGGCATTATTTCTAACAGTTTGCACTTGCAGTACCGGGTCAATTGCTCAGTTGCAGATGTGGTGTGCTCTGGCTTTTACGACAGTATTGGCCTGTACAAAACACCCACCGACAGGCAGCGCATGCTGTGCCGGGAATGGCTGGTTGCGGTTGGCCTGGAGCAGGCAGCGAAAACGCCGTTTCAGTCTTTATCCTTTGGCGACCAGCGTTTACTGCTGATCGTGCGGGCTATGGTAAAACATCCGAGCCTGTTGATTCTTGATGAGCCTTGCAATGGCCTGGATGAGATCAACCGCACCAAGGTGCTGGCCATGCTTGATTTACTGGCACGGGAAGGCAATACCACACTACTGTATGTTAATCATCACAGCGAAGATAAGATCCCGGCGATCAAAAACACGCTGAATATGCGTGATTACCAGCCGCGATAAACTTTTTTTCGCCACTGATCTCAGACCTTTTTAGAATTAAATACCCACTTCCCCTTAGCTTTGCTTCTAAGGGGGGCGGTTTTTCCCACTTTTCCCCCTTTTTCCTTCTTTCTAATCAGCCACTTCAGCGCAAAGCCCGAAAATAAGGGATTTTTCCCCATTTTGTCACTCGTCCTGTAAGGCGCGTTTTTGCTTGACAGTGGGGAGGAATGATACCTAAACTGTCAAAAGTGGGTAAAAGTGGCAAATAGTGGATCATATAATCAACGTTTTGCAGATCAGATCTCATAAAACACGAATAATAAGATCAATACACAAAAGGCTAGGGGAATGTTCCGCGGCGCTAACGCAATCAATCTGGATTCCAAAGGGAGACTGGCTATTCCGACAAAGCATCGGCAGCCCCTTCTGGATGATTGTGCCGGACAACTGATCTGCACCATTGACACACAACAAAGCTGTTTGCTGCTTTACCCGCTTCCCGAATGGGAAGAAATAGAACTCAAGCTGAGTAAATTTTCCAGCAATATTGAGCAGGAAAGACGAAAGATTCGATTGTTACTCGGTTATGCCATCGACTGCGAAATGGATAAGAGCGGTCGTGTGCTCATTCCTGTACCCCTGCGTAATCATGCCAAATTAGACAAAGAAATTCTGCTGGTTGGCCAATTAAATAAATTCGAAATCTGGAATTCAGAAATCTGGGCTAAACGTATCGAAGAAGATATGGAAGTTGAGCGTTCTGGTAACTTTGAGCTCACTGAGCGTTTACAGGACTTCTCACTATGACCGTATCGTTTTCGCATACCTCTGTACTCCTACAGGAATGCCTGGACGGCCTGGCCATCAAACCAGACGGTATTTATATCGATGCGACCTTTGGTCGTGGCGGTCACTCTGGCGAGATCCTCAAACAGCTGGACAGTGATGGCCGCTTAATTGCGTTCGATCGCGATCCCCAGGCCATCGAAGCCGCCGCCCGGTTTGCTGACGACAAGCGGTTTGAGATTGTGCATTCGGCGTTTGGCGACATGGCGGAAGTGATTGAGCAGATGGGCCTGACGCAGCAAATCGATGGTGTATTGATGGATCTGGGCGTGTCGTCACCACAATTAGACGATGCCGAGCGTGGTTTTAGCTTCTTGCGCGACGGACCACTGGATATGCGCATGGATACGTCACGGGGAATGAGTGCCGCCGACTGGCTGAACAGTGCTGATGAGCAGGATATTACCCAGGTAATTAAAGAGTTTGGCGAAGAAAAGTTCGGTAAGCGTATTGCTCATGCGATCGTCAATTACCGTCAGCAGCAACCGTTGGCCCGCACCAGTGAGTTAGTGACTATTATCGACCAGGCTATGCCGGTTAAAGATAAATTCAAGCACCCGGCTACCCGCACTTTTCAGGGCATTCGAATTTACATCAACGCGGAGCTGGAGCAACTGAGGGTGGGGCTTAAAGCCGCAACCGGTATTTTACGTCCGGGCGGGCGTCTGGCAGTGATTTCTTTTCACTCACTGGAAGACCGCCTGGTGAAACGTTTTATGAAGGAGCAGAGCAAGGGCAAGGCATTGCCACCAGGGCTACCGGTAACCCAGGCAGAAATCGATGCCGACAAAGTGTTAACCCTTATTGGCAAGGCCATTAAGCCTGGCGAGGAAGAACTCAAACACAACGTGCGATCCCGTAGCGCGGTACTCAGGGTGGCGGAAAAACGATGACCGGTTCGACGACCAACTTTAATTTCCTCCTCATCCTGGTTACCGAATTGACCCGCCATAAGCTGCGGGTTTTGTTGTTTATAGCGGTTATCGCCAGCGCCCTGGCGGTGATCCTCAGCACGCACCATAACCGCCAGCAAAATATCGCCCTGGAAGAGCTGATGCGAGAGAAAGATCAGCTCGACGTGGAATGGCGTAACCTGGTGCTGGAACAACGTGCACTAACCGAGCACAACCGAATTGAAGCCATGGTTCAGAAGGAACTCGACATGCATCGTCCTGATGTGGATGACGAGGTTGTGGTGCGGATCAAATGACAGCTATCACATTAAAAAATTCCAAAACCAGGGCTGGCGGGGCAAAAATCAACACCCGTCCAGGTCCTATGCAGTGGCGCTTCGTGCTGGTCGTGGGCATTATCGTTCTGGTTTTCCTGATCCTGGCGCTACGTACCGCTTTTATTCAGGTCATCGCCCCGGATGCACTGATAGAACAGGGTGACAGTCGTACCCTGCGAACCCGCAATACCCCGACATACCGTGGACTCATTACCGACCGCAATGGTGTAGAACTGGCCGTAAGCGTGCCGGTGAGGGCGATCTGGGCCGATCCAAAAATTATTCATGAGCAAAACGGGCTCAATCAAACCCGCCGCTGGCTGGCGCTGGCCGAAGTGCTGGGGCAGGACGTTGATGAGCTGGTGGGCAAGGTCGGCAACCCGAAACGCCGCTTTGTGTATCTGCAGCGTCAGGTGTCGCCGGCGATGGCCGATTATGTCGAAAAACTGGAAATCCCGGGCGTTTATTTGCGTAAGGAATCACGCCGTTATTACCCGACCGGTGAAGTCGCTGCGCAGTTAATTGGTATCACCAATGTGGACGACAAAGGTATTGAGGGACTCGAACGGTTATACGACGACTGGCTGACCGGTTCGCCGGGTACCCGTAAAATTCGCCGTGATGCCAAGGGGCGTCAGGTGGAAGTGTTGGAGAGCAAAGATGGCGAAGCCGCAGGTAACCTGGCGCTGACTATCGATCAGCGCATTCAGGCGCTGGCCTACCGGGAAATCAAAGAAGCCATGCTTTATTATCAGGCCAGCTCAGCCTCGGCCATTGTAATTGATGTGCATAGCGGTGATATTCTGGCGATGGTCAACGCGCCTTCGTTTAATCCTAACGATCGCAGCGATATCTCCCCGCGGCGGATGCGTAACCGGGTGATTACGGATGCCTTTGAACCCGGCAGTTCATTAAAGCCACTGGCGGTGCTCAGCGCGCTGGAGTTTGGCGCCGTAAAAGTTGGCGATATTGTAGATACCTCGCCTGGCTGGATGCGCCTTGGTGGCAGTCTGGTAAAGGATTTCCGCAATTACGGCAAACTGAGCCTGGCAGAGATCATTCAGCATTCCAGTAATATGGGCACCTCGAAGCTGGCTTTGTCGGTACCCAAACCATTTCTGCTGGATACCTATTACAACATGGGACTGATGTCAGACACCGGCATCAATATGCCTGGAGAAAGCAGCGGGATCTTTCATGAACGCAGCCGCTGGTCTGAGTTTGAACTGGCCACCTTATCTTTCGGCTACGGCATTTCGGTCACTACCGCCCAGTTAGCCAGAATGTACTCAACCATTGCATCGGGTGGCATTAAGCGGCCACTTAACATTGTCAAAAATACTGATAATCAGGCTTATAAGCCCGGTGCCGAGCGGGTGATCAGCGAGCAAAATGCCAAAGCCATTATGGCCATGATGGAAACCGTTACGCAGGAAGATGGTTCTGGCGTTAAAGCCCGGATCCCGGGTTACCGGGTAGCAGGTAAAACCGGTACCAGCCGCAAAGCCGTGGCCGGTGGTTACGGTGAAGAGTACGTTAATATCTTTGCCGGCATTGCCCCGCTTAACGGTCCGCAACTGGTCACGGTAGTGCTGATCAACGAACCTGGTGGCGATCTCTATCATGCCGGGGATACCGCAGCGCCGGTGTTCTCTGAAATTATGGGGGGGGCGTTACAACTACTGAATATTGCACCGGATGATCGTCAGGTAAGTGCCACACAAGTGGTAGAGAGGTCGACCAATGGTGGTTAACGCGTTTATGCAAAGTCTGCATGCACTGTTGATTAAATTTGGTATTAATGCACCGGATATCCGCGTTCACGGACTCACGCTGGATAGCCGTGAGGTGACACCGAAACTGGCATTTGTTGCGGTTAAAGGGCATAGCCGTGATGGACGTGACTTTATCCCACAAGCCATCAGTCTAGGGGCGCGCGCTATTCTCGCGGAAGCAGAAGAAGCCGGTGAACACGGCCAGGTAATGATGCGCGAACATACGGTTATTGTGAAGGTGTGGGGGCTGGCTGACCTGCTTTCCTCACTGGCAGCCGCATTTTACGACTATCCGGCCAATAAGCTGGCGACCATCGCAGTGACCGGCACCAACGGTAAAACGTCCGTGGTGCAACTGATTACCCAGATGAAACATCTGTTGGGTCACCGCGCCGCGTCAATTGGGACGCTGGGCAGTGGTATTTACCGGGACGATGCCGACTTTAAGCCACCAGCTAACGGTAATACCACACCTGATGCTATTTCTATGCAGTATTTACTGGCCGAATTTGTGCAGCAGGAAGTCCATCAGGTGGCTTATGAAGCATCATCTCATGCGCTGGTGCAAAATCGCCTTAAACAGGTAAATACCGACATTGCGGTGTTTACCAATCTGACCCGTGATCACCTTGATTATCATGGCACCATGGAGGCTTATGCAGAAGCAAAGCTTGGCTTACTGGATTTGCCCGGCCTGCATTCGGTGGTGCTTAATTATAATGACGAGGCAAGTATAGCCTGGGCCAAAAAAGCTAATAAGTCGATTCAGAAGGTCTGGACCGCCGTGTTGCCAGAACCTGCCCGGGATATGCCAGAAGGTCGCTATTGTTTTGCCACAAATGTGCAATACCATCCCAATGGATGCCAGTTCAGGCTCGCAACATCCTGGGGGACGACCGTGGTACAAACCGATTTGCTGGGGCACTTTAATATTGCCAACCTGATGAGCGCCACTGCGGCTCTTCTTTGTCAGGGTGAGCGTTTTGACAATGTGGTGAAAACCATTGAGCAGGTACAGGCAGTCGCCGGTCGCCTGGAAGTTTTTGAATTTCCTGATCATGCCAATGTGGTAGTCGATTATGCCCACACCCCGGATGCATTGAGTCAGGCACTTAAAGCCCTGCGCCTGCATACCGATGGTAAGCTCTGGTGTGTATTTGGCTGTGGTGGTGACCGTGACAAAGGTAAGCGGCCGTTAATGGCGCAAGCTGCCGAACAAGGTGCCGATGAGCTGGTGATCACCACCGATAACAGTCGCTCAGAGTCACCTTCGGCCATTGCCGAGGATATTCGCGCGGGTCTAAATCACCCTGAAAAAGTGCAGGATATTCCCGACCGTGAGCAGGCTATCCGTTATTGCCTGACTAACGCCGGTCGGAACGACCTTATTCTGGCAGCAGGCAAAGGGCACGAGAGTTATCAAATTATTGGCGAACAAAAAATAAACTATAACGAACGGGAAGCCATTACCCGTTTGCAGCAGGAGTGCAGCAAATGATTACCAGGTCTTTGATGTGGATAGCAGAGCAAATAAAAGGTCGTCTGAGCGGCGAAGACTGCACTGTTTCTGCCGTGAGCACGGATACCCGAACCCTCACGCAGGGGGCCGTCTATCTGGCGCTTAAGGGCGAGAATTTTGACGGCCACCAATTTGTTGAGGCCGCCGAAAAAGCCGGCGCTGTGGCCGTTATTGCCAGTCAACCGGTCACTACCGCACTGCCGGTGATTTATGTTGAAGATACCAAACTGGCGCTCGGCCAGCTTGGCGCGGCTGTTAAAGCCGAAGTTAAACCTAAAACCATTGGTATTACGGGCAGCAGTGGTAAAACCACCGTTAAGGAAATGTGCGCGGCAATCTTATCGCGGCGCGGCAATGTGCTGGCTACTGCCGGCAACTTTAACAACGAAATCGGCGTGCCACTTACCTTACTGCGTCTGACTCCGGAGCATGAGTACGCGGTGGTGGAAATGGGCGCTAACCATCTCGGTGAAATTGCCTATACCACTGATCTGGTGAAACCGGATGTGGCAACCATCGTAAATGCAGCAGCGGCCCACTTAGAAGGCTTTGGCAGTTTACTTGGTGTAGCCCGGGCCAAAAGCGAAATCTTTAAGGGGCTGGGCGAAAAAGGCCTGGCCATTGTCAATCAGGACAGTCAGTTTGCTGAATTCTGGTTGGGAAAACTGAAATATCAGCCGGTGCAAACCTTCTCGCCGGATAACCATAATGCGCAGGCCGACTTTTATGCGACCGACATAATCATTGATTTGAATGGCTGTGCGGAATTTGAAATGCACTCGGCGCAGGGGAATACGGATATCCGCATGGCTGTGCCGGGCATGCACAATGTCGGCAATGCCCTGGTTGCTGCGGCGCTGACTATGGCAGTTGGTGCTACGTTGGAAGACGTTAAGTATGGCTTGCAGGATATGCTGGCGGTTGGCGGACGGTTAAAAGTGGTGCCGCTCACTGAGCAGGTGCGCATTCTGGACGATACATATAATGCCAATGTGGGATCTGTTAAGGCGGCTATCGATACCCTGGCCAGTTTTTCTGGTCGGCGGGTACTGGTCCTTGGTGATATGGCGGAACTGGGCGAAAAAGCCCGTTATTACCATGAACAGGTTGGTGAATATGCCAAGGAGAAATTTATCGACTGTTTGTATACCTCCGGGGTGCTGAGTCAGAGTGCCTCTACCGCCTTTGGCGAGAACGGATACCATTTCGGCGAGCAAACCGCCCTGATTGAGGCACTGGAGCAGGATTTAGGTCATGAGCAAAGAGACTTAACGATTCTGGTGAAAGGATCCCGCAGCGCGAGGATGGAAAATGTCATAGCGGCGTTGGAGAAATCGCCGCTGGGAAAGCTTAGTCGTCGGCGGGAGAAAATAGCATGTTAATATGGCTCGCCGACTGGCTGACACAATTTGAATCTGGCTTTAACGTCTTCTCGTACCTCACGCTAAGAGCGATCCTGAGTACCCTGACGGCGTTGTTGATAGCCATCATTATCGGGCCGAAGATGATCCGCTGGTTACAACGGATGCAGATTGGCCAGACGGTGCGCACCGATGGCCCCGAATCGCACTTATCCAAATCTGGTACCCCAACCATGGGCGGTTTACTTATACTGGCGGCAATTGTCATCAGTGTGCTGTTATGGGCAGATTTAACCAATACCTATGTGCTGGTGACCTTATTCGTGGTGGTGACCTTTGGCATTATCGGGTTTGTCGATGATTACCGAAAAGTGGTGCGCAAGGACTCGAAAGGCCTGATAGCCCGCTGGAAGTATTTCTGGCAATCGGTAATCGCCCTGTGTGTCGCGTTTTATCTGTATTCCTCTGCGCAAACCATGGAAGAAACGGCCTTATTGGTGCCGTTCTTTAAAGAGGTACTCCCACAACTGGGTATTTTGTATATTGCCATTGTGTACTTTGCACTGGTAGGCACGAGTAACGCGGTTAACCTGACTGACGGGCTCGATGGCCTGGCCATTGTGCCGACAATCCTGGTTGCCGGAGCTTTTGCTATTTTTGCTTACGTCACCGGTAACGCCAACTTTTCCGGCTATCTGAATATCCCGCATATCCCGCTAACCAGTGAACTGGTGATTGTGTGTACCGCGATTGTGGGCGCCGGGCTGGGCTTTTTATGGTTTAACACCTATCCGGCAATGGTCTTTATGGGCGATGTTGGCTCGCTGGCACTTGGCGGTACCTTGGGTGTACTGGCGGTGCTGGTGCGTCAGGAAATCGTGCTCATTATTATGGGCGGCGTGTTCGTGATGGAGACCGTCTCGGTGATCATGCAGGTAGGCTCTTACAAGCTACGCGGACAACGCATTTTCCGTATGGCACCTATTCATCATCATTACGAATTAAAGGGCTGGCCGGAACCCCGGGTGATTGTGCGATTCTGGATCATCTCGTTGATTCTGGTATTGATTGGTTTGGCAACGTTGAAATTACGCTAGGTTATGACTGAAACAGTGCGTTCACCACAGTATGTTATTGCCGGTCTGGGACAGACCGGTCTTTCCTGTGTGCGCTATCTGCAACAACAATCGGTAGCGTTTAAAGTGTGGGACACCCGTGCTGGCTTCAGTGTCAGCAAGGAGCTGGCTGCCCAGGTAAACGCCGACATCAGCTGTGGTGATTTGCCGCAAAATTACTGGCAAGGCGTCACCCATCTGGTACTGAGCCCCGGTATCGCCACCGATTTACCTGAAGTCGCCCGGGCCAGGCAGATGGGGGTGAGCGTGATTGGTGATATTGAATTATTTGCCCAGGCGGTTAATCAGGCGGTCATTGGTATCACAGGCTCAAACGGCAAGACTACCGTTACCTTGTTAACTACACACATTCTTAAAAAGCTGGGCTTTAACGCCATTGCTGCCGGTAATGTGGGTTTACCGGCACTGGACTCACTGCAGCACAAAGCCGATATCTCAGTGCTTGAATTATCCAGTTTTCAGTTGGAAACCACCCGAAGTTTAGCGCTTTCTGCAGGAGTGATACTTAACATTTCAGCCGACCATCTCGACCGTCACCATACATTGGCGGCGTACAGTGAAGCCAAGCAACGTATTTATAACCATTGCCGGGTCGCTGTGGTTAACCGCGATGATAGCAATACCATGCCGATGACGGCCGTCGAGACTAAATTAGCTACCGGCCTGACCCCGGCCAGCGAAGACTTTGGCTGGGATGCGGCCAGCCAAACCATAACTTATAATGGCAAGCCGTTACTGGCTTTGGCGGATACCGCGCTGGTGGGCTTGCATAATGCACTTAATATACAATCGGCGCTGGCGCTGGTCAGTGTCTTTAGTCAGGATTTGAATGCAGCCGCCGAGGCAGTGAAGTCTTTTAAGAGTGCCCCCCATCGCTGCACGAAGATTGCCGAAGTCGCGGGCGTGAGTTTTATCGACGATTCAAAAGCAACCAACATCGGCGCCACCGAAGCGGCCCTGCAAGGGCTGGCTGGCAGCATAAATGGTAAATTGATTCTCATTGCCGGCGGCGATGCGAAAGGCGCAGATTTAAGCGAGCTGGCCCCTGTATTATCAGCTTATGTGGATGTAGTCATTGCCCTTGGCAAAGATGGACGGGTGCTAAGTGATATAGCTGCGCACGGCTTTTATGTTGAAAGTCTTGAGCAGGCTGTTCAGCAAGCGTTTTCATTGGCGGAGCCCGGCGATACAGTACTATTGTCGCCGGCCTGTGCCAGCCTGGATATGTTTAAAAATTACCACCACCGGGCCGAGGTTTTCCAGCAGGCGGTAGAGGAGTTATCAGCATGAATGCCGTAACTTCCCAGCTGGCCGGTCTTTTCGCTGCGCGCCACGATAAGTCACACACCAGTGCTCCGGCGTTTGACGGTGGCATTGTGTTAGTAGCGTTTGCTCTGATGGCGATTGGTCTGATTATTGTGACCTCTGCCTCCATGCCGGTAGCCGACCGGCTTCATGACAACCCGTTTTATTTCTCTATTCGTCACGGTATTTACCTGATTGGCGCCATTATCGCTGCCATGATTACGGTGCAGTTACCCATGCAGTTCTGGCGGGTGACCAACCCCTATATGTTACTGGCTGCCATAGGCTTGCTGGTGGCGGTACTGCTGATTGGCAGAAACGTTAATGGTTCTACCCGCTGGCTGGTAATCGGGCCCATTACGGTACAGGCCGCGGAACCGGCAAAACTGTTTTTCTTCTGTTATCTGGCGGGCTATATGGTCCGGCGTTACGATGAAGTGACAGAGAATCTGAAAGGTTTTATTAAACCGCTGGTCGTGTTCTTTATTCTGGCGTTGTTGTTACTGGCACAGCCCGATCTGGGCACCGTAGTGGTAATGCTGGCCACCACCATGGGGCTGTTGTTTTTAGCCGGTGCCAAACTATGGCAGTTTTTCGCTTTACTGTTTGCCGGGGTATTAGCCGTAGTTGCGCTGATTGTGGACTCAGAATACCGCTTGGCAAGGGTTACCTCATTCTGGGATCCCTGGGCCGATCCCTTTGGCAGCGGTTATCAGCTGACCCAGTCTTTAATGGCTTACGGTCGGGGTAACTGGTTTGGTCAGGGACTGGGCAACAGTTTACAAAAACTCGAATTCCTGCCCGAGGCGCACACTGACTTTGTTATGGCCATTTTAGCCGAAGAGCTGGGATTCACCGGGGTAATGGTAGTGCTGCTACTGATGCTGTGGCTGGTTATCCGCGCGCTACAAATTGGTAATCAGGCGCTGGCCAGTGAACGGGCATTTGAAGGCTTTCTGGCCTATGCCATTGGCATTTGGTTCAGCTTCCAGACCGCCGTAAATATTGGGGCCAGTGCCGGCATTTTACCCACCAAAGGATTAACGCTGCCACTGGTGAGTTACGGAGGCTCAAGTTTAATCATAATGTCAGTGACAGTGGCTGTGCTGCTAAGAATTGATTTTGAATTACGGGTAGCAGGCGTTCAGGCACTGGATAAAGGCCGCAAGCGGGAAGGTAAAGCTAAAGTGAAGGCAGCCATGAAACCGCTACATGATAACGTTCAGGATTTACCGCAGGAGCCGAATGATGAGTAAGCGTTGTCTGGTGATGGCTGGTGGTACCGGCGGGCATGTATTTCCCGGGATTGCGGTGGCCAATGAATTACAGCGTCGCGGCTGGCACATCGACTGGCTGGGCACAGCAGAGCGCATGGAAGCCCAGGTGGTACCGGCCCATGGCTTCCCGATCCACTTTATCCCGGTGAAAGGGCTACGCGGTAAAGGCCTTGCTGCCCGGGTAGCCGGCTTATTGGCGCTGGTAAAATCGTTGTTTAACGCCCGCAAAGTGCTACAACAGCTGAAACCGGATGTGGTTATCGGGATGGGCGGTTATGCCAGCGGGCCAGGCGGCGTTGCAGCGAAAAGCCTTGGCATCCCGATTGTCATCCACGAGCAAAATGCGGTGCCTGGCATGACTAACAAGTTACTAGCTCGAATTGCTAATAAAGTCATGCTTGGATTTGCTTCGGCGGCCCCGTACTTTGCCGGTGCTAAGAAAAAATGTCAGGCCGTGGGCAACCCGGTGCGGGATGAGATTCTCGCCATTGAGCCTAAGCGGCAAACCTCACAGCCCATGCGAATGCTGGTGGTGGGCGGCAGTCTGGGCGCGCGGCCACTGAACGAACAGTTGCCGGTGATCTGCCAGTCTTTTCCTGAACTGGAGGTTCGCCACCAGTGTGGTAAAGGCAACGAACAAGCCGTGCGCAGTGCTTATGGCAACAGGCCGGTTACCGTGACTGAATTTATTACCGACATGGCCGAGGCTTATCAGTGGGCTGATTTTGTTGTCTGTCGGGCCGGGGCATTAACCGTGGCAGAGGTTGCCGGTGCCGGTAAACCGGCCATTTTTGTGCCGCTGCCCCATGCTGTAGACGATCATCAAACCGTCAATGCGCGCTTTCTGGCCGACCAGAATGCCGCCAAAGTGGTGGCACAATCGACACTTAGCCAGGAATTACCGGTGATTCTGCGTGACTGGCTGGAAAATCCTGATGACTGTGTCAGGATGGCGGCCAACGCGAAACAGTTTGCACCTTACAATGCAGCTCAGCAGGTAGCAGATGCCTGTGAAGCTTTAACCAGAGAGAGATAGCGGCAGATGGTATTGGAAACGCCTTTTCAAAGCCCCCAGATGCGAAAGATCACGCGCATATTTTTTGTTGGGATTGGCGGTGCCGGCATGGGCGGGATCGCCGAAGTGCTGTTGAATGAAGGCTACGATATTGCTGGTTCTGACATCCAGACCGGTGCCATGACCGAACGCCTGACTGCGCTGGGCGCGGATATTGCCATTGGCCATCGCGCTGAAAATGTGGTGGATGCTAACGTTGTGGTGGTATCCAGTGCCATTAACGAGGCCAATCCCGAGATTCAGTATGCCCGGGAAAAACGTATCCCGATTATCCGCCGCGCTGAAATGCTGGCTGAATTAATGCGTTTCCGGCATGGCATCGCGGTGGCTGGCACCCATGGTAAAACCACTACTACCAGCCTAATTGCGACTATTTTTGCCGAAGCCGAACGCGATCCCACTTTTGTGATTGGCGGCTTGCTAAACAGCGCCGGTACCAATGCACGACTCGGCAGCAGTCGCTTTTTAATCGCCGAAGCGGATGAGAGTGATGCTTCGTTCCTGCACCTTCAGCCGATGATGAGTGTGGTGACCAATATTGAAGCAGACCATATGGAAACCTATGGTGGTGACTTCAGTAAAATGACCGACACCTATATTGAGTTTTTGCATAACCTGCCGTTTTACGGGCAGGCCGTAGTATGTGGTGATGATCAGGTTATCCGTTCGCTGTTGCCGCAAATTGGTCGCAGCGTAATCACCTACGGTGTGGCTGAAGACAACGATGTGTACGCCACCGACATTCATTATAGTTTTGGCTCGGCGAATTTTACCGTTCATCGCCCGGACCGCGAGCCACTACCGGTGAAGTTAAATCAGACCGGTAAGCACAATGTATTAAATGCCCTGGCTGCTATTGCGGTGGCCACGGAAGAAGGGATAGACGATCAGTCTGTTAAAGCTGCGCTGGCCGGTTTTGGTGGCATTGGTCGCCGTTTTGAGGTGCTGGGACAGTTTGATACCAGTGTCGGAGATGTGACCCTGGTGGATGATTATGGCCACCACCCAACGGAAGTGGCGGCGACCATTGAAGCGGCCCGTAACAACTGGCCGGATCAACGACTGGTAATGATTTATCAACCGCACCGATACACCCGGACCCGGGATCTTTATGAGGATTTCGTGGAAGTACTGTCTCAGGTGGATTGTTTATTACTGCTGGATGTTTATGCGGCCAGCGAACAACCAATCGATGGCGCAGACAGTCGCTCGCTGGCGCGCTCCATTCGGGCCCGCGGACAGTTAGAGCCGGTTTATGTCAGTGAACACAGTGAACTGCCTGCAATTCTTGCTAATCAGTTGCAGGATGGCGATATTGTGATGACTCAGGGCGCTGGTAATGTTGGCCAGCTGGCCAGAAAACTGGCGGCAATGCAGTTAAACCCGCAGGTGATGCAGCAGGAGGAGCAGTAATGGACTTTAAAACTTATCCCCCGCAGGACTTCGGGCGTGTTGCTGTAATGTACGGCGGAGACTCCGCTGAGAGAGAAGTTTCGTTGCGCTCCGGCGAGGCTGTTTTAAAAGCCCTGAAAGGGGCCGGTGTAGAGGCCATTGCTTTTGATACGGCTGAGCGCCAACTAATTGAATTAATTGATGAAAAAGTCGACCGCGTACTAATAATGTTACATGGGCGTGGTGGCGAAGATGGCAGCATGCAAGGGGCGTTACAGCAGCTCAGAATACCTTATACAGGTAGCTCTGTACTGGGCTCTGCACTGGCGATGGATAAGATCCATAGCAAACAAATCTGGCAGTGCCTGAATATTCCCACGGCAAAATATGAAATTGCTGTAAAAAGTCGCTTTGAAGCTGGATCATGCGGCGCTATAATGAGTAAATTAGGGGGAAAAGTCATGGTTAAACCGGCTCGGGAAGGTTCGAGCATCGGGATGGCCAAAGTGACTAGCGCTA
>CATMRP010000025.1 GCA_950073835.1 uncultured Alteromonadaceae bacterium
AATGCAAACATAATAAGCGCCTTTTGTGTTTGGTTAAAATAGTGGAATGAGGTTAACAATGCCTGGCGCCAGTACCAGATCTGACAAGCCTGTTTACTCTGGTTAAATTGAATTTGCTGAAACTCCTCTTCGAGATCGCCAAGCAAGGGTTCTTTAAGGTCGACAGGAAGCACCCTCTCCAGCAAGGCCTCAGCGATACGCGGTGGTGAGCATCTGTTCACTGCTTTACCCCAACAAAACTGAGTTTTACATCGCGCCACATGGCATCGAGCGATTGCCGGGTTGCCTGCAACGCCTGTTTTCCTTCTGCGGTTATCTCAAAGTATTTTTTTGCGCGCCCGCCTCGTTCTGCTGTGGCTTCACCCTTCGCCGAACGAATAAGACCTTTATCCTCAAGCCGGGTGAGGGTGGTATACAGTGCGCCGATACTGACATCCCGCTGAATGACATCGAGCAGTATCTGACGAATGGTCGTGCCATAAGCCTGTTCTCCCAGACGCAGAATGGCGAGTAACACCAATTGTTCAAACTCACCTAAAAATCGAGATTTACCCATACTGCTCCCTGATATAATTTATACTACAAAGTAAAAGAAACTTGGCGCATTGTAGTTTATTACTACAAAGTAAAACTAATTAAATTTGATACTGGCGTATCAGGAATCATGCAGTTCGCCGGGAATTTGGCTTAAACGGGTTAGATTTGACCTTTTGAAAGTAAAATTGCCACTTGAAAATACTTGGGAATTCTAAAAAATATCAGCAAACTACAGCAAATTGTCTTATCCTAAGTGTATCCCTGAAATGTATTTTCTTTGGCCATGTTCGCTACCCCTATGAGGTGGCGTATCAAGGGTTAAATGACTCCGTTTTTATAGGATCGCTTTGCGTAGTCAACCAAGCTCTCAACAAAAATATCGCACCGTCTGGCTATTTTTCGCCGCATTTATCGTGGTCGTTTCTGTTACCCTGGTGGCAGATTTTCTGGCCAGTAAGTGGCAACGGGAAGAACAAGTAAACCAGGTCACCCAAAAGCTGGGGATGCTGCGCTCCAATTTGGAATTTGAACTCTACACCAATATTGAACTCATCCGCGGAGCCGCGGCCTATATCTCACTAAACCCGGATATCAACCAGACCGGGTTTAGCCGTTACATGAGCCGCTTGTTAGAGCAGCGTAACAATATCGTAAATATCGCCGGGGCCCGCGATTTCGTGGTCAACCTGATTTATCCTGTCGCTGGTAACGAAAAAGCAATAGGTTTGGATTACCGGGTTAATAAGGAGCAGCGGGAGTCGGTTTTTACCGCAGCTGACACCGGGACGCCGGTTTTAGCTGGTCCGGTGAACCTGGTTCAGGGCGGTGTGGGTTTTATCGCTCGTTTACCGGTGATAAACGAAAACGGCGTATGGGGTATCATTTCGGTAGTGCTCGATTATCGTGGGGTGCTAAGCGACGCCGGCTATATCGGTAATAATGACCTTGATCTGCTTATCACGGGGCGCAATGAAGTTGGCAGCCTGGTAGATATTTACCGCAATCATGATGACAAACCATTGGTCAATCCGGTGCAACTGGCAATCCAGTTACCCTATGGTGAGTGGCAACTCACGGCACAGCCTGATGAAGGCTGGGTAGCATTTCATTTTCATCCGCTATTCTGGGTTCTCGCCTTTATTATCAATGCTATTGCGTTCTACATCATCCAGCTTAGGTACAACAACCGGCTGTTGGAACATGAAAAAATCCACGCGTTGACCACGTCAGAAGAAAAGTTCCGGCAGTTTTTTTCTGCTCACGCAGTGGTAATGCTGATAGTGGATGATAGCGGTAATATCGTCGACGCTAACGATGCCGCGTTAAAATATTATGGGTACAGTGCTCAGCAGTTTTCCAGCATGACTGTGTTTGATTTACAGGCGCCGGAACAAAAGTCGCTGATGTCGAGAGTGAAACAGGCATTGCTGCAACGGTCGACTACTTTTAATGTTAAGCATCGCCTGGCATCAGGAGAAGTCCGCAATGTGGAAGTCTTTAATACGCCGGTAGACAGCGCCGGTCAGCGATTGCTGTACTCGCTGGTCATCGATATCACTGAGCAACTGGAATACCAAAAACGCTGGGAACTGAGTCAGCAGGTTTTTAATCATAGCCTGGAAGGCATAGTAGTCACCGACAACGAACACAAAATAGTATCGGTTAACCCGGCGTTTTCTGAAATCACTGGTTATTCATTGTCTGAAGTAATCGGTCGCTCGCCTGTATTTCTTGGTAATGGTTTACTGGAGGATGACTTTGTTAAAACCATGATGGATACACTGGCCGAAACCGGTATTTGGCGGGGCGAAGTCCTTAACCGACGTAAAGACGGTTCGGTGTTCCCGGAGTTACTCAGCGTTTCAGTGGTTAAAAACGAACAGGGCGAAGTGACTAATTACCTTGGCGTGTTCTCTGACATTACAAATTTAAAACAGTCTGAAGAAAAACTGGAACATCTCGCGCATTACGACTCTTTAACTGGCTTACCCAACCGGGTTCAGTTTCAGTTACATCTTCAGCATGCAGTGTCACGCAGTGAACGCTCTAACCAACGCTGCGCCTTGCTCTACCTCGACCTCGATCGATTCAAGGTCGTGAATGATAGCCTCGGCCATGTTGCCGGCGATGAATTGCTAAAAATGGTTACAGAGCGGTTGCTTTCGCGGTTACGGGCATCTGATATTCTGGCGCGTATGGGCGGTGATGAATTTGTCCTGCTGGTTGAGGAATTTCAGCAGCGTGAAGAACTCGAAATTCTGGCCGGTAAACTTATTGCTGAAATGAATCAGCCATTTTATCTGGCAGGTGAGCAGGAAGTAAACGTAGGCGGGTCAGTGGGCATTGCCTGTTTCCCGGATGACGCGAGCAGTAGCGAAGATTTATTAGTGCGTGCCGATGCGGCAATGTACAAAGCCAAACAATCCGGCGGCGCCTCACTGGCTTTCTTTACTCAGGATATTCTGGTCGAGGCCAGCTCCCGGTTAACCATTGCCGCCGAGCTTAAGCGGGCGATAGTCGATAATGAACTTGAGTTATACCTGCAACCGCAGCTCAACAGCGCCAGTGGCGAGGTGGTTGGCGCTGAGGCGCTATTGCGCTGGAATCATCCGGTTAAAGGTTTTCTGACACCGGCGGCATTTATTGATGTTGCTGAACAAACCCGGGCCATCCGGTTGGTTACCGGCTGGCTGGTAAAAGAGTCTTTCGGGATTCTTAAACGCTGGGAGCAGACAGGCCGGGATTTATTCCTGTCTTTCAATATTTCCGCGCTGGATTTGGCCGATAACGAATTATTACTGAAAATGACCGAAGAGCTGCAGCGCCAGCAGATCAAACCATCGAACATAGAGCTCGAAATCGTCGAAAGTGCGATCATCGAAAATTTTCAGTCGGCCAGTGCTATTTTGTCGAAACTGCGTGAACTGGGTTTTCACGTGGCCATAGATGACTTTGGCACCGGGTATTCTTCCCTGGCATATCTTGACAAACTGCCCGTGGATAAACTCAAAATCGACCGTGAATTTACCGCTAAACTTGAGCAGGGCGAGGGAGCCGGGATTGTAAAATCGATTGTCGATCTGGCGTCAAACTTCGACCTGCGGGTGCTGGCTGAAGGGGTGGAAACCCTCGAGCAAGAGCAGTTACTCAAACAGCTCGGTTGTCACCGGGTACAAGGCTTCTATTACAGCAAACCCATACCGCTGGCGGAGTTTGAGCAAAAGTATCTGTTACCTCAGGCGTAAGTATCGACGTTTCGACCCACCGAGCCGGTGGTGGCCGTAGGCTGAGAGCTCGCTTGCGTGGTCGGCGCCGGTGCGTCACTCTGGTTGCTTTCAAGGCGTTCCTGGCGCGGCGCCTCGTTACGTTCTGCTGGCGTTGGCGTCGGTCGCGAGTACGCACTGTCTATGGGTGACTGTCCAATTTCCATCGTTTCCCCCTTAAAATGTCAACTCAGTTCAATACCTGATTATAGGATCAATTGACAAAAATGCGACTATTCGCCCGCTTCAGAAAAAATGAAAGGTGAGAGTTGCTGATACATAAAGTCGGCGATTAGCGGCTGGCCGTCAGCATTCGGGTGAATACCGTCGCGCTGCATCAGTGATTCATTCAGAGCAATATCTCGCAAAAAGAACGGGATCAGCGGAATAGCCTCGGCATCTGCTACCTGTTCAAAGGTATTGCTGAACATCTCATTATAACGCCGGCCATAGTTAGTCGGAATTTCCATATCCTGCAGATACACCTGTGCTCCATAGTCTTTTACCAGTTGCACCATTTGCGTCAGGTTATGGTGCAATTTACTTACGTTATGGCCCTGCAAGCCATCGTTGCCACCAAGCTCTATTAATACGTGGGTTGGCTGATGCTGCTCAAGCAAACGGGGGAGCCTGGCCAGTCCGCCATCGGTGGTTTCGCCGCTAATCGCAGCATTTATCACATCAATCCCGCGCTGCTCGTCCTGCCAGATATTTTGTAACAAACTAACCCAACTTTGTGCTTGCAATAGTCCATAGCCGGCACTTAGGCTATCACCAAGGATAAGCAAACGGGTATCTGATGCCGCAGAGCTGCTTTGCTGACTAACCGGTTGGGAAACAGCCGGTTGGGCCAGAAGGTGATCTGAAAACAGCGTAAAAGGTATTAATAATACCAGTGTTTTTATCCACTTAAGGGTGGGTCCACGACGGAATAAAGAATGACAAATCAAAACGACAATAGCTCCCATATGATTCAAACCAAAGACATCACTAAGACAGTCACTACGAGTGAAGGTTCGCTTCAGATCCTTCAGCCTATTTCCTTTGAAGTCAAGGCCGGTGAGTCTATCGCTATTGTCGGCGCGTCGGGTTCCGGAAAATCCACCCTGCTTAGCTTGCTGGCCGGACTGGATGAAGTCAGCAGCGGCGAGATTTTCCTCGACGCGGCACCGCTACACACCATGGATGAAGAGCAGCGAGCCCGCCTGCGTGGCGAAAAAGTGGGCTTTATCTTCCAGAGTTTTATGCTGGTACAAAGTCTCACAGCGATCGAAAACGTGATGTTGCCCGCTGAGATAGCAGGGCTGCCGGATCCTCATAAACGCGCCCAGGCCATCCTGGAACAGGTAGGGTTAAGCCACCGTGCCCATCATTATCCCAACCAGTTGTCCGGCGGTGAACAGCAGCGGGTGGCCATTGCCCGGGCCTTTATCGGCCAGCCAAAAATTCTGTTTGCCGATGAGCCAACGGGTAATCTGGATGCCGCCAACAGTGTAAGAGTGGAGGATTTACTGTTTAATCTCAACCGCGAAATCGGCACCACGTTGGTGCTGGTGACCCACGATAATGAGCTGGCCAAAAAATGTGAACGACAATTACAGATGCAAGCTGGCGAACTGACCGAAATCACCGTATCACCGGCAGCCACTGAGCAAAAGGATCTCGCATATGGTAGCTAATCTTGCCTGGCGGTTATTTAAGCATGAGGCCCGGCGCGGCGAGCTAACTATCATCCTGTTTGCCATTATACTGTCGGTCGCGGCTGTACTTTCTTTGTCGTTATTTAGTGAGCGGCTTCAGGGCGCGTTGGTAGAGCGCTCTTCACAGTTTATTGCTGCAGACAGCCAACTGCGCTCACGTAAACCCATAAGTGATGAGTGGAAGCGTCAGGCTGAGGCTGAAGGGTTGGCCACCGCCGAACAGGTCAGCACCCGCTCGATGGCTTTCGGTGAACAGAAAATGTCACTGGTGGACTTACGGGCCGTGAGTCCACAGTACCCACTAAAAGGCGAGATTCAGCTCGCTGACAAACCTTTTGGCACAACCACCGCTACCGACAAATCGCCCGCTGCGGGCGAAATCTGGATTGATTCAAGACTGTTTCAACTGCTCGACGTGGAGATTGGGGATACGGTTTATATCGGCGACGGTGAATTTACCGTAGGGCAGGTGCTGTCCGAAATCCCCGATCAGGGATTCAGTATATTTAATACCGACCCCATGGTGCTTATTGCGCTTGAGGACCTGGCGCGAACCAACATTACCGGTCCCGGCAGTCGGGTTACCTACAAAACCTATTTCACCGGTGAAGATTCGCTGATTGAAGCATATTACGACTGGCTAAGACCGAACCTTGACGATGAATTACACCGCTGGCAACGGGTCGGTGATGATGAGTCGGCCATAGGCCGTTCCATTGCCCGTGCAGAACGTTACTTTTTGCTGGCCAGCCTGTTAGCTATCGTGTTGGCGGCGGTGGCCATTGCTGTTGCCGCCCAGCGTTACAGTCAGCGCCATTTCGATCCGGTAGCTATTTTTAAGACCCTCGGCGCCAGTAAACAAATGATCCGTCGGGTGTACGTACTGCAAATTCTGTTTATCACGGTACTGGGTATCATCATTGGCATTATCGCTGGCGTGATTATTCAGCAACTGGTGGTTACCGCCCTGGCCGGACAGGTAGATGTGTCGCTGGATGTGTGGCACTGGCGGCCGGTATTTATAGCAGTACTAACCGGGTCTATCTGTGCCATATTGTTTTCACTGTATCCACTGCTGCGCTTGTTTTCGGTGCCGCCTCTGCGGGTACTGCGACGGGATATGGACGCCGGGTTAAGCTCTCGCGGACTACAGTTTGGCGCCTCAGGCGGCGCAATATTCCTGCTAATGTGGGTGTACAGTCGGGATCTGGAAATCAGCGCGATATTGTTTGGCTCCGGCGTTCTGTTGGTAGTTGCCCTGTTGGGTGTGACCTTTGGCCTGATTGCCATTGGCCGGCGGCTGGGACAAGGCGCAATGGGCGCCTGGCAATTAGCCTGGGCGCGAATTCGCCGGCGCGCCATGGACAACAGCGTACAACTGATAAGCTTCTCGGTCACCATTATGTTGTTGCTGGTGGTACTGGTAATGCGCAACGATATGATAGCCCAGTGGCGGGCGCAGTTACCGGTGGATACGCCTAACTATTTCATGGCCAATATTACCGAGGCGCAAAAAGCACCGCTGGAGGACCACTTCGCCGAAAATCAGGTCAGCGTAGACGAGTTCTATCCGGTGGTGCGCGGCCGTTTTGTGGCAGTCAACGAAGAGCGGGTTAATACCGAAGTTACCAAGGAAGAGGATCCGGAGCAAAGTGAGGGACGCCGAGGCCTGGGACGCGAAGCTAACCTGAGCTGGAGCGACAGGTTACAGCGCGAAAATACCGTTGTTCAAGGCCAGTGGCATGAAACCTGGCAGCCTGCGGGTAACGATCTCACCGCTGAAGGGCAGCAGGTTTATCCGGTATCAGTAGAAGAGGGCGTTGCCCAACGGCTTAACATCGCACTGGATGATTTGCTTACGTTCAACGTCGGCAGTGAGATTGTGGTCACCCGGGTAACCAGTATTCGCGAAGTCAACTGGCAGACCATGCAGCCTAACTTTTTCTTTGTGTTGCACCCGGCCGCAATGCAGGAGTTTAGCGCCACCTACATTACCAGTTTCCACTTAGATGGCGCGCGTAAGGCGGATATAACCGCGTTAATGCAGCCTTTCAGTTCGGTAACCTTATTTGATGTGGATGCCAGAATTAATCAGGTCAGGGAAATTATCGATCAGGTATCACTGGCGGTGGAGTTTATCCTGGTACTGGTATTAATTGCCGGCTCACTGGTGCTATTTGCCCAGGTGCAGGCCAGCATGGATGAGCGTCAGCAGGAACTGGCTATTCTGCGTACACTCGGCGCCAGAGGCAGTCTGATCCGCTTCAGCGTGATCAATGAGTTTCTGATTATTGGCACAGTAGCCGGACTTATGGCGGCATTGGCCAATGAAGTCAGTTTGTATTTATTACAAAGTCGGATTTTCGATATGCAGGGCTCCATGCATTTTGAATACTGGGCGATTGCGCCATTGGTTGGCGCGCTGGTTGTGGGCGTATTAGGCGGCATAGGTTGTTATCGCCTGTTACGGCTCAATACCGGGCAACTATTGCGCAAGATGGTGTAACACAGGATTAGCCCGGAGCCACGGCTTCGGGCAATTGAAAAGGAATCGTTGGTTGTTAAGTTTTACCCAGGTCAGCCACCACTTTGGTACCAGAACCTTATTCCGGGAGCTAACCCTTTCACTGCCAGAATCCCGTGTGGTGCTCACCGGCGCGAATGGCTCCGGCAAAACCACGCTGTTGTTGATTGCCGCTGGCATCCTGCCCCCCAGTCAGGGCGTAGTGAGTTTTAATCAGCTAAATGTTGCAGACATTTCCCTGCGCCGCCAGATTGGCATCAGCGCCAGCAAAGTAAACTTGCCGGGCTTTTTTACGGTAACTGACATGCTTGCCTTTCACGGACGTCAGTTTAACTGCGTGCCTGATTGTCTCTGGGCGGACTACCGTTGGGTGAATGCTTTTGGTTTAACCCCATTTCTCAACACCAGGGTGGAAGACCTTTCCCTTGGCAATTACAAAAAGCTCAGCCTGATCCTGGCGCTGATGCACTCGCCAGAGTTGCTGTTACTGGATGAGCCTACTAACGGGCTCGACGACAAAACCCGCAGTGCACTTGAAGAGTGTTTCGAAACCTATGCCGGGCAGTTAATCATTGCCAGCCATGAGCCGCAGGTATTTGCCAGTAATTGTAGTGTTCGCCATTTGCATCTGGATGCCAGCGGAGTGCATGACAGGTGAATTACTGGCAGTTTCGACGCCAGCTCTACCAGCACGCCCTGAAGCAGTGGCTGGAAAGTCTGACCCAGGTAAGTACGGGGATTGTCGCACTGTTTCCTATGGCGCTGTATGCCTTGTTACTTTTACCTTTACTTGCTTTGGGCGTGCTGGCGGATAAAGACTCCCAGGGAGAGAGTTTCTTTTATACCTTGTGGGGGTATCTGTTACTGGCTTATTGCTGGATCGCTATGCAGAAAGAGGCTCTGCAAGCGGCAGATTATGCCCTGTATGACCGTTCGCTACCTGTGCCAGTATGGCAGCGAGGTGCTACTGAGCTGGGATTACTGCTTTATGCCGCTAACGTATTTGTTATCGGACCCGCCGCAGTACTGTTGGCCATGGTCTATGGTCATTTTACCGAGTTAGTCAGTGGCGAGCTACGGGTGTCGGTAACGCAGCTTTATCCGGTGTGTGGCTTACTGGTGCTAACGCTTTACTATTGCCAGAGTGCCAAGGGAAAGGTAAAACCCTGGCTGAGCCTCGGCTTGGTGCCATTGATTGCTATGCCCTGGGCAGCCTGGCTGCATGCTCCCTGGCTTTGTTTGCTGGGCCTGGCGATGGCCATATTGGTTGAACGCACGGTCCGCTTACCGGCACCATCCTTTGCTGGATTGCCGCAAGGGTTCTGGCGCCTGTTTTTACAGCAGGACATTATCCATACCAAACCCACTTTACTTCGAGCCGTGGTGGTGTTGCTTGTTCTGGTAATCGGCGCCACTTTTGTAAGGCAAATAGATATTAGCGCGAAAGCGCCAGCCAGTTTATTACTGGCCTTTGTACTGGGAGTGGTTGCAGCGACAAAACTATTGGAACTGCAGTCTGTGCGGCGCCATTATCACTATTATCTGCATTCACTACCAATCAGCCCTCGTGATTGCACTGTTCAGGCACTCGGTTACTGTCTGGTATATTGTTTGCCCGGCCTGTTATTGATAGTTAAATTTGGCCTCTTATCTCTGAGTCAATGGGGGTTCTTCCTGTTAACCTATGCCGCTACGCAGGCAGGTATCCTGCTACGTCCGGGCTACTATCTGATATTCCCGTTAGTGGCTGCGCTGATGTATCTTGGGAGTGTTTACCTGGTTAACCGGTAAAGCACCTTTTTCATTATTGCTCGGTATTTAAGTGAATAATTTCACCTTCCTGTGGCGTGGAAAGCTTTAGTTTAGGTTTGCGTTGGTCAAATTTACCGGTTACCCAACCTTCCACGACCATCACTTCCAATGCCTGCAGAGTATGGTGTAAACCCAGTTGAGGGTTAGCAACGGTTTTACTCCGGCTAAAATACTGCAGTACTTTATTGACGAAGTCAGCGATGTTCGGCGTGGTTTTTAGTATCTCGATGGCCAGTGCATAAACACCATCTACAATTAATAAATGGTTTTTGCGCTTATAGCAGCGGACCTTTTTGATACGGCCGTCAGCAAAGGTTGGTACAAAATCCTGCTCGGTATCCTTTACGTTTAATTTAAAACGATTGAATTTAGATACCTCCCAGCTAACTTCGCCTGCCGTAAACATTTGTGTGACCTGTTTAACGCCGGCTAAGTCCAGTCCACCAATACCGGCCTGGCCCTGTACGTCATTGGTAAAACCACCGGTGCCTAACCACTGAAAGGCTTTTTGCGGCGAGAGGTTGAGTCCTGCATCCCGGGCAATTTGAGACGTGTATTCCTGTAGATCGGCAAACTGACCATTGGCGGAATACCAGAAATCGGCAAAGCGGATATGCTGATTAATGCGCTTTTGCTGAGTTTCCTGGTAACTTTTTTTGAGCCAGTCAGGATCATGCTCGCCGCGGTCGAGTTCAAGGATCGTATAGGCAAGTTCGCGGGCACTGGAATGGGCCAGAGTCATGCCTGCTGCCAGAATAGGATCGGCGAAACCGGCAGACTCACCGGCTAAAAACCAATTGTCGCCAACCATTCGCTGGGCTAAAAACGACCAGTCTTTGGTAACCTTCAAATCGCCCGCTCTGGTGGCATTTTGGGTCAGCGCTGCAATTCGTGGTTCCTGTCTGATCGCGTTTAAATAGAGTTGTTCCGGTGATTCTTTCTGTGCTTTGCGGTAACTGGCCGGGCAGATAAAGCCTATGCTGGTTTTGGTGGGCGAGAGCGGAATAAACCATAACCACCCGGTACCAATACTCATTACCTGCACCCTGGTGCCTCCCACACCAATTTCCACCGCCCACTCGGCGTTTTCCCAGTAGTCGTAAATGGCGATGTTTTGCAGCGAGGTAGGGCTCGAAACCGGCACATCCATCGCTTTGCGAAGAATCCCATTGCTGCCGGATGCATCGACAAAATACCGCGCATGGAAAATATCGCCATCACTGGTTTCCACGCAACTGACAACATCGTCGCTGGATTCGATCCTGGCTACCCGGGTTTGTTGCTTAACCACACAACCCATCGTTTCAGCATGATCGAGGAGTATTTCATCATAGACAGCTCTTTCTACCTGAAACGCGGTTTGTAGCCTTTGCCCCTGGTATTTGGCCGGACGCGGTTCATCTTCAAACTGACGGACGGGTAAAAACTCGAAATCCCAGAGTTTTGGTGATGAACCCCAGCGATACGTAGCGCCAATTTTTATCGGAAAGTTGGCGGCCTCGACTTTATCCCAGCACCCCATTTCATCGAGAATTTTGCTAATCGGCGGTAACTGGCTCTCACCCACATGCTCGCGGGGAAACTGTTCTTTTTCCAGAATCAACACGTTTAGGGCAGGGTTATACTTACGCAATAGCGTGCCAAGGGTAGAGCCGGCCGGTCCACCGCCTATCACAATAACATCAAAGTGCTGGTTGCCGGGTGCCGATGAGATCTTCATAAATGGGGCATCTTTCAATGGAGTAGATCACAGGATAAACTGCAACGAAAAAAAAGGCCACGAACAGGTGGCCTTATCAGATAGTCAAAAAATCAGTCTTTTCTTTTTCTACGGCTCAGGCCAATGCCCGCCAGGCCAAGGCCAAGTAATGATGCGGTGAGTGGCGCTGAAGCATCGACTGTATCGTCAGGGATGCCATTGTCAGCGGTGTAATCAATACTTAATGACCAGTAATCCAGAGAGCCCACGTCGGCTTCTGCGGAATCGCCTATATAAAGGGTCCAGGTGCCGGTCATTGATTGGCCGGTAAAAGTCGACAGGAAATCATTTGGTATGTAAGTTCCGCCGCCACTGCCTGCATTTTCTGCCGCGGTCAGCGCCGTATCATCGAAAATAACCGGTGAATAGTTAAAGTCTAAACTTGTGCCACAACAACCAGAACCATCGTCAGCAGGCTCAGACATGCCAGGTCGCGACATCAGGGTAATCACATCGCCTTGTGCAGACTCAAGCTTCATGACCAGATCGCCTATCCATGTGTGTTCCATAGACACTTCCACAGTCAGGCTGTTGATATCACCAGCGTCTGCGACATCGATAGTGCTGGCTGTCATAGAGGCCAGTGAGCCATCGTATCCATCATCTGTAATGGCTAATCCCAAACCTGGGCCAGCTGTGTATTCAATGAGGGCGGCTGATGCGGACATGGTGGACATTAATGCTGTAAAACCAACAGCGGCGGTAAACTTGTTGAGTCTCATTTTTACATCCTTACTACTAAAATGAAGATTACGGCGTTGTAATATTTTTGTAATGTATTATTACTTTAGCAATATGAAGGCCGTTTTTTATTTTTATAAATAATTCAATATATTAGCGTGAGGCGTTGTGGAGAGATTAAACTCTGGTGTAAAAAAAACCGACGCTTTTTTATGCTATCTTGCTGATCGGGCTGGTGCTTAAAACACTGTAGGTAATCGCTCAAAGCCAGCTTCGCAAGAGACAGTGTGTAATAAATAAACTTCTCTGCAGGTTAACATTAACTCTCTGTCGCCGCGAATGCTTTATCGATACTGTCGAATTCAAATTCAAAGCCTGCATCGAGTAGCTTTTGCGGAATAACCCGTTGCCCGGTGAGTAGCATATCTGCTGCTTCACCCATTATTACTTTTAAAGCAAACCCTGGCAAAGGCATAAACGCCGGACGGTTCAGAGCGTTGGCAAAAGCGCTGACAAATGCCTTGTTGGTGACTGGCTGGGGCGCGGTTAAATTAAACGGACCGCTGCACCGGGAATGAGTCATTAAAAAACAAATGCCCGCCACCATGTCGTCGAGGTGGATCCACGACATATATTGCTCACCGCTGCCAATCGGTCCGCCAAGGCCAAGCTTAAAAGGCAGCCGCATCTTTTCCAGCGCGCCGCCCTCTGCAGCGAGTACCACACCGGTGCGCAGCAGGCATACCCGGCAATGCTGTTTAACTGTTTCAGCTATCTGCTCCCAGCGCTGGCAGACTTCATGGGTAAATTCCGGATGAGGTTTTGTATTGTTTTCGGTTACTGGTTTATCGCCCTGCCGTCCATAATAGCCAATTGCCGAGCCTGAAATAAACGTATGCGGTGGGGTAGCCGATGCATTGATTTTGGTGACCAGCGCGGTAGTAAGTTGCCAACGGCTTTGGCAAATCTGATGCTTTTGCTGACTGGTCCAGCGCTTATCAGCAATGGGCTCACCAACAAGGTTAATAATTACATCAAAGTCATCAAAGTTTGTTATAGCATCCAGGTTCTCTGTAACTGATACCGCAGCAGGCAGCGTAGCACGCGCTTTTGATTCTGAGCGGCTAAGTACCGTAATGTGATGCTCAGGAGCCAGTCTGGTTATCAGGCGCTGGCCGATTAGTCCTGTGCCGCCGGTAATAAAAATTTGCATACACGCTCCGTTACACTAATTACACCTGGCCTCTGCGCTCAGGGCTACCTAATTCGGGTTAAATCTGGTAGCGTGACATTTTGCCAGCGAAACCAGTATTTTATGTCAACTCTGTCACCAACCGCTAAAGCCTTGTTGATTTTTGCCAGCCTGATAGTCATTCTGGCCGGGATCAAAGCCGCCAGTACCATTATGGTGCCGTTCTTTTTGTCCGGCTTTATCGCTATTGCCTGTGGCCCTTTGATTCTGTGGATGTCGAAATACCGCATCCCGCGTTGGCTGTCTATTACTCTGGTTATACTGTTAATTGTGGTATTTGGTTTTATGCTGGCGGGGTTAGTGGGGCAATCACTGGCAGAATTCCGCGAAAATATGCCCCAGTACCGTGAGAAGCTCTCCGGCGAATTCACCTGGGTGGTCAATCAGCTCGCTCGCTTTAATATCCACGTGGACAAAGATTTGATTGTGTCATATCTCGATCCCGGGATGGCCATGTCGATGGTGACCAACTTTTTAAGCGGCATGGGCGGCGTGCTGTCTAATTTGTTTTTAATTTTGTTAACCGTAATTTTCATGCTGTTTGAGGCTGAGGGCATCCCAAGACGCTTGCACATAGCGCTTTCCGATCCGCAAATGAAAATGCACCATATCGACCGTTTTATTCAGTCGGTTAACAGCTATCTGGCAATTAAAACCGTGGTGAGCCTGGTTACGGGTCTTCTTGCCGGTACCTGGTTGTATATTCTGGGCGTTGATCATTTCCTGCTCTGGGGTGTACTGGCTTTCCTGTTTAACTATATTCCCAATATCGGTTCTATTATTGCTGCAGTGCCTGCAGTATTAATGGCGCTGGTGCAGTACGGCGGCGGAGAAGCCGGGCTGGTGGCGCTAGGTTTCGTTGTCATTAACACCGTAATGGGCAATGTGGTGGAACCGCGTTTTATGGGCCGTGGCTTAGGGCTTTCAACATTGGTGGTGTTTCTGTCGTTAATTTTCTGGGGCTGGTTGCTGGGCAGTGTAGGCATGCTGCTTTCTGTGCCGCTCACCATGATTGTAAAGATTGCTCTGGAGTCACGGGAAGAAAGTCGCTGGCTGGCTATTTTACTCTCCAGCGACGGCGAAGCAGTCCTCGACGAGGCAAATGGTCAATCTGCTAGCGAGGGGCCGGCAAAGTAATCTTAATGCTGGCACCGCCGAGCGTAGCACGGTTAATAGTCAGCTTGCCTTCATAGGCGGTTAGTAAGTCGGTCACTACGGCCATCCCAATGCCCTGGCCATCGGTGTAAGCATCGAGTCGTTGCCCGCGGTTAAGCAGTCGGTCTACTTGCTCTGCAGGGATCCCCGGGCCGTCATCATCGATGTGGAGTTCTGTCTGGCGGGATAGTTGCCTTACAGACACCACCACCTCGCTGCGAGCTGCTTTACAGGCGTTATCCATCAGGTTACCAAGAATTTCCATCAAGTCGGTTTTATCACCAAAAAACAGTCCGTCATCGCCACTGGCGCTGAGCTTTAAGTGTTTGTCTCGATAGACCTTGTTCAGTGCGGCGATTAACTGCTGTATCACCGGCATAACCGGCTCGCCCTGGCTCCAGGCAGAAGCTCCGGCAGACGCTCGTTTTAGCTGGCGCTTAATTAATGTGTCAATTTGCTGCAGCGGTTCTCTGGCAGAGTCGGGCAGGGCCGCTGTACCAAGTGCTACCGCCAGGGGCGTTTTCAGGCTGTGGGCCAAATCGCCCAGACTGTTCTTATAACGCTCCCGTTGTTCAGCTTCGCCGGCCAGTAACTGGTTAATACTCTGCTTGAGCGGGGTGAACTCCGGTGGGTAATCTTCGGTTAGTCGGGTCTGATTGCCGCCACTGGCCTGTTGTATTTCACCAATGAGTAAGCGTACCGGCTTGAGCAAGGTGTTCATGCCAATGATTAGTACCACAAGCAGGCCAGCGCCCAGCGCGCCAAGGTATTGCCAGACCGAACGCAGAAAGGCATCACGTTCGTGCAGAAAATCGCGCCGGTCGTTAAACACGTAAAAACTGACCGGGATGTACTGGTCGCCATTATCGAACTCGGCGGTAAAGGCATAGGCGAAATACTCACTGCCTGAGTCGTCCAGGGGATACTGAGGAATAAAAACCTCGTCGCCGATAGCCGGTGTGGCCATCAGCGAGTCAAAAACGGTATAAACGCTGGAAGCGGATTGCCATACCAGTTGGTTATTAACGCTAATAGCACCCACATAACCGGAGTCGGGCAGATTCAATTGCTCATCGTAGAGCATTTGTGGCATCTGGCTCTCACCGTCCTCAAACTCAAACACCGATATCATTGCCAGATTCATCAGCTTCAGTTCGTTATATTTAGCCTGCAATAAACTGGAGGTATATGCTTTTGAGAGCGTTAAAACGGTAACGGGTATAAAAATGCCCAGGGCGAGTATGGCTATGAGCAAACTGCGCAGCCGCAGCGACAGATTAGGCATCGATTAGCTGCCGCTGGCATCCTGGGCAAGTTCGCGGCTGATTCGGTAGCCTCTGCCTCTGAGCGTTTCGATAGGCTTCAGTGTGCCTTCGGGGTCGAGTTTGCGTCGTAAGCGACCGACAAACACTTCTATCACATTACTGTCGAGATCAAAGTCCTGATCGTAAATATGCTCGGTGAGTTCGGTTTTAGAAATCACTTTCTGAGGATGGAGCATAAGGTACTCCATTACTTTGTATTCATAGGCAGTAAGATCCAGAGCACGGGCGTTCACCCGGATCTCTTTGGCCTGCATATCCAGTACCACCGGACCAAATTCAATGGTCGAGCTGGCCTGGCCGGAAGCTCTGCGGATAAGCGCTTTGACCCGGGCGAGCAATTCTTCATTATGGAAGGGCTTGGTCAGGTAATCGTCGGCACCGGCATCCAGGCCTTCTACCTTTTCCTGCCAGCGGTCGCGGGCGGTAAGGATCAGCACCGGGGTGCTGACATCGCTGCCCCGAGCCTGACGAATAACGTCGAATCCGTCGAGTTTAGGCAGGCCAATATCAATAACGGCCAGGTCGTAATTGACTTCTTTTAGCTGGAATAGCGCTTTTTCACCATCGTCGGCCAAATCAACGCTAAACCCTTGTTGCTGGAACAAACTATCTAACTGCATCAGCAGACGGCTATCGTCTTCTGCGACTAATATTCGCACTAATTATCATCCTTGCGCTTGCTGGGTTTAACCTTACCAGAGCGTTTATCTACATCAAGAGACACCACCCGGCCCGACTTTTTAAGCATTTTCACCCGGTAGGAGCTTTTTTGAGGATCGACTTTTAACACCCGCCCCTCAACATGACGTTTGGCCTGTTGTGCCGCCTGAGTTGAATTTTTAACGGGTTTTTGCTTGTCTTGCTGGGCCATTGCGCCAGGAGCACAGAGGATCAGCATCACAAGCAATACACCGGTAACAACGCTTTTGAACATGTCACTCCACTCGTTGGGTACTACCCAATCACTAATTATTATCAGCAGGATAACCCGGTCAGGCTGAATATTGTCTGAATTGTGCTGCGGCTCATCCCGAGCGCCAGGGCACAACTTAAGGTCGGGCTACGGTAATTATAGTACCACCGGGGGAGAAGAGCGCAAAGCCTGTGCTTGCTTTGCGCAACGGCGAGGAGAATTAAGGTAATACTTTCTTGTAAGGTTTAACGATGACGTCCTGATAAACACCCGCATCGATATACGGGTCGGCATCCGCCCAGGCCTGAGCATCTTCCAGGCTGGCAAATTCGGCAACTACCAGTGAGCCGGTGAAGCCGGCACTGCCAGGATCTTCGCTGTCGATGGCCGGGAAAGGACCGGCTATCAGCAGACGACCGTTATCTTTTAATTCATTCAGGCGAGCCAGATGCGCCGGGCGAGCGGCTAAGCGCTCGGCCAGGGTATCCGGCTTATCGGTGGCACAAATCATATAGTACATGGCTTATTTTCCTGTGGCGGCTTTCATTGCTGTTACAAACTGACCGAGTGCAGCCAGCATGGCCGGCACGTCTTCGAGGTTTTGCGCAATGATGTTAACAGTTGCGGAGCCTGAAATTGCGCCGGCCGCACCGCTTTCAATGGCGTGTTTTACCTGTTCGGGGTTTGAGATCCCGAAACCGAGCAGGGGCGGCGCAGCATTAACGCTGGTCAGACGCTCTATTAGTGATGCAGCGGGCATTGTAGCCGCGGTTTCTGCCCCGGTAACACCAGCCCGGCCCAGCAAGTAGGTATAGCCAGCTGATAAGTCACCAATAGCCTTAAAGGTGGCGTCGGTGGCGTTTGGTGGTGCGATAAGAATTTGCTTGATGCCGTTGGCGTTTGCCGTATCGATAAACCGTTTGGCTTCACGAATAGGCACATCAGCAATCAGAATCGAGTCCACACCGGCATCGGCGGCTTGTGCATAAAAGCCGTCCACGCCTTTGGCCAGTACCAGGTTACTGTAGAGCAATAAACCAATGGGAACATCCGGATATTTAGCCCGAATGCGCTTGAGTAATTCAAAACACGCAGTGGGTGTAACGCCGTTTTCCAGCGCTCGAATACTGGCCTTTTGAATGGTCGGGCCGTCGGCTACCGGATCAGAAAACGGGATCCCCAGCTCCAATGCATCGGCGCCGCTTTCAATCAGTTGGGTGATGATTTGTTCTGAGGTTTCAAGGTCCGGATCGCCGACCATCACAAATGGCACAAACGCCCCGGCGTTCTGCTCGTTTAAACGGTCGAACATGGCTGCATATCTATCCATTGACCTGATCTCCTAAAATACTGATTACGTGACCGAGGTCTTTATCGCCCCGGCCAGACAGGTTCACCACAATGACGGTTTCTTCTTCGGCTTCATCAGCCATGTTTAAGGCGTAGGCCAGTGCATGAGAGGACTCCAGAGCCGGGATAATACCTTCTTTACGGGCCAGTAACTGGAAGGCGTTGAGCGCTTCTTCATCGGTGACCGACACATATTCAGCGCGGCCGATATCAGAGAGGTACGCATGCTGTGGGCCTACCGCCGGATAGTCCAGACCGGCCGATACCGAGTAGCTTTCTTCAATCTGGCCATCCGGGTTTTGCATAATATAGGTGTAGGCGCCATGCAGTATACCTTTAGTGCCTTTGCCAATAGCGGCGCCATGCTCTTTGGTATGAACGCCTTTACCGGCCGGTTCTACACCGACTAAGCGAACAGATGGCTCATCGATAAAATCAGCAAACATGCCAATGGCATTAGAGCCGCCGCCTACACACGCCACGACGGCGTCTGGCAGACGACCTTCTTTCTCGAGGATCTGCGCACGGGTTTCTTCACCAATCATACGGTGGTACTCGCGTACTATGGTTGGGAACGGGTGAGGGCCCGCAGCCGTGCCGAGCAGGTAATGGGCTTTGTCGTAATTGGCAGACCAGTCACGCAGCGCTTCGTTTACCGCATCTTTTAAGGTGCCTGAACCAGAATCCACCGGGATCACCTCAGCCCCCATTAAACGCATTCTGAACACGTTAGGCGACTGTCGCTCAACGTCTTTCGCGCCCATGTAAATACGCGCTTTAAGGCCTAATAACGCGCACGCCAGAGCGGTTGCCACGCCGTGCTGGCCAGCACCGGTTTCGGCGATAACTTCGGTTTTACCCATACGTTTTGTGAGTAGCGCCTGACCCAATACCTGATTGGTTTTATGCGCGCCGCCGTGAAGTAAATCTTCACGCTTTAAATACAGTTTAACGTTAGGGTTAGACACCAGATTTCGGGTCAGGAACATGGACGTTGGACGCCCTGCGTAATCCTTTAAGAGTGACATAAACTCCGCATTAAATGCCGGATCGTCTTTCGCCTCCAGGAACGCTTGTTCAAGCTGATCCAGCGCTGGGATAAGCAGCTCAGGCACATACATGCCGCCGTATTCCCCAAATTTTGTATCTAGTTGATTCATGAAATGTCCTGTTGAATATATCGGCCGCTTAATACTGGCGACAAATAGTAAAAAGTTCGCTGACCTGTTGTGCAGATTTGTTGCCCGGGCTGTCTTCTACCCCCGAGTTTACATCAACAATGGCAACGCCGGTTGCCTGTGCAGCAGCGATATTCTGTGGATTGATACCACCTGCTATAACGAGTTTTTCGAGTTCGAGCTCATTGTGGATCACTGACCAGTCAAATTGCTGACCGGTACCACCGGTTTGTTTGCCAACCTGACAGTCCAGCAGCACTTTATCCAGTGTTTCGTCATCCAGCAACGCATGAGTCAGGTAAGGTAACTCACCGGCAACGCCAATGGCCTGCCAGATTTCGCAGCCCTTGGGCAGGTTTGCCCGTAAATGCTGGCGGTACATGGTGTCTTCATCACCATGCAGCTGCACGGCTTTGAGGCCTAACTCGTTAGCGATTTCCAGCACCATCTCAAGGGGCTGATTGACAAACACACCCACGTAGCTCCCAGGCGTGGCAGCGACGATATCACGTGCCTGGTCTGGCGACACGCAGCGTTTTGAGTGCGCGGCAAAAATTAATCCGCAATAGCTGGCACCGCTTTTAAAGGCATGACGTACCTGTTCCGGTTGGGTCATGCCGCAGACTTTAACCGTACCGTAAACCAGCTGTTTGACGGCCTGTGGCAAGTCCTGTTGTGCCATTAAGGCACTGCCTACTAAGAAACCCTGACACAGCGGTGCCAGACGCAGCACGTCCTGATGGGTGTAAATGCCGGACTCGCTGATCACCACATGTTCATGGGTTGCTTGCTTTAACATCGGGACCAGTTTTTCAGTGGTCGCCAAATCGGTAGACAGGTCACGCAGATCGCGGTTGTTAATACCAATAATTTTGGCTTTTAACGCGATTGCACGATGCATCTCTTCTTCGTTGCTGACTTCGGTAAGAATATCCAGACCCAGCGAGTCGGCCACCGCCGCGAGCTGTTGGTAGGTTTCATCATCAAGTACCGACAGCATTAATAATATGGCGTCGGCATTATAATAACGGGCCAGATACACCTGATACTCAAAAACAAAGAAGTCTTTGTTGAGCACCGGCTGGCTTACGCGTTCGGTCACATAGGCTAAGTATTCAAACTTGCCCTGAAAGTATTTCTCGTCTGTTAATACCGAAATGCCTGCCGCAAAGGGGGTGTAGGCCGCGAGGATTTCATCCAGATCGAATTGTTCGCGGATCAGCCCTTTTGAGGGGGAGGCTTTTTTACACTCTAAAATATACCCGGCGTTCGGGGCATTCAGGGCATCAAACAGGCTCTTGGTTGACGGCGTTAACCCTTGCTTTATTTGCTCAAGAGGCGTCTCGGCCATGCGTGCTTCAATTTCGACACGTTTGTCTTCAACTATTTTCTCGAGGACGTTGCTCATGCATTTTCTTCCAGTTGGCTGTGTTCAGCGACTTGTCTGATTAAATTGATGGGTGCAGCGCTCGCCATGGCATTGAGCGCCTGCTCCGCACCATCTTTAAAAGTATTGGCGTGCCCGCTGATTTTAAGTAGTGCACCGGCATTCATTGCGATAGCTTCACGGTGAGCCTGTTCACCTTCACCGCGTAAGGCGGCCTCAATCAACTGACGGTTTTCAACGGGCTCACCGCCGGCAATAGCGCTGATCGGCGCATGGTTCAGGCCAAAGTCGGTAGCCGTAACCGTGTAGTGGGTAGTGCTGCCATGATCAATTTCTATTACCTGAGTGGGTCCGTGTAATGATAGCTCATCCAGTCCGTCACCGTGGACAATTAACGCTTTGCGTTGACCCATCAGTGTTAGGGTTTGCGCATAGATATCCAGTAGCTCAGGAGTATACACGCCGTACACGCCAAACGTCGGACCGGCGGGGTTGGCCAGCGGCCCAAGGATGTTAAACAATGTGCGGGTTTTCATTTCAGCACGCACCGGTGCAGCAAAGCGCATACCGGCATGATACACCGGCGCAAACAGGAAGCAGAAATTCACTTCATCCAGGCACTTGCGTGCGACTTCGGGGGTAATATCAAGTTTGATACCGCATTCACGGAAGAAGTCAGCCGAGCCAGACTTGCTGGATACGCTGCGGTTACCATGCTTGGCGACCTTAACGCCACAACTGGCGGCTACCAGCGCCGCGGCGCTGGAAATATTGATGGTATGATGGCCGTCACCACCGGTGCCGACGATATCACCAAATGCATAATCCGGTGTTGGAAAAGGGCGTGCATTAGACACCATGGCACTGGCCGCCCCGGCAATTTCATTGGGGGACTCGCCGTTAATTTTAAGTGCGGTCAGTAAAGTGGCGAGCTTTACTTCGGAAAGTTCACCGTGCATCACCTGATTAAACACCGAAAACGATTCGGCCTGGGTCAGGTTTTGACCGTCGAAGAGTTTTTCAATTACCTTGCTGTAGTCAGCCATGAGTTAATCCTCTTTGGTCAGGTAATGAATGCTTTGTAGCAGCAGACGACTGCCTTCTGCCGTTAAAATGGACTCCGGATGAAACTGGAATCCAAGCATTTTATCGTCGGACTGGTAGACCGCCATAACCGTAGTACCCACTTTGGCCAGTGGTGTTAAGCCTTCCGGCAACTCCAGCGCCATTAGTGAGTGATAGCGAGCTACATGAAGCGGCTGCGGCATACCCGCAAACATGGCTTCACCGGTATGGGTAATGGCTGATGACTTACCATGCATAACATCTTCAGCGCGGCCGACGGTGCCGCCATAATGGGCGACTATGGCCTGATGGCCAAGACAAATCCCGAGTACCGGAAAATGGCCCTGGACCATGCTCAACAGCTCAGGCATACAACCGGCTTCATGCGGTGCACCCGGCCCCGGGGATAATAACAATAAAACCGGCCCGCTTTCAGCCTGCAATTGCATTTTTTCGAATAACATTCTGGCATCAACATTATTGCGGTACACCACAATGTTTAATTCCATGGTGCGCAGCTCATCTACCAGGTTGTAGGTAAAGGAGTCGACGTTGTCTAACAGAAAAACCGTGATAGGCTGGCTCATTATACTTCTCCCTGCACACTAACTGAGGATTTCACTGCGTTGATGACGGCCTGCGCCTTGTTACGGGTTTCATCTGCTTCTGCCTGCGGGTCGGAATCATATACAACGCCAGCCCCGGCCTGTATGTATGCGCGGCCGTTTTTAACGAACGCTGAACGGATGACAATACAGGTGTCCATATCGCCATCGTTATTCAGATAGCCCACGGCGCCACCGTAGCTACCACGACGTTTGTGCTCGACCTTGCGAATTAACGAAGCCGCACTCACTTTAGGCGCGCCTACCAGGGTGCCCATGTTCATGCAGGCCTGATAGGCATGCAGCGCGTCCAGATCGTGGCGTAACTGGCCGACCACGCGTGAAACCAGGTGCATAACGTGGGAATAGCGGTCCACTTTCAGTAAGTCTTTTACGTAACGGGTGCCAGGTTCAGACACTTTGGCTACATCATTACGGGCCAGGTCTACCAGCATCAGGTGTTCTGCTTTTTCTTTCTGATCTTCGCGCAGATTAAGCTCAATGCGGCTGTCCATATCATGGTCTATCTCGCCATTAGCACGCTTGCCGCGGGGGCGGGTGCCGGCAATAGGATAGATTTCCACTACATTGCTTTGGGCTGTGTATTTAAGGGCTGACTCCGGCGATGCACCAAAAATCGTAAACTCAGCATCCTGCATGTAAAACATATAAGGGCTGGGATTTTGTTTTTTCAGAGCGGCGTAGGCGGTAAGTGGTGCAGGGCAGGGCAGAGAAAACGTTCGGGACGGCACCACCTGAAAAATATCGCCAGCCAGAATATGTTCTTTTAAGGTCAGCACGTCGTTACAATACGCTTCGTCCGATTTATCCACTTGTAAAGCGGTGGGTTCACTAACGGCAACCGGCGATAAATCAAGTGGCGCAAGGCTTTGCAACTCGGCGCACAGGGCTTCGAGGCGCTGGGCAATGGCGAAATAACTGGTGGCCACTTCACTGCCGCTGAATACGCTGCCAAGCAACCGTGCCTGACGGGTTTGATGGTCAAAAGTGATCAGAGTTTCTGCCAGATAAAACACATAGTCGGCGCAGTCATTATCGCCTTCTTCCACCTCAGGCAGTTCTTCAAAGGTCGCCAGTAAATCATACGCAAATACCCCACCTAAGAATACGGCATGTTGGTGGTCACGCAGCGGCGTGATTTGTCTAACCACCATCCGCAGTACGTCGAATACGCTGGTGGATTTTAAGCGACTGTCTTCGTCGAGGTTGGCCGTTTGGGAATGGCATTGCAGGGTAATTTCAGTCTCGCTGACGATCTGACATTTCAGGTCTGCCGGACAGCTTTCCATAAACAGTGGTAACAGTCCTTTACCGTTAGCACTCAACGCTTGAATAGCGACCTCCTGCCCGCGGCATTCAAAGCGCAGAGCACCATCCACCATCAGCAGACTTTGCAGGTTATCCTTACTGTCTATCTCGGCTGATTCGAGCAGTAAAGCATGGGGCTTTTCGCCACACAGCTGGGCAAATGCCGCCAAGGGATCATTGACGTAGGTTGCTGTTCTCTCAATGGTTTCCACTTTTCCCGGGACCATGCCTAATTCGGCCAAACTCATCTTTTTTCTCCGGTTAAAAATTAAAAAAAAGGCCCGTAACATTACGGGCCTTTTTTGTTTGTTCTGCGCACTAACGCTCACACCGCCCGTTATCGAAGGGAGTGCCACCACCAGATAGTTGCCATTACGGCGCTGTGTTGTGGTTGTTTAAGCATTAGTTCTCTGTCTCGTTGTTTTAATTTAATAACTTCGATAGGCATCGAAGCATTCAATCCGTATACTGTGCTATAGAAGAAAACAAAAACCTATTTGTGTCAACCATAAATTTGAAATTACATGAAAATTGACTTGCACAGTCACACCACTTTCTCGGATGGCCGTTTAACGCCAGCCGAACTTATTCAACGTGCGCAAACGATGCAGGTTGATGTACTGGCTATTACCGATCACGACAGTACTTATGGCCTGGCGGAAGCTCACGCTGCGGCTCAGGCGCATTATCCGGCACTTAAGATTATTGACGGCGTTGAAATCTCCACGCGCTGGCATAGTTTTGAAATCCACATTGTGGGTTTAAATATCGATACAGGGCATCCGTCACTGCAGGCATTTTTGGCAGGCCAACAGCAGAAACGTGAAGAACGTGCGGCTAAAATTGCCGATAAGCTGGCAAAGTGCGGGTTTGAAGGCACGCTGGAAAGAGCGCGCCGTTATGCCGGAGTAGGCCAGATCACCCGGGCTCACTTTGCCCGTGTACTGGTGGATAATTTCCAGGTCGCGACCTTAGAAAAAGCCTTTAAACTGTATCTTGGCAAAGGAAAGCGTGCGGCGGTGAAGGCCGAGTGGCCGGATATCGCTGCGGCGGTAAAGGTGATCCAGCAGGCGGGAGGCCGCGCAGTACTGGCGCACCCCATCCATTACGATATGACCACCAAATGGCTGCGTCGGCTCATTGCAGAATTTGCTGAGGCGGGTGGCGATGCGGCAGAAGTGGTGTTTCCCGGTATGAGTGCCGAGAAGCAGGCTCTGTTGCAGTCTATTGTGGTTGAACATGAATTGCTGGCTTCGGCTGGCTCTGATTTTCATTTTCCCGGACGCTGGACTGAGCTGGGGCGTTGTCAGTTAAAGTCAGACACACTCAAACCGGTTTGGCATGACTGGAATTTAGCTGTGAGTCAATCCTCACTAAAGGACCCTGTATGAGTCAGTTTTTTTACGTACACCCTGATAATCCGCAGCCACGCTTAATTAAACAGGCCGCTGAGCTCATTCGCCAGGGTGAGGTGGTGGTTTACCCTACTGACTCCGGTTACGCCATTGGTTGTCAGATGGACGACAAACGCGCGCTGGACCAGCTTTGTCGCATTCGGCAGATAGCTAATGAACACAATTTTTCGCTTATGTGCCGGGATATGTCTGAGTTATCGGTGTACGCCAAGGTCGATAATGTTGCCTTTCGGATGCTAAAAAATAACACTCCCGGGCCTTATACCTTTGTATTGAAAGCGACCCGCGAAGTCCCTAAGCGGTTACAGAACCCCAAACGCCGTACTATCGGGATCCGGGTACCGGATAACATCATAGCTCTGGCATTACTTGAAGAGCTTAATGAGCCGCTCATGTCCACCTCATTAATTCTGCCCGGGCAATCGCTGGCAGAGTCAGATCCAGATGAAATTCGCGACAAACTGGAAAAACAGGTTGGCCTGATTATTCATGGTGGCTATTTGGGTGAACAGCCCACGACAGTGATTGACTTAAGTGAAGGCGAACCGGTGGTAGTACGTGAAGGCAGCGGCGATGTGACGCCGTTTTTATAACAGGATATAAGACCTGAAATGAGCAATAGCGACGAGTCAGCCTCAACCCTCGCCACACCGGTGCAGCAACCGCTGCCACTGGCCTTTGTGAATGGCGAAGCAGTGATTGAAAAGCCCGAGGATTTGTATATACCGCCGGAAGCGCTGGAGGTGATCCTGGAGTCTTTTGAAGGCCCGCTTGACCTATTGCTGTATTTAATACGCAAACAGAAATTTGATATTACCACTATGCCGGTGGCGGAAATTACCCGCCAGTACATGGAATACGTAGAGGTAATGCAAACCCTCAAGCTTGAATTGGCGGCCGAATACCTGTTGATGGCTGCCATTCTGGCTGAGATTAAGTCACGGTTATTACTGCCGAGTCGTAGTGATGAGGAAGACGACGAGGAAGACCCTAGAGCAGCATTGATAAGACGTTTGCAGGAATATGAGCTCATTAAGCAAGCCGCGGAAGACCTCGACCTGCAGCCGCGGATGGAGCGCGATCTGTTCAGCGTCAGCGTGGAGCCATCTGCCGATATTCAGCCGGTGATAATTCAGCCGGATGTGACGCTACAGGAACTGGTACTGGCCTTTTCGGCCGCTATGCAGCGTGCTGCCGCTTTTGAGCATCACCATATTGCCCCGGAAGCCCTCAGCACCCGGGAGCGTATGAGTAAAATTTTGCAGTTACTCAACGCCGAACAATACACCCCGATGGAAGCGCTGTTTACCGCCGAAGAGGGGCGGGCCGGTGCAGTGGTTACTTTTCTGGCCATTTTAGAACTGGTTAAAGGGCAGAGTATCAGTCTGGTACAGGCCGGGCCGTTCGCACGTATTCATGTGAAATTAGGTAGTTTTGAAGCACCATGAAAAAAATCAACAGTGAACAGCTTAAACAGCTTATTGAGGCAACTATTTTTGTCTCGGATCAACCGGTTTCCGTGGATAAATTAAAAAATACTGTACTGGCCGATTTCACCGTCAGTGATAAAGCGATACAATCAGCGCTGAGCGCCCTGCAGTTGGATTATCGCCCGCGCGGTATACAACTGGTTGAGGTGGCCAGTGGTTACCGGTTTCAGTCACTGGATAGCCTTAGCCCCTGGCTGAGTCGTCTGTGGCAGGAAACCAGCCCCAGATATTCCCGGGCGATGTTAGAAACGCTTGCACTGATTGCCTATCGACAACCCATAACCCGGGGAGAGATAGAGCAGGTACGTGGTGTGGCGGTCAGCAGTAACATCATTAAAACGCTCACTGAGCGTGAGTGGATAAAAGTGGTTGGCCATAAGGAAGTACCCGGTCGGCCAGCGCTGTATGCTACTACTAAACAATTTTTAGATTATTTTTCGCTGAAGTCACTCAGTGACTTACCTAATGCCGAGGATTTTATGGCCTCGCTTGATGCAACACAAAACGTCACTCACGTGTTGCATGAAGAACAGGCGACTCAGGCACAAGGTGATAGCGACAACCAAAAAGAGCCAATACACTAATGACAGAGAAATTACAGAAGGTACTTGCCAATCATGGCATGGGTTCACGCCGTGAAATGGAGCGCTGGATTGAGCAGGGCCGTATATCGGTAAATGGCACCGTGGCAAAGCTGGGCGATCGGGTTGATGCAACAGCACAAATCCGCGTGGATGGCCATATTTTGTCGCGCAGTAATGAAGAGCCAGTATGCCGGGTGCTGATGTATAACAAACCGGAAGGTGAGTTATGTACACGAATTGATCCTGAGGGCCGTAGCACTGTGTTCGACCGACTGCCGGCAATCAGTCAGGGACGCTGGATAGCGGTAGGTCGACTGGATATCAATACCAGCGGTTTATTACTGTTTACCAACGATGGTGAGATGGCCAACCGCCTGATGCATCCCCGTTGTAAAATTGAACGAGAGTACGCTGTGCGTATTTTCGGTGAGGTGCCGCCAAAAGCGCTGCAGGTGCTGAAAAAAGGTGTCAAACTTGAAGATGGAATGGCTAAGTTTAATACCATAAAACCCCGCCAGGCCACCGATGAAGAGAGCATGAACAACTGGTTTAATGTTACCCTGGAAGAGGGCCGTAACCGTGAGGTTCGTCGTTTATGGGAGTCTCAGGATTGTCAGGTGAGCCGTTTGATCCGGGTTCGTTACGGGCCGGTAGAATTGCAAAAGCGCCTACCGCAGGGTGCTTGGGTGGAGCTGCCATTAAGTGATGTGAATGCGTTACGCCACATGGTACAGCTGCCGGCAGAAAACGAAAGTATGGTTGATGAACGCCAGACCAAGCTTGACCATGCCCGTCTGAGTCGCATGCGTCGTTCAGTTAAAAAGCACAAAATCCGCAAGGAACGGGTTCACCAGCGCCGTCAGTTTTAATCCTCCGGCCAGGCTAACCCTGTTTGCAACACATGTAGCGGTTAGCCTTATTGCGCCAGCAACTTTTCTATTTCCTGCTGCATGGATTCCGGGCTGGTTTGCGGGCCAAACCGCGTGATCGTGGCACGGTCTTTACTGATCAGAAACTTGGTAAAATTCCATTTGATAGCCTTTGTACCAAACAGGCCTGGTGCTTGGGCTTTAAGGTATTTATACAACGGACTGGCAGCGGAGCCATTCACCTCAATTTTCTTCATTACCGGAAAAGTAACGTTGTAATTGAGACTGCAAAAAGACTGAATGCTGGCATCATCGCCTGGCTCCTGCTGACCAAACTGGTTGCAGGGAAAACCAAGTACAACCAGCCCCTTATCTGCATACTGCTGATGTACCGCCTCCAGCCCTTCGTACTGAGGCGTAAAGCCGCATTTACTGGCTGTGTTGACGATAAGCAGTACTTTGTTGTCAAAGGCCTGCATGGCAATATCTTCGCCATGACTATTTTTAACGATTAATTCTGAGAATGGTTGCATTACATTGCTGAGCTCTTGTAGCGGACTTTTGAAGTCATAGTATCCGGAATTTCAAGCTTAACGTCACGTTCTAAAATAATCTCGCCGGTTAGTTTTACGTTACTATCGATAAACAACGTTGGGGTCGAATGGTTATCATTATTTTCCGGATCGTTGTATCTGATATCGCCTTCGATAACACTATTGCCGCGAATACTGATATCGCCGTTTACCGTTTCAATGCTGTCAGTGAGAGTGAGGTCGGCGGCTTCAATGTCGCCATTTACGGTAATCAGACTGCCGTCAACTTTAGCCCCGGAACCCAGGATGATATCACCATTAACCGACTCGATACCGTCACCTGAAACCAGTTGCTGACCGGCTTCAATATCACCATTCACCACGGTAATCCCGTCAATTTCACAAAAATCGCCAACGGTAACCCCACCATTAACGGTGGTAAGTTCATCCGCTTTTACGTTATCGCTAAGGGTAATGCCACCATTTACCGTAGTCAGCGAACCTACCTGTCGATGCTCTGACACACTAATGCTGCCGAACACCCGGTTCACATTGCCATCATAATCGGAAGAGTTGTGACCGCCGACGTTGATAACACAACCAGAGAGTGCCGTACCAATCACAAAGCATAAGGGAGCCAGGCGGAGTGTGTTTGTTAAACGTTTTTTCATAAGACATTTGTTCAGAATAAATGAAAGACCGGGCAACCTTAGCATGGGGGATGTAAAGGGCGTACTTTAAAATTTTTTCAAAATATGTCTGATCAGGTAAACGGAGGACTAAGTCTAAACGGAAATGGTGCTCAAATAATCGGCTGGCGGGGGAGGGCTTGCTTAGTGATCCGATTAAAACAAGCCGTACTCATTGAACTTAGAATTATTGCTCCAGCGGCGTGTTGAAATCTTCAGACAGCTCAAAGTCGCTCTCTACTGAATCTACACGGTCGTTGATAAAGGTAATAACCAGGTTTTTCTCAAAGTCTTCACCGCGTTTTTCCATACCACGCTTCATTTCATAGTAATAATACCAGGTGTCTTTATCGAAGGCGTCTTTGAGGATCGGGCGACCCAGAACAAACTCAACCTGTTCTTTTGTCATTCCAATGCGCAGTTTTTTTACATCCTGCTCGTCTAAAAAGTTACCTTGAGGAATATCTATCCGGTAAATCCAGTTAGAACATGCAGTTGATAAAAAAGTAAGTGAAAGCACAACAATCAGGTGAGACAGCTTCATTAACAGATAAATCCAATTATTACAGTAAGTATTCGTTATTATTTGGTCTGCAAACCAGGCTGACAGGCGCGTTGGACAGTCATTGCAGACGCTATCGGTGCCGAGCATGCTAATCGCTCAACACCGGCACGTCAACTTTGACCGATGAATTGCAATTTAGTTCGCCACAGCATTATCAAGTAATTCTTTGGCATTAGCCAGCGCCTTGGGAGTAATTTTATCACCCGCCAGTAAACGTGCCAGTTCGTCAATTCTGGCTTGTTCGGTAAGTGCTAAAATATGCGTTTGGGTTTCGTTGTGCTCGGTTGTTTTGGTGACAAACAGCTGATTATGCGCCTGCGCCGCTACCTGGGGTAAATGGGTAACACACATGACCTGATTTTCTTTACCTAAACGGCGCAATAACTGGCCAACTATCGAGGCCGTGGGACCGCTGATACCGGTATCCACTTCGTCAAAAATCATCGTGGGGGTCAGGCTGGTATCACGGCTGATCACCTGTAAAGCCAGGCCAATTCTGGATAACTCCCCGCCTGATACCACTTTATCCAACCGATCCTGTGGTTGCCCCGGGTTAGTTGCCACTTTCATGACTACCGTATCCATACCCATTGCAGAAGGCCTTGCCTGTTCGCCGTAGGTCACGTCTATGTAGAATTCTGCATGGGGCATATTCAAGGTGCGGATCTGTGTCTGAACCATCCCGGCTAACTTTGCAGCGGCATTAAAGCGGCTTTGTGAGAGCTTTTCGCTGGCGGCAATATACTCATCATGGCTGCATTCCAGTTCTGTCTGCAGGGCTGTTAGTCTTTCCGTATCGGCACTCAAGCCAGCCAGTTCTTCAGCCAGTTGCTGGTGATGCTCGTACAGAGCTTCAGGCATTACCTGATGCTTTCGGGCCAGTTCCATAGCCTGAGCAAAACGCTTTTCAACCTGCTGCAAACGCATTGGATCGATTTCCAGATGATCGCAATAACTGCGTAGCTCGTTTGCCGATTCTTCCACCTGAATGGCGGCTTCATTTAGCATGGCTACTATAGGGGTTAATGCCGGGTCGTGATCTTCCAGGTTACTGAGTTTATCAATACTGGTCTGGATAGCCGACAACGCATTAAATTCGTCGGCCTCGTATAAATGATAAAAGCTTTTTTGCGCTTCTTCGAGCAGGGTCTGGCCATTACTCAGGCGTTTATGTTCGGCTTCGAGTTCACCGAACTCGCCCTCTGCTAAGGCAAATTCGTCCAGTTCTGCTACCTGATAGCTTAACAACTGCTCTCTGTCGGCACGTTGTTGAGCAGCCTGTTCCAGGGTGCTTAACTCTTTTGCCAATTGTTGCCAATGTCTGTAGGCCGATGCCGTCGTAGAAAGTAACGGACCGTGTTCAGCAAAATCATCCAGCAGTTTGCGTTGTACGTCGTCTTTTAATAACTGCAGGTGGGTATTCTGGCCGTGGATGGCCAGTAAAAACTGCCCTAACTGCTTAAGCTGCTGAAGCGCAACCGGCACGCCATTAATGAAAGCCTTTGAGCGGCCTTCTTTCGAGATCAGTCGCCGAATAAAACAGGTGTTGGGATCGTCATCCAGTACAACGTCGTTTTCATCCAGCCAGGCTCTTGCCAGAGGCGCGTCAAGCAGCGAAAAATAAGCAATGATCTCTGCCTTATCAGCACCTTTTCTTACTGCCGATGCATCGGCACGCTCACCAAGACATAAGCTGAGTGCGTCGATAGCAATGGATTTACCTGCGCCGGTTTCACCGGTCATCGCTGTCATGCCGGTCTCAAAGGCAATGTTGATTTCTTTCACTACAGCGAAGTTTTTAACCGATAAATGCGATAACATAAATGCCTCACAGACTAACTAGATGAATATACAGTATGTGTAAATATATACAGTATTTAAGGTGAGATAAATGCCGCTTAGCGTAATTTCGGTGCTTAATCAGGCAAAGGGCTGATAATGCTACAAAAAAAGTTTTACCAGAAGCGGTAGAAGGGTAGCATTTCTGGTATGGTTAAATAAACCCGGCTATAACAATGCCTATTTATACCTTTTGTCACCGGGCAATTCTCAGGTACCTGAAAATACACGGCTTAATATATTTCACGTATACAAATTTAAACGTTTTTAAAGAATCGTACATAGCAACCTGGTAAATCTGGCGTATAGTTTAATTTTTACCCTAATCACGTTGTCGAATGTAGATTATGAGCGCTTGTTGCCAGAGAAATTATCTTCAGAACAAGGGATTGTTACTGCTCAGTGCTGTGGCACCCAATGTTTATGCTTTCCCGTCTTCCCTGCAGGCATTATCGCCGGACCAGTTTAACCTGCTGACCTATGCCGCTATTGCCTGCATAGGCTTGTTGTTACTGGTGATTTTTTTTGGCGCTTTCAAGCGAAGCCGACTTAACCAGAAGCTGAATAAAGCCAACTCACTGCTCACGGTGCAGCAGGAGCGCTTAAATGCAGTGAGTGTAGGGGTTATTCTGGTTGATGAAGCATTGACGGTGACTTATGCCAACCGCACGGGGGCATACTTACTTGGCCAGAACGCCGATACCGTGAAAGGGAAAGTGCTGGCAGACTTGCTGCCGGTCGAAGCACAACAATTAATTAGTCAGGCCAGCGGTGCCAGCCGGGAGCTGGCTATTCAGTGTGTGCTTAGTCAGCGGGAGAGGGCATATCGGTTGCGTATCAACCCGGCGCTCAGTCAGGCGGCAGAAGCACATATGATGATCATTATTGAGGATGTGCAGGATTACCAACAGCGTCTGGATAATTCAGTCGCCATGCTTGACCATGTTAGCGGATTATTCGATGGCCAGCAGCTGGGCCTGGCGAAAATTGAGCTGACCGCGCAACAGCTTGCCGTCAACGAAAGTTTAGCCGGCTGGCTCGGTATCGAGCCCGGCGAGTTGCCCATGGAAGAGTTTATGCAGCGGGTAGACGCACGCGATCAGCAAATGCTCAGTGGCGCGCTGGAGCGTTTGGCGAGCGGCGAATTGCTCGAGGTCAGTACGTCTTTGATGGCAAAATATGACAGTCTTATACCCGTTACGTTATGTGGTGCTTTGGCAGAGCATACTGGTGAGTCTGATTCACCGATCGCGCATATGTCGGTAGCAGACTGCCGACAGATAACCCGCGCCAAAACAGAGCGAGACGAAGCAATACAGCGTTTTAATACACTGTTATCCACTGCGACACAGCCGGTTTATTTACTCGATGCCGAGCGCAAATTTGTCGACGTTAACCGGGCCTTTCTTAGCTTGTTTAAAACCGACTTAATGTACATCAAGGGTAAACCGGTTAGCGAACTCAAACAGTTTGATGAAGCCTTTAAGGCCCTGCATCAAACCCGCGATAAAATGACGACCAGGCGTCAGGCGATTACCATTGAAAGGGATGACGGGCAACGCCTGTCGCTGCAAGTAGTGTTGCAAGCGCTGGCAGGAGAGTCAGGTGCTGCTTTGGGGATTATCGAGGATCAAACCGAAGTGGAAGCCCTGACCCATGAAGTGGCCGAAGCCAAAGACCGGTTAAGTATGTTTACCGACCATTCACCAATGGGGATCGCGGTGTTTAATCGCGAAGGCGATATTAAAGAAGTTAACCAAACCCTCTGCCGTCAGCTGGACATGAACAGCCAGCAATTGCTGTCACAGTCATTTTATCAGTTGTTCACGGACAAAGCGGAAACCGATAAGTTAACCCAGCGGCTGGATAGGCACGATCAGGCTCGGGAGTTTCCGGCCCGCTTAAACTGCGGTAGCAACAAAACCTTTTCGACAACCCTGCACGCCAACAAAATCAGTGAGATCCCTGAAGAATATGTGTGCTGGATTGGTAGCCGTGAAGAGCAGGATTACCTCATCAGTCGCTTTGAGCGCCTGGTGAAGTATGCCAGTGTGCCGGTAGCACTGCTAACCAATGAGTGCTTTACACAGTTTAATTCTGCTGCCTGTGCTTTCTTCGGTATTCAGGATGAAGAAGAAATGCTGGGCCTGCAGTTAACTGCCCCTGAGCTACATGGCGCAACAACCAATACAGAAACTCTCGCGCACAAGCTGGAAACCGTTGGAAGCCGCGGTCAGGTGGTTACCCTGAGCTGGCAACATCAGTATCAGCAGCGCGTGTTACCTTGCGAACTTACGCTCATTCCCATTCTGAGAGATGCTAAATTACAGGGCATCATATGTATCTGGATCGACTTGCGGGCCATTGAACAAGCTAAAGCGGCTCGTGCTGAAGCGGTTAAATTACGCCAAGCGGCAGAGCTGGAAGTTGAGGCTAAACAACAGCTGCTGGCCAGTAGCCAGCATCAATTGGCGCAACAGCAGGAAGCCCTGGCAGAAACGGAGCAAACGCTGGCGCAGGCCGAACTTAAATTACAGGATGCCGAAGTTACGCTGTCGGAAAAAATTGAAACCATTTCAGAGCTGCAGCAGGCCCACAAAGATATCAGTGAGCATCTGGCCAGTCTGAAGTCTGATTACACCCAAAACCGTGAAATGCTGGAACAAAGTCAGCAGGCTAATGCAGCGCTTGAGGCGCAGCTCGAACGCTCCAGTATGAAAGTGGGCAGTCTGGAAAAACAGCGTAACCAGATAGCCGACGCGCTGCAATACAGCGAGCGTAAATATCGCGAGGCACAACAGCAACTGGAGCAGAGTCAGCAGGAAACATTGCGCCTTGAGCAACAGCAGGCCGAGCAACAAAACGCGGTTGATAATTATGTGGCAGAAATCGCCGGTTTACAGGCTTCCATCGAAGATAAAGACAAGCAGATTGGTGATGTCAGCGGGCAGATAGCCGCCTTACAATCACAGCTAACTAGTTCCGGTGAGGCATCGGAAAAATTGCGCGAGCAACTGGCCAACCAGCGCAAAGCCAGTGAGCAGGCAGAGCAGGAACGCCGGGAACTGGCGATGGCCTACCAGAAAATGCAGGCTGAAGCCGAGGGTAAAGCCCGTCATATCGACCACTTGCAGCACGAGATGCATATGCTCGAGGCGATGTCATCCCAGCAGAAAGGCGATATGCAGGCCCATGCTGAACAACTGGCAAAAGAGCTCGATGCCAAACAGTCTCAGCTGCAATCAACACAAACGGCACTGGCTGAAATCAAGCAGCAGGCCGAACAGGATAAACAGGAAAAAGCCGCCCAGCAGGAACGCCTGGCGCAGCTGCAGAATGAACTGGCTGATATTGAGAGCCGTTCGGCAGAGCAGCAGTCGAAGGTGGCTGAAGCTGATGCCCGGCGTAAGGCGGAACATGCAGCATTGCAGCAGGCGCTGCAGGCCAAGCAGGCGGAGTTACAGCAGACTGAGCAGATCCTGTCAGATGCCAAACAACAAACCGAGGCAGAAAAACAGGAAAAAGCCCGTCAGCAGGCAATCTTTGCCAAGTTGCAGGAAGAGCTCAGTGAAATGCAGCAAAAATCCACTCAGCAACAGCAGGCTATCCAGCAAAGCGAGCAAAAATGGCACGCAGAGCAGCAAACGCTGGCTAACGAACTGGCTGCCAAGCAGGCTAAGCTGGCAGCGGCAGAAGCGGAGCTGGATAACCGTCAGAAACAGATGGAAGCCGAAAAACTTGAGCGCGAATCGCAGCAAAACAAGCTGGAGCAGTTGAAATCGGAAATGGCTGATGTCGCCCAACGCGCGGCTAAGCAAAAAGAAATGATGCTGGGTAGTGACGAGCAGTGGCGTAAGCATCACGAAGAAATCGAAGCGCAGAAACAACAGTTACAGCAAGCTCTTGAAGAAGCGCAGAGTCAAAACTCCGCGATGCAAAACAAGCTGCAGTCGAGCATGAATGAACTGGCAGACGCCGAAGAAAAAGTTTCTTTAACCCAAAGCGAAGAACAGAAACTTCACGAGGAGCTGAACCGCTCCAAAGAGCAGGCTCAGGCATTAGAAGCAAAACTAGCCCAGCAGGAAGAGCAGGAAGCAAAACTTCAGGCACAGGTGCAGGAGCAGCAGTCAGCCCTGAAAATGAGCCAAGGCAGCATCGAGCAGCTTGAGCAGCAGCAACAAATGCTTACCGAGCAACTGGAAACGGTTCAGCGCGAATACGCGGCGTCACAGCAATCGTTAACCCAGCAGAATTCGTCTCAGTCAGATTTACATGCACAGCTTAGTTCGCTGGAAGGTGAACTCAGTGAGCGTAAATCACAGCTGGAGAGCCGCGAAAAAGCGTTACAACAGGCTCAGGCGAAATTCAAAGACAGCGAGTCCAGACTGGCGGAGCAGGAAAAAGCACTGGTAGAAGCACAAAAAGTAGAGTTGCAGCAGGCCCATGAAGCCGCGGTGCAGGTACGTGAAAAACCCGACTTTGCCGTCCTGGCCATGCCGCCGGATCCCAATACCTGGTTTGATTTGCTCAGTTACCTGCAAAGTAGTCATCAGGTGAGCTCAATGGCGACATCATTAACCAGTCTGATGGATAAGCTGGCAGAGGCCACGCGGATTATGGATGACGCGGTGATGGCCGACGACCACCGGGCCATACTCATGGGATCCCGACGCTTAATCAGTGTGATCAGCACCGTTAATTCGGCGCCTTTAAAAGACATGGAGTCGCGATTAAGTGCAGACTGTAACCATGACAATATTGATAATATTTCTATTTACTGGCCTATGGCTAAACAAAATCTGCAGCGTACCCTTAGAGTGATTTATTCTCACCTGTATGAGGATTAATAGTGGGCCGGGCAGTTACGGCTTAGGAATTTAGGAATACTGCCGTAACTGCCATTGCTACAGCGGATTGTAGAAGAGGGCTCAGCGACTGACTAAAATAATAAAAATAAACCGCTTTACTTGCCTGCGGGATTAGCGTACCTTGTCCATGCTTTAGAAAGTTAAAGCTTTATCCCTTACTGCATTATGCGTCTCTTTTTCTGCTTTTATTCAATTAAGTCGAACTTGTATTTACATTTGCTTTACTGGTAAATGTTTTCTTCGTATCTATAGCTTCACCGATGGCACGCCATCGCACTTAATATTTAATAAAAGGTTTCAATTATGTCTGATCCTGTAAACGGCGTAGTAAAGTGGTTCAATGACGATAAAGGCTTTGGTTTTTTAACACCTAATGACGGCGGCAAAGACGTTTTCGTTCATTTCCGTTCTATCGCTTCTGAAGGCTTCAAGTCACTGGCAGAAGGCCAGCAAGTTCAATTTATTATTGAACAGGGCCAGAAAGGCCCACAAGCTTCTAATGTGATTGCATTATAAAGCTAACGATTTTGAAGGCTGGTAATAATCAGCCTTTTTACTTCACTAACTCCTTTTTTCTGTTCGACCACCCGCCATTCAGATCTGCTTTTTCCAATAATTAAAAAAATAAGACACGCTATGATTCAAACAATTAATGGTTTACGCATTAGTGTAAAACCACCTATATCCAATATTTCCGTGAACAAATTCAACGTAGCCTTTGAAGACCGCCACAATAAAAAATACGTGCCGCTGCAAAGCGCTATGGAAACCAGGAAGTTTGTTGCCTGGTTGCAGACGATTTAGTTAAAGCTCCAGCTTAAACGTAAACCTAAAACGACGGCGTCATCCGCTTCACGAGCGGCTCCCGGTGAGCCAATCCATTGCAAACTGGGCTGAACAGTCATGCCGTTATTAAACGTTGCAGCATAGGTGAGTTCCAGCGCGGTTTCATCGCTACCATATTCCGGCGATCTTGCGTCTGAGGTTCGGGCGTGAGCAATGGCAAGGCCGAATTGCTCGTCTCCAAAGCCCCACAATTCACCGCTGACCTGCAGACCAACAGAGTAAAACTCATCGAAAAAGTTAAACTTGCTGGCACCAACGCCGGCCCGACCAAACACGGTGATCTGGTAGTCTGACGGTGATGGTTCAAAGCGGTGTTCGGTGCGCAAATAAAAACCGTTGTTTTTGCCCCGGCTGGCGCCGGCATTTTGCAGCACAACGGAGTCATCATTATAGCCCCACCATCCGGCCAGCCATTTACTTTGTGCTGACTCGTAAGCGTATTCCGCTACTACCAGAAGATTGATGCGTTTTTCTTCCTGAGCGGCAGTGTGATAATAGAAAATAGGATCGCCGGGCTCGCCATCGGCGATAGCAAATTGCACCGAATGCTTACCACGCTGATAGCCAAGTTTTGCGGTTAAACCGGGTTGAGGATAAGTGCTCGGGCCATTGGGACCGCTGATACCGAATACGGAGCCCATGCCAAAAGCACTGTGTACAAACAGGTTGGCACTATCGAGCACGTCAAAGTAGTAATTTATGTCGTATACGCCAATTAACCACGACCAGGACCGGGTATGGTAGCCTGCGGCCAACATGCCAATGTGAAGGCCGGCCTCGCTGGCCTCAATGTTACTTACTCCTTGTTCGTCGCCAACGATGTCGGAGATCGACTGGTTGTCAGTTAACCACAATTCGCTATGCAAGGAAAAACCGAATTGAGTTTCATAACGGATGCCAAAGTTGGCAAAGTACAGCAGGGCTTCTGAGCGTTGTCTGCCACCATGAATGTTGGCAAACGAATCAACAATCACTTCGGTGTATATATCAGGTGGGCTATCCGACAAATCCATACAGTTTGAGTAGTTTGGTTACATTAAAAGTCAGCGGTACAAAAATACACCACATATTGTCAGGTTAGCGTAAATACAACCATACTGTACAGATACACTTTGGACTAATATACGTAAGGTATTAAAACAGTTTGCTGCCCCAACCAAGCTTTTTCCGCAGTACATTAAAATAGCTGTAACCGGCAGGGTGCACCAACG
>CATMRP010000026.1 GCA_950073835.1 uncultured Alteromonadaceae bacterium
CGCTGGAGGTTTTCACGCAGCCATTGCAGACGCTCGCGGGTTTTCACGAACACCACGGCGCTGGTGATTTGTTCCTTGAGAATTTTTTCCAGTAAGGCAAGTTTATGCTCAAGGTTATCGGCCAGGTGATACCACTGGTGAATCTTGGCTTTCTCGCGACGCGGTGGATCGGCTTCGATGATTGCAGGCTCATTAAGCAGATCATTAGCGAAGTGACGCACGCCAGCCCCTTCCAGCGTGGCCGAGAACAACATATTCTGTTTACGCCAGCGGGCTTCAGCAGCGATTTGATTGACGATCCCGGAAAAGCCCATATCCAGCATGCGGTCGGCTTCATCCAGAATTAAACATTCAATATCACGGCAATCTGCCGATTCCTGTTCGATGTGTTCAAATAGACGGCCGGGCGTAGCAACCAGAATATCGAGATTTTGGGACAGGGTTTCCCGGTCGGTGCCGTAGTTAATACCGCCGGTGATCACACCGCAGATCAGATCGGTGTGGCGGGTTACCGCAACGGCTTGCTCGTAAACCTGCAATGCCAGTTCGCGGGTTGGGGTCAATACCAGAATACGGGTAGCGCCTGGCTGCTTGCGCGGAAAATCCAGCAGAAACTGGCAGGCCGGTAGTAAAAAGCCCAGGGTTTTACCTGTGCCGGTTGGGGCAGAGGCCAGAATGTCCTTACCTTCCATGGCTACCGGTACCACCATGGACTGGATGGTGGTGGGGCGGCTCAGGCCCATGTCGGCCAGTGCCCGGCACAGGTCATCGTCTAATTCTAGTTGTTCGAATGTCATAAAAATACGTCTGTCGCATGAATGGCGCTATTGTAGCATTAAATCTGCTAAACGCCGTGATTTGTGATGCTCTGTTCAATCAGGTCTAGCCGTTGCTGGCTGAGTTGCTGTTTGATGTCGGGGCCTTGATACCCGGCAGTAATAATGGCTTTGACATCTACCTGATTAGCCGCTGTAAGGGCACTCGTAAATACCGTATTAAAATGCTGCCCGTGCTCGGGGTAGACAACAGTAAACAACGGCATCAGGCGCTCAAGCCGTTCGGGACGGCGCCAGGCATCGCAGGTATTGAGCGCCTGAAGTAGCCATTCGCTCTGGTGAATAGATTCGGCCAGTGAAGGCAGTATTTTTGCTGCCAGTTGCGCACAGTCGGCTTGCTGATTTGGCACCTTGAGTCTTTTTTGCAGTGCTTCTAAAGCCGGCTGCTCAAGGGGCCAACATACTGAGGCCCAGCGAACGGATAAGGGCTGTTCAGATGCTGCTGCATGCTGCAGTGACGCTGATTTTGACTCATCAGATATTACCGCTTCAATTTCCGGCATCCAGGCTTTCAGTGCGCCGCATTGCTGTAAAACTCTAAAATACACTTCGGGGTTATCTTCCATAAGCGCGCGGCGTGTCTCCTGCCATACGCGTTCAGCACTTAATTGGCGGATATCGTCTGAGGCGGCCATGGTTTGCATTAGAGTCATGGTTTCGTGTGCCACGGAAAACCCCAGGTAAGCGTAGCGGGCTGCAAACCGTGCAACCCGGAATATACGCAGTGGATCCTCGCTGAATGCCGCAGAGACGTGGCGCAGTATACGCTGCTGCAAATCTGCCTGACCATTGTAGGGGTCAATGAGTTCACCGCTGGCGGATTGTGCCATGGCATTAATAGTGAGATCCCGGCGCAGCAGGTCTTCTTCAAGAGTCACATCGGGCGTAGCATGGCAGCTAAAACCAGTATAGCCGCCGCCGGTTTTTCTTTCGGTGCGGGCGAGGGCATATTCTTCCTGAGTTTGCGGGTGCAGGAACACCGGGAAGTCCTTGCCTACCTGCGTATAGCCCTCTGCCAGTAACTGCGCCGGCGTTGCGCCCACTACTACCCAGTCACGCTCGGTGACTTTGCGATGAAGTAATTTGTCGCGTACTGCGCCGCCAACCAGATATACCTGCATGCTCACAATCTGCTGTTGAAAAATGTACCGTTAAAAGATGGGCTTATTATGCCTGAGTAAGCGCCTGAAAACACGGTGTTGTTGACTTCAACCGACAGTCTGATAGTTTACCGGACATATGGACAGTTCAGTTGATAAAACATGTTTTTACAATATTTCGGATTAACTGATAATCCGTTTTCCATCGCGCCCAATCCGGATTACCTGTATATGAGCCCACGCCACAAGGAAGCGCTGGCGCATCTGACCTTTGGATTACGGGAAAGTGGCGGCTTTGTAATGCTGACCGGCGAAGTGGGCACCGGCAAAACTACCGTTTCACGAAAGTTGCTGCAACAGTTGCCCGACTCAACACAGGTCGCGATGATCCTGAATCCCACTTTATCAGCCATTGAACTGCTGGCAACGGTTTGCGATGAGCTCAATATCGAAACCGACCCTAACCAGGCCAGCCTGAAATATTTTACCGATAAGATTTTGCAAAAACTGGCAGATAACCATAACGCCGGTAAAAACACCGTGCTGATGATAGATGAAGCGCAACACCTGTTACCGGAAGTGCTTGAGCAACTGCGATTGTTGACTAACCTGGAAACCAACCGCGAAAAGCTGCTTAAGGTGGTGCTGATTGGTCAGCCTGAACTACAGCAATTGTTAAAACGTAATGAACTACGCCAATTAGCACAGCGGATCACTGCACGCTATCATTTGTTACCACTCAATGCTGAGGAGGTGAAGGCTTACGTGAATCACCGTCTGAGTGTGGCTAACGGCGATATTTCGGTATTCAGTGCCGCCACGGTGCGCACCATGTACCGGGTAACAGCCGGGATCCCGCGGGTGATCAATCTGCTTTGCGACAGGGCAATGACCCTGGCATTTACTCAGCAAAAACCAGTGGTGAAAAAACACCTGTTTTTGGCGGCAGCAGAACAAATTTTAGGTGAAGATGTTGTACAGCAACGCCTGCGTGGACGACAAACGTTGATATACGCGGGGATTTTCTTAAGTGCCTTGGTGGGCGGTTATTTATGGGGCATGGCATGAACCAGATCATCCCCATTGAACAAGCTACGCCTGGCATGATGATTGTGCAGGTGACAGCGCAAAATGGCCCGGTAAAAATTAAAAAGTCGGGCCTTATTACCAGTGACGCCATGGTCCAGGGATTAATTGAAATGGGCGTTCAGGAAATTGAATATGATCCCGAGCAAACTGTTGAAATCTGTACCGATGAAACGCTGGTGAGTACCGAACGAACACCCACTCAGGCGTTATTGCGCGGGCAATACGACACCCGTGCGCAAAAGACCGACAGTGCCATTAGCGATCAGTTTAACCGCAGCTTGTTTTTGCCTACGGTAAATGGTTTGCCCGGGCAATGGCAGCGCGTGTTTAAGCCCCTTATCACCGGCTTACTGCTATTAGTGGGGGGCGGCGCCTCTGGTTATTTACTGGCTGTCGGGCCTGCGATGCTTGCGCAGCTGTTAGAGGCGCCGGATAATATAAGTGAACGGGTTGTGAGTCAGGCGGTCGGCGCTGCGCCGCCTGCGGTACCAGGCTCACCTGCAGCACAAGTCGAGGATGCAAAGGCTTCTGTCGATACGGAAGCTAGATTAGAAGAAAGCAATTCGTCAGAGTTGCCTGCGTCAAACCGGTTGGCTGAAGCGACAACCGAGACCGCCGCGACAGAGCCGGATATTACCCCGGTAGAGGTAGCACAAAGCATTGAGTCAACTGCCAGTGAAAGCGATAAAGTAGCAGTGTCGGCCGAGTTAATGGCCCGCTTTAACAAAGTCCTCACCGATCTGGAACAAGAAGAAGCCCGCGGGGTAGAGCCGTCCGCTTCCGAAACCGTGGTGACGGTTCATGATGATATTCAGCGGGTGGATCAATTGCCGGCGCGTTTACTTACCCGTTTACCGGCTATGGATTTCAGTGCCCATATGTATGCCTCTGCACCGGCTGACCGTTGGGTCAGAGTGAATGGCAGTGATAAAGGGGAAGGTGATTGGATTGCAGACCGTGTTCAGATTGTTAATATTGAAGCGCAACGAGTGATTTTGCGCTTTGAGGGGGAAGTGTTTAGCATGACAGCGCTCACCGACTGGTAATTTCTATACAGCAGAATATTATTCACTTACCTGTGGAATGAACACCTCTGTGAAAAATTTAGGTAGATTAATAGCAAATTCATCGGGGCCAATACTGCTTTCTATCTCATCGCTGCTTTTGGCCAGATCCAGCCGTTTTATTTCCTGAAAATGGCCGCTGTTGATACTGTAAAACGTCATCACCTGCGGTTGTAACAGGTTAGACGGGTTGCGTCGGCTGACAATACCCAGCTTGCCACTTTTCAGCTTAACCAGTGAACCAATCGGGTAGATGCCAAGCACGCCAATCAGGCGGTTTACCAGCGATTGCTCAAGGCCTTTGTTGTTAGCCAGTGCTTTGATTACTTTACTGGTCGGCAGCGCACTGCCAAATGGTGCGGACATGCCCAGTTGGGAAAATTCATCAACCACGGCTGCGAGCTGCGCCAGCGGCTCTATATCCTGACCGCTGAGACCTTTAGGATAGCCCGAGCCATCAATTCGTTCATGGTGCTGGCTGACGATGTCTTTGACTACTTCAGGCAGATCATCGCTATGTTCTATGGCCGCCAGGGACTCATCGACGTGGGTCTTATACATCATTAAATCGGTGCCGCTGAGTTGCTCTTCTGGCACGCAGAGCTCGGCTGGCAACTTCACCATACCGGTATCCATTAACAGCCCGGCCAGGCTGGCATACTCCACAGATTGCTGATCAAACCCGGCGGCGTCGGCCAGAATGGCCATATGAATACTGCAATTTAGCGAGTGCTCCAGCAGGCAATCATTGCCCCGTTGAACTATGGATAAACAGATCATCGCCGCCTGGTTTTCAAATACGCATTCCAGAATATCCTGAGTCAGTGTGGTGAGTTTATTAACGTCAGCCCCTTTACCAGACTTTAACTGGTTGAGGAAGTTTTGTTGAATTGCCATGGCTTTCTGGAACAGCTGCTCAGCGGCCATCAGGCCCTCGCTGGTTAGCGGCTTAATGCTGACTTCATGGCTAACATCGCTGACTGGCTTCACTTCGGTGGATGGTTCGGGTGCTTCTGAGGAACAGGGCTCAGCGGTTGGTGCTTTGCCTTTGTCGGTGTCAATTTCGACAAATTCAACACCTTTGTTGCGCAACTGTGTAATCACGGCGTCTGAACGGACGATACCTTTGGAGCGTACTTTAACCTTGCCGGATTCATCGAGTACCCGATTAACGTACATGCCCGGGGCTAAATCATCGATGGCAATTCGTTGTAGCATTTCCTCTCCAGGCCAAGCTTATTACGTAAATGTGCGTTTTGCTAACTATAGCCTAACTGTATAAAGATGAAATGAAAAAAATGAAAATGCCGCTCATCTGGATCAAATAAGCGGCGTTTAGCAGAGTTTAAAGCCAGGCTGGTTGTTTGGCTTCGAAGGACTCAATGTCGTCGGTCAGTTCAAGGGTCTGGCCGATAGCATCCAGGCCTTTTACCAAGTTGTTTTTGTGGTGTTCAGCAATGTCAAATGTCATGCTGGTATCACCTACTGAAACGGTTTGTGCTGGCAGGTCGATGCTGATGACAGCACTGGCATCTTTGGCCACGGCCGTAAACAGCACGTCCATTTCACTGCTGCTCAGGGCGATGGGCAGTAGCTGGTTGTTCATGCAGTTTCCGTAAAAGATGTCAGCAAAGCTGGTCGCGATAACCGCTTTAAAGCCAAAGTCGGTTAATGCCCAGGGCGCGTGTTCACGGCTTGAACCACAACCGAAGTTTTCCCGGGCCAGCAAAATAGCGGCGCCCTGATGTTCCGGTTTATTCAGCACGAACTCAGGATTAGGCTCTTTTTCTTCCAGATCCAGATAACGCCAGTCGTGAAACAGGTGCTTACCAAAGCCGGCGCGGCTGACACTGGTTAAAAATTGCTTGGGAATAATCTGATCGGTATCGACATTGGCCTGGTCAAGCGGGCAGGCGGTGCCGGTCAGGGTGGTAATGCCTGTGGTAGTCTGGCTCATAAATTACTCCTGAAAATCTCTGACGTCGGCAAACTTACCGCGTAACGCGGCAGCAGCGGCCATGGCGGGGCTCACCAGATGGGTGCGGGCGCCACGGCCCTGGCGGCCTTCAAAGTTACGGTTACTGGTAGATGCACAGCGATCACCCGCAGTTAACAGGTCGTCGTTCATACCCAGACACATTGAACAGCCCGGTAAGCGCCATTCAAAACCGGCGTCTTTAAATATAACGTCGAGCTTTTCTTCTTCAGCCTGGCGTTTAACCGCCGCTGAACCCGGCACCACCATAGCGGTAACGTTTGGGGCTACCTTGCCTTGTTTGGCAATGTGCGCCGCAGCGCGTAAATCTTCGATGCGGCTGTTAGTACACGAACCGATGAACACATGAGAAACCGGCACATCACCTAATTTCTCACCGGCTTTCAGGCCCATGTATTGCAGGGCTTTGCGAGCTGATTCCTGTTCAACGCTGTCGGTGAAATCGTCCGGGCCGGGGACCGGATCGTTAACGCCAATAACCTGGCCGGGGTTGGTGCCCCAGGTAACCTGTGGTGTGATATCTTTGGCTTCAAGCTCTACCACGGTATCAAAGGCGGCATCATCGTCTGAATACAGTGTTTGCCAGTATTCAACAGCAGCGTCCCAGTCGGCACCCTGTGGGGCAAACTCACGGCCTTTAAGATAATCAAAGGTAGTTTGGTCTGGCGCAATCATACCTGCCTTGGCACCTGCTTCGATGCTCATGTTACAGATGGTCATACGCTCTTCCATTGATAAGGCTTCGATAGCTTCTCCGCAGTATTCAATAACATGAGCGGTGGCACCGGCGTGACCAATCTTACCAATGATGGCCAGAATGATGTCTTTGGCGGTAATGCCTACTGCCAGTTTACCATTGACTTTGATCTGCATGGTTTTGCCACGGCTTTGCTTAAGCGTTTGCGTAGCCAGAACGTGTTCTACCTGCGAGGTACCGATACCGAATGCCAAGGCGCCAAACGCGCCGTGGGTAGCGGTATGTGAATCACCGCACACGACGGTCATGCCCGGCAGGATTAAGCCCAGCTCAGGACCCATTACGTGGACGATCCCTTGCTTCTGGTGACCCACAGGGAAGAGTTTTACGCCATGCTCTTCGCAGTTTTCGGCCAGGGTTTGCAGTTGTAGTTTGTTTTGCGGACCACAGGCATCCAGCGCCAGGCTACGGGTAGAAATCGAGTGATCCATCGTGGCAAAAGTACGGTCCGGTCGGCGTACCTTACGGCCTTTTTCGTTCAGTCCGGCAAAAGCCTGCGGACTGGTGACTTCGTGGATCAGATGACGGTCGATGTAAATCAGGCTGTCATCACCCAACTGGCTGATGATGTGGGCCTGCCACACCTTGTCGTATAATGTTTTAGCCATGAATAATTACTCCTGACCTAAAATAGATTTAACAATGGCGTCGCCAACCTGTGAGGTGGAGGCGGCCTGGTCGCGCTTGTCGGCGGGCAACAGCTCGCCGGTTAAAATGCCGGCTTCCAGTACCTCTACTACCGCTTTATCGATTGCGTCCGCTGCGGCTGCCTGATTAAGACTAAAGCGCAGCATCATCGAAGCAGACAGGATCTGTGCGATAGGGTTAGCAATGCCCTGACCGGCGATATCCGGTGCTGAGCCGCCCGCTGGTTCGTACATACCGAAGCCTTCTTCGTTCAGGCTGGCAGAGGGCAGCAGACCCATGGAGCCGGTGATCATGGCGCATTCATCGGAGATGATGTCACCAAACAGGTTAGAACACAGCATTACATCAAACTGGGCCGGATTTTTGACCAGCTGCATGGTGGCGTTATCGATATAGATGTGGTCGAGGGCGACTTCGGGGTAGTCTTTGGCCACTTCTTCTGTGACTTCGCGCCACAAGCGACTGCACACCAGTACATTTGCTTTATCGACGGAAGTCACCCGCTTATCACGCTTCATAGCCGCTTCAAAAGCGCTCACGGCAATACGACGGATTTCACGCTTGGAATAGCGCATGGTATCAAAGGCGTATTCTTCTTCACCTTCGCCGTCGCGGCCTTTCGGCTGACCGAAGTAAATACCACTGGTGAGTTCGCGGATAACCAGTACGTCCACACCGCTGGCGGCGATGTCTTTGCGCAGTGGGGATAAGTCTTCCAGGCCCGCATAAATTTTGGCCGGGCGAAGGTTACTGAACAAATCAAAATGGCTGCGCAGGGTTAACAGTGCCGCACGCTCAGGACGCTGTTCCAGTGGCAGGGTATCCCATTTAGGGCCGCCAATAGAGCCAAACAGAATGGCATCGGCCTGTTCGCAGCCAAGCAGGGTTTTGGCTGGCAGCGCTTCACCTTCGGTATCAATGGCGTAACCACCAACAGGATAAGCAGTACGGTTAAAGGTGATGGCAAACTTCTGTTCGATGGCATCCAATACTTTATTGGCTTCCTGCATCACTTCCGGGCCGATGCCGTCACCGGCAAGCACGGCAATGTTAAACTGGCTCATTTATACTCCTGCTACGCGTTCTTGTTGGTTCTTCTGCTGATCAATCTGGTCAGCAAGGTAAGTGTTGTTTAAAACGAAAATCAATGCTTTAACACCGGCTTCAACGATATCTGTGGCCAGACCCAGACCATGGAAACGGCGGCCTTTGTATTCAGTGATAACGCTAACCGAGGCCAGCGCATCAGCACCTTCGCCTTTAGAATCTAATTTAAAGTCGACCACTTCCAGGTCATTGTGACCCAGCATCGACATAATGGCTTTGTACGAGGCATCTACCGGACCGTTACCGGTCTCACAACGGGTCACCAGTTCATCGCCAATTTTTAACTGCACGGTAGCGCTGGGGATTATTTCTTTCCCTGACGTGGCGTGCAAATAGGTTAACTGATAGTGCGCCTGATCGTGTTTTTGCTGATCGAAAAACAGCAGCGCTTCTAAATCATAGTCGTAAACCTGGCCTTTTTTGTCGGCCAGATTCAAAAATGCCGAATAAATGGCTTCTAAATCGTAATCGGTATCTTTATAACCCAGTTCCTGTAAACGGTGCTTGATAACGTGACGTCCGGAACGAGAGGTCATGTTAAGGTTATTTTTGTTAATACCCACACTCTCAGGTGTCATGATCTCATAGGTGTTTTGCGCTTTTAAGACACCGTCCTGATGGATACCTGAAGAATGACTAAAGGCGTTGGCTCCTACGATGGCTTTGTTTGCCTGCACCGGCATATTACACAACTGGCTGACCAGCTTTGAGGTACGGCTTATCTCTTTACTGTTAATGTTGGTGTTTAAACCATACAAGGCGTGGCGGGTTTGCAGGATCATCGCGATTTCTTCCAGCGAGCTGTTACCCGCACGCTCACCAATACCGTTAATTGTGGCTTCTACCTGACGGGCTCCATTTTCAATCGCCGCCAGTGAGTTAGCTACTGCCAGTCCCAAATCATTGTGACAGTGCACAGAAATCGTGGCTTTATCAATGTTAGGTACACGCTCGAATAACTGGCGGATAATGCCGCCGAACTCGGTTGGTGTAGTATAGCCTACGGTATCCGGAATATTGACCGTAGTGGCGCCGGCGGTAATTACTGCCTCGACCATACGGGCTAAGTAACCGATTTCGGTACGTCCGGCATCCTCACACGAAAACTCTACGTCGTCGGTATAATTGCGCGCGCGCTTAACCGCGGCAATAGCCATTTCAACAACGTCATCCTGAGATTTACGTAACTTATTATTGACGTGAATTTCGGATGTGGCAATAAAGGTATGAATGCGGAACTGGTCTGCTACTTTCAGAGCTTCGCCGCAGGCATCAATATCGGCCGGTACCGCACGGGCTAAACCAGCGACTGTTGAGTTCTTGATTTCTTTGGCAATCATTTGTACAGATTTGAAATCGCCCGGTGATGATACCGGAAAGCCTGCTTCGATAATATCAACGCCAAGACGCTCGAGAGCCAGCGCGATCTGCAGTTTTTCTTTAACACTTAAACTGGCAGGCAAAGCTTGTTCGCCGTCACGCAAGGTCGTATCAAATATTTTTACCTGATTCGTCATGGCTGTCTCTCGTTGATTTTAGTTAAAAAAAAACCCGTGCTCTGCACGGGTTTTGTGTATTGATTCGATGGTCGCAATCTACCCGTGCAATCTGGCTGCCATAAGGAGTAGAAGAGATAGAATAAACGTACGCGGCATTAGTAAAACCTTTTGGTTGCTGCATGTGCGACCTTTCCGATGCCCGACAATTTACAGCCTGAACCGCAGCAGGTCAACCACTGATTCTGATTTTCGGTATAAGTTTTAGTTATAAATTACTGCATAACAAAAAATTTAGGATGAAATTTCCTGTCATGCCGGAAATTAGGTTATTCATTTCGCTTTCAGCGTATCAAGCTGACAGGTAACAGATGAACGAAAGACGACAGGTTATTTATTATCGAAGCGTTGTGGTTCGCTGAACTTGCGCCAGTTAAGGGTACTGACCAGTAAGATCTCACGTAAGGTGAGTGTACGGGGCGAAGTGCGCCCTTTGTGATTCCAGGTATGGCCGCAGCACCCTGCTGTCATAATGGCTTTTGATGGCTTTACCAGCGACAGGGTGATGTGATCTTTGTCCGTGTAGCGGGCAGGGCTTTCTACCGGTGTACCGCTAAAATCAAACCAGCCAAATTTATTCACATGCAGCGTTTGGTTTTCCGGTTGAACCCGATCGATAGAGTCGAGTTCTATATGCTCATTATCGAATTCCTGAACCCATACAGGCACTACCAGGCCGACTTTGGCATGTTCGGTGAACCAGGCGTTGGTTTTATCGCTGTCGTTACTCTGAGCGGGATTTTTGGCTGCCTGTCTGGCCTGCCAGCTGGCATTGTGTTCATCCAGTTCTAATGGCACGGCTTTGGCTGCCAGGAAACGGGCAGTGCGTCGGACATGGTGACTCAGGCCGGCAATGCGACGACGTAGTAAGCTGGTTTGATTAGGCCCTTGTTGGGCGATAAGCGCCAGTTCGCGCTCATATAACGCGTTGCACAACTCAGCGATAATACGTTGGGATGTGTCTGACTCGACCGCATTAAAGAAGTCGGATTGATGTGACGCTGGGTCGGAGGAATGCGCCATTAGCGTTGTGATTGTGGGGACAGCATCAATAAGCTGGCGGGCAATGCTGCCCGCCAGCTTAAGATTACTGGCCTTTAATTTCGCTACGGCCGTTGTAAGCAACTTTACCAGCCAGCGCTTCTTCGATGCGCAGTAACTGGTTGTACTTAGCTACACGGTCTGAACGACACAGTGAACCGGTTTTGATTTGGCCTGCTGCGGTACCGACTGCCAGGTCGGCAATCGTGGCATCTTCGGTTTCACCTGAACGGTGCGAGATAACCGCAGTAAAGCCGGCATCTTTGGCCATCTTGATCGCTTCTAAGGTTTCGGTTAATGAACCGATTTGGTTGAATTTGATCAGGATAGAGTTACCGATACCGTTTTCAGTACCACGCTTCAGGATCTTGGTATTGGTTACGAACAGGTCGTCACCAACCAGTTGCACTTTGTCACCAATTTTCTTGGTCAGGCTGGCCCAGCCGTCCCAGTCGCTTTCGTCAAGACCGTCTTCGATAGACACGATTGGGTACTGTTCACACAGCTCTGCCAGGTAGTCACCGAAGGCTTCTGAATCAAATGACTTGTCTTCACCAGACAGTACGTACTTGCCGTCTTTGTAGAATTCAGAGGCCGCACAGTCGAGTGCCAGGGTGACGTCTTCGTTCATTTTGTAGCCGGCTTTTTCTACCGCTTCAACGATAACTGCCAGCGCTTCTGCGTTTGAACTCAGGTTAGGGGCAAAACCACCTTCATCACCAACAGCGGTATTCAGGCCTTTGGCGCTCAGTACTTTTTTCAGGTTGTGAAAGATTTCAGCACCCATGCGCAAGGCTTCTTTGAAGCTTTTCGCGCCAACCGGCTGCACCATAAATTCCTGAATATCCACGTTGTTGTCGGCGTGCTCACCACCGTTAATGATGTTCATCATAGGTACAGGCATTGAGTACTGGCCAGCAGTGCCGTTCAGATCGGCAATATGCTCGTAAAGGGCAACGCCTTTCTCGGTGGCAGCGGCTTTGGCAACGGCCAGTGAAACGGCCAGGATGGCATTAGCACCCAGGGTTTCTTTGTTTTCGGTGCCGTCCAGATCGATCATGGTTTTGTCGATGTCAGTCTGAGCGACTGGATCCATGCCAATCAGCGCCGGTGCGATTTTCTCGTTTACTGCTGCTACGGCTTTTTCTACACCTTTACCCATGTAGCGGCTTTTATCGCCGTCGCGTAATTCCAGGGCTTCGCGTGAACCGGTAGAAGCACCAGATGGTGCACAGGCGCGACCCATAACACCTGAGTCTAAATATACGTCTGCTTCTACCGTGGGGTTACCACGAGAGTCCAGAATTTCACGTCCAATGATACGCGAGATCTTCGCCATTTTTTCTTCCTCAACAATAATAATGGCACTGCGGGAGTAGTCAGTGCCGGGTTTTATAAATTAATGATTCTCTTTCTGATAGGTTTGCGCCGCTGCTACGAAACCGGTAAACAGTGGATGGCCGTCACGGGGAGTCGAAGTAAACTCCGGGTGGAACTGGCCGGCTACAAACCAGGGATGATCCGGGATTTCAATGACCTCGACAAGACGTTTATCGGTGGACAAACCACTCACTTTCAGGCCTGCCTCTTCGATTTGGTCACGCAGGTTATTGTTAACCTCGTAGCGGTGACGGTGACGTTCGTAAATTTCTTCACTGCCGTAGGCTGCGTGTACTTTACTGCCGGGGATCAAATGGCATAACTGACTGCCCAGACGCATAGTACCGCCGAGATCGGAGGTTTCGTCACGGGTTTCCGTGCTGCCGTCTGAGTCGAGCCATTCGGTGATCAAACCCACTACCGGATACGGTGAGCTGGGATCAAACTCGGTACTGTTGGCTTTTTCCATGCCCACAACATTACGGGCAAATTCGATAAGCGCTACCTGCATACCTAAACAAATGCCTAAGTAGGGCACTTTGTTTTCGCGGGCATAACGGGCTGCCGCAATCTTGCCTTCGATACCACGTTCGCCAAAGCCGCCAGGGACTAAAATGGCATCCAGATTTTCAAGAATCTGCGTGCCTTTGGATTCGATGTCCTGTGAGTCCACGTAATGGATATTTACCGTCAGGCGGTTTTTCAGGCCGGCGTGTTTCAGTGCTTCGTTAACCGACTTGTAGGCATCCGGTAACTCAACGTATTTACCCACCATACCGATGTTAACTTCACCAACCGGGTTAGATTCTGCGTAAAGCACCTGTTCCCATTCGGTCAGGTCGGCTTCCGGGCATTCCAGACGGAAACGATCAACTACCAGTTGATCAAGCCCCTGCGCTTTGAGCGCTGCCGGGATGCGATAAATACTATCAACGTCTTTTAATGAGATAACCGCTTTTTCAGCAACGTTAGTGAACAGCGCAATCTTGGAGCGTTCAGAGGCGGGCATAGCGCCTACCGAGCGACAAACCAGAATGTCTGGCTGAATACCAATGGAGCGCAGTTCTTTTACACTGTGCTGAGTAGGCTTGGTTTTAAGCTCGCCGGAAGCTGGCATGTAAGGCACCAGGGTTAAGTGCATAAACATGGCGTGGTCGCGGCCCACTTCGGTACCCAACTGACGAATGGCTTCGATAAACGGCTGTGACTCGATGTCACCAACCGTACCACCGACTTCCACAATAGCCACGTCATGGCCCTGTGCGCCTTCGATAACACGGCGTTTAATTTCGTTGGTAATGTGCGGAATAACCTGAATGGTGGCACCCAGGTAATCACCGCGACGTTCGCGACGTAATACCTCTTCGTAAACCCGTCCGGTGGTAAAGTTGTTACGTTTGGTCATACGGGTGCGAATAAAACGCTCGTAGTGACCTAAGTCGAGATCTGTTTCTGCTCCATCATCAGTAACAAAAACCTCGCCGTGCTGAATGGGGCTCATGGTACCTGGATCAACGTTAATATACGGATCCAGCTTAAGCATGGTCACGGTGAGACCGCGTGCTTCAAGGATAGCGGCAAGGGATGCAGCAGCAATGCCTTTACCAAGCGATGAAACAACACCACCGGTGACGAAAATATAGTTTGTCATGCGAAACCTAAGACGTTGGGTTATATATTTGGGTAAAACGTTGTTTTTAAACAACACTGTAGACGGCGCAACAGTATACCCAATATGGCGCTTTCAAACAATTATAACAGCTCTAAAAGATACTGTTTCCTGGTGTTTTATACAAGGGGACTGATTTTATACCCGTGCTACCTCAAGTTACTTGATTTCAGCCGGAGAAAAAAATGTCTGAGGCAAGTCAAATTGTTGCAGGTTTAGTTATTCTACAGCAAAACGATTTGGCGCAGCATCAGGCATTTTTAGCCCGGCCCTTTGGGCGCATCACAGCAATTCAACTTTCGTTTTCTATTGGTTTGAAAGGTATCTGCATTCCTGCATCAACATGCCTTGTAGTGCAATTGTTGTGATAGTGCTGAAACACGTAACTTGAGGTGGCATGGGTATTAACGACTGCCGTTTTTGGGAAGCCGTTTAACTGGGATTATTAATATGGGCTTTTTGGTAATTTTACTATTTTAATTGTTTTAGTTCATAAATCAGCGCTAAAGCCTGTTTTGGCGTAAGTTCATCGGGATCCACCTCTGCAAAAGCCTGCTCAAGGGCGCTTTTTCTGGCCGGTAATTGAACGGGTTCTTCGGGTAACAGGCTCTGCTGGGCAGGGGCTGCGGCGAGTGTTTGCTCGCTGGCCGATACCGTATGCTGACTTTCAAGGGTCCGGAGTCGGTTTTTTGCCGCACTGATCACGGCTTTGGGCACACCGGCCAGCTGCGCTACCTGTAAGCCATAACTTTTGCTGGCGGCGCCTGTTTCCACTGAGTGCATAAATCGAATGGTGTCGTCGTGTTCAACGGCATCGAGGTGTAAGTTCTGTACGCCTGGTAAAGTATGAGTAAGCTCCGTCAGCTCAAAATAATGGGTGGCAAATAAGGTAAAGGCCTGTAACTGAGTGGCAAGATACTCGGCGCAGGCCCAGGCCAGCGACAAGCCGTCGTAAGTACTGGTGCCGCGGCCAATTTCGTCCATTAATACCAGTGAATAAGGCGTGGCATTGTGCAGGATATTGGCGGTTTCTGTCATTTCTACCATAAAGGTAGAGCGGCCGGAGGCCAGATCGTCTGAGGCGCCGATACGGGTGAATATTTTATCCACAGGGCCAATTTCGGCGCCCGCTGCCGGCACGTAGCTGCCAATATAGGCCAGCAACACAATCAGTGCGGTCTGGCGCATAAAGGTCGATTTACCGCCCATGTTGGGGCCGGTAATGATTTTAATCCGGGAGTCTTTATCCATATTGAGCGGGTTGGGAATAAATGGCGAATCCATAACGTATTCAACTACAGGGTGCCGGCCCTGCTGGTAGGTTACACCGGGTACATCCGACAAAGTAGGGCAGTGATACTCCAGGGTTTCTGCACGTTCTGCCAGGGTGATCAATACATCCAGCTTCGCCAGCGCGGCGGCACTGGTGATCAGGGCATCAAGCTGCGGGTTGATTAAGTCGAACAGCTCCTCATAAAGGCGCTTTTCCAGCGCCAGCGCACGACTTTGCGAGGTAAGCACCTTATCCTCATGCTCCTTCAGCTCCGGCGTGATATAGCGCTCGTTATTTTTTAAGGTCTGGCGGCGAATATAACTGGCCGGCACCAGATGACTATTAGCACGAGATACTTCGATAAAGAAACCATGCACCTTGTTGTAGCCCACTTTTAGCGTGCTGATGCCAGTTTGTTCCCGCTCCCGGGTTTCTATCTGGCGCAGCAGTTCGGTGGCGCCTTCCGATAAATCACGCAGTTCGTCAAGTTCAGCGTTGTAGCCAGGGGCGATTACACCCCCATCACGAATAACCACCGGTGGGTTATCGATAATGGCGTTATCGAGTAATTCCGACAGTTCGGGGAATTCGCTGATCTGTTCGCTTATACTTTTAATGAGTGGAGCGCTAAATAAACTCAGCCCATGTTGAAGCTCAGGCAGACTGGCCAGGGCATTACGCAGGCGGGCGAAATCCCGTGGTCGTGCTGAGCGCAACGCCAGGCGAGCCATGATCCGCTCAATATCGCCAATGTGTTTCAACTGGCCGGTAAGTGCCGGGTAATCGCCGTTAAGAAAATCGCCGATGGCCTGCTGACGGGCGTTCAGCTCTTCCCGATCGGTAATCGGCGCATGCAGGAAGCGCTGTAGTAAGCGACTGCCCATTGCCGTGGCCGTGTTGTCGAGTACGGCAAACAGCGTATGTTCGGTGCCACCGGATAAATTCCGGGTTAGTTCAAGGTTTTTGCGCGTGGCCGCATCCAGTTGCACCCGGGTTGACTGTTGTTCAAGGGTGATAGCACGAATATGTGGTAGGGCGGTGCGCTGGGTGTCTTTAACATACTGCAGAATACAGCCAGCGGCGCTGATGGCCAGGGTAATATTGGTTAAGCCAAAACCGGTAAGTTCCCGGGTGCCAAACTGATTGTTGAGCTGTTGCTCTGCGGTTTGCTGATCGAATTCCCATTCGGGGCGGCGGCGCAGGCCTTTAATGTGATCAATCTTCGATAGCCAATCGAAGCCTTCGGGGTAGAGTAATTCCGCCGGGTTGAGACGCTGTAACTCGGCTGTGAGCATGTCGGTGCCACTAAATTCACTGACTAAAAAGCGGCCACTGGTGATATCCAGCCAAGCCAGGCCGAATTGATCTTTAACGCTGTAAACCGCTGCCAGTACATTATCCTGGCGTTCGTCAAGCAATGCTTCATCGGTAACCGTGCCTGGCGTAACGATACGCTGGACCTGGCGCTCTACCGGCCCTTTGCTGGTAGCCGGGTCGCCTACCTGTTCGCAAATCGCCACCGACTCGCCCATTTTTACCAGCCGCGCCAAATAGCTCTCTACCGCATGATAGGGCACCCCGGCCATGGGGATTGGCTCGCCGCCGGATTTACCCCGGGCGGTGAGGGAGATATCCAGCAGCTCGGCCGCACGCTTGGCGTCGTCATAGAACAACTCATAAAAATCGCCCATGCGGTAAAAAAGTAAAATGTTAGGGTGCTGCGCCTTTATATTCAGGTATTGGCGCATCATTGGCGTGTGTGATTCCAAGAATGCCTCGGCTTGCTGGTTGCTTGCGATTGTAGTTTTGACCAATAATACGGTCTCAATGTTATGAGTGTATTATTCCTATGAGCCAGTCATTTTCAACTTTTTCGAGACAGCAACTGGATATAAATACGTTAGCTGACCAGATTTTAGCCGTTGGTGAGGCGCTACGGCAAAAGGGCTGGTGGGTTTCCTGTGCGGAATCCTGTACCGGTGGCGGAGTGGCCTATGCGTTAACATCGGTGGCTGGCAGCTCGGATTGGTTTAACCAAAGCTATGTTACTTATTCTAACCAGGCTAAACAGGCGTTGGTTAACGTTAGTAGTGATACCCTTGAAAAATTTGGTGCGGTGTCTGCTGAAACTGTACGCGAAATGGCCGCAGGCACCGCACAGCAAACCGGTGCAGAGTGTGCCGCAGCGATCAGTGGTATTGCTGGGCCGGGCGGCGGCAGCGAAGAAAAACCGGTAGGGACAGTATGGTTTGGCTTTTACTTAAACGGTGTAACCGATACAATCCGCCGCCAGTTTGAGGGGGACCGGGAAGCGGTCAGAACCCAGGCCATTGAGTTTGTTATTGCAACACTGCACCACAGACTAGTTGCGAAATAAACCAGGCGTGATGAAATAAAGAAAAGGCAAAAAGCATATTGCACTGTATAATCATACAGTATATTATGCAGTCATTATTTTAGTGATGATCAGCCTACCGGCTACATCAGTAAAAGCAACTGCGGATAACGCAATCAGAACAGAATAACGAGGGGTTTTCGGTGGACGACAACAAATCTAAAGCACTATCGGCTGCGGTCGGTCAGATTGAAAAGCAATTTGGTAAAGGCGCGATCATGCGTCTGGGCGACAACCAGGCAATGGATATTGAGTCTATTTCTACCGGCTCACTGAGTATTGATATTGCATTAGGCATTGGCGGTTTACCTTGTGGCCGGGTAGTAGAAATCTACGGTCCTGAGTCATCGGGTAAAACAACCCTGACCCTGCAAGTTATTGCTGAAGCACAGAAAAAAGGTAAAACCTGTGCGTTCGTAGATGCTGAGCATGCGTTGGATCCGGTGTATGCAGAAAAGCTCGGTGTCAACATTGACGATCTACTGGTTTCTCAGCCGGATACGGGTGAGCAGGCGCTGGAAATTTGTGACATGCTGGTTCGTTCCGGTGCAGTTGATGTAGTCATTGTGGACTCGGTTGCTGCGTTGACGCCAAAAGCAGAAATTGAAGGTGACATGGGTGATTCCCACGTGGGTCTTCAGGCACGTCTGATGTCGCAGGCGCTGCGTAAACTGACCGGTAATATTAAGCGTTCTAATACACTGTGTATCTTCATCAACCAGATTCGGATGAAGATTGGTGTGATGTTTGGTAACCCGGAAACGACTACCGGTGGTAATGCGCTTAAGTTTTACTCCTCTGTTCGACTGGATATTCGTCGCATCGGCTCAGTAAAAGAGGGTGACGAAGTGGTGGGTAACGAAACCCGCGTGAAAGTGGTTAAAAACAAAGTGGCGCCACCGTTTAAACAGGCTGAATTCCAAATTATGTATGGTGCTGGTATCAGCAAAGAAGCTGAACTGATTGATTTGGGCGTGAAGCAAAAGCTGGTTGATAAAGCCGGTGCCTGGTACAGCTATAACGGTGACAGAATTGGTCAGGGTAAAGCGAACGTGGTGAAATTCCTTAAGCAAAACCCGGATATCGCTAACGATATTGAAACCAAGATCCGGGCAGAATTACTGTTATCGAAAAATATTAAAGCCGACGATGTAGAGCCTGAGGACGCGCTTTAATATAGCAGTAAACTTTTTCAACACCCGTTGGAAACTCCCCCTATAAGCCTAACTTATAGTTTTGCCCATCCCTTTGGATGGGCTTTTTTATGTGACAAATTAAATATTGGCATTCGTCAATCATAGGTTTACAGTAGAACCCTATTTAGCAAGTTGTAACTGGTTGGTTTATTTCGATGTTCTCCAGTAGTCTCCGACAGTCAGGCTTTACACTGATTGAGTTGATCACGGTGATTATTTTACTTGGCGTGCTTTCTGTGACCGCGCTACCGCGTTTTGTCGATTTTCAAAGTGATGCTTATGCTGCGTCTGTGCAGGGAACCGGTACGGCCTTTGAATCGGCGATTAAACTTGCGCATCTTAAATGGGCTGTTAGCGGTAATTCAGGCCCCGTCGATAACCTTGATTTGTACGGTAACGGTGAAAACCTCATGGATATCAATGCCAATGGCTGGCCTGCACAAAGCTACCTGCCTTATGAGGCGAGTCCAATGCTGGATAATGCCTGGGATTGCACATCCGTTTGGAGCGCAGTATTGTTAGACGGATCTCCAACCGTTGCGCAGGATACGTCTGCTGATTATCAGGCTACCTATAACGCTAATACGTGCACCTATTATTTGGTAGCGCAGCCTGGCTATTCAATATTCTATGACTCGAATACCGGCGAAGTGTCTGTCGATATCACCCTTTAAATTTTATCTTCGGTACCTAAATTTTTTCTTCGATGCCGGGAAATGCCTGTTTCCAATTCTCTGGCACTTTGCCCTGTAATACGTACGAGTAAGCCAGTAATTCGGCGATAACATAATATAAAGGTTCGGGAATCGACTGGCCGAGATCCAGGGTGGTCAAAAATTCGCTAAGGTAGGGATCTTCATGCACCAGCACGCCATTAGCTTTCGCACTGGCAATAATCGCTTCGGCGAGATCATCATAGCCCTTGGCGACAACCGTTGGTGCTTGTGACGGTTCGGCTTCATTATATTTAATGCCCACCGCGCGTTTGCTTTTACGGGTCATGCCTGCGTCTCCAGTATCTGATAGGGGCGAGTGGCCAGGCTATCCGGAATTTTGCCCAGTTGTAGCTTATGCTCTTCAACGGTTAAACCAAGCTGTGTGAAACGCTTAAGTAAAAAAGGCAGGGTTACGCCAACTTTCTCCAGCAACGCCTGATTCGACGAATATATATCAAGATAAAGCTGCTCATCACGGATCTTCGCTTTAGTGAGCAGCTCTCCCTGTTCTCCGATATCCAGCTTCATAGTGAGGTGCCATTGCGTTTGAGTGGTGTTGTCTTGTTGTTCTGGCTGGCGTTCCCGCTCTCGACGGATAAGTAGCTCAGCCGGCTTTTGCTGGGGTAATAGTCCGGGCAGCACATAATAAAAGCTGTCATTGCCTTGCAGCGTTTGCTCCATATTGCCAAGCTTGGCATTCTGATGACCGGCAAGTAAGCCCTTAAGCTGTTTAAGCAGATTTTGCTGACTATCGAGCTGGGCAAATTCTCTGACCTGTCGCCCGGTTATCGAACCTAGCAAACTGTTTGGTGCGTTGCCATTTGGCGCAGAGGTGCGCTGCCGGTTAAGCGCCTGATCGATATCTTCATGGGTTTTAAAGTGTCTGCCCAGCAATGACACCTGTAATAACTGAATAAGCCCGCTTAAAAAACTCTGCCCGGCAGGCGGTGACGACAGCGTTAACGGAGACTGAAGCCATGCCGGCGACGTGAGAAGGTGTTTAAGCGCTGTGCTTTGTTGAGCTGAGTCGGTGCCGGCTTTAGCAGTCACCGGCTCGGTTGAGCCCGTGACCTCGGGCTTGAGCGCAGACGATTCCTGGGATAGGAAATGGGTGCCCGCTGACAAATTAAGCTGCAACTGTTCAATCACTGAGTTAATGGTTTTTGCCAGTGCTGGGTTAGCACCAGCGAACTTTTGCAAAGCAGTGGTGAGCACATTTAGACTCGATTGCAACGAGTCAGTGTTACTGACATTTATTCGATTCGCAGAGCGGATGAACTGCGTAAGCGCAGTCTTTACCTCGGCGGGAAGCTGCTCCAGTTTGTGCTTCGCGATACTTTCCACGTCTGCCGGTATCATGGGCTTGCCTATTTCATTGTCCTGGGCACCTGAACGAATCACTGCCTGCGCAGGCGGGCTGATCTCCGCTTTTACCGCTGCAGACATTATCGGTGAAGGCTTTGTTTGTTGTATTGGTTGTCCGGCGGTTGTCTCAGACTGAGTAACTACAGGCGCAATAGTAACCTGAGGGATGTTCCTGGTAGTCGCGCTTTGGATATTTAGCTGCCTCATTTGCTGTGAACTGACTTTGGGCGCCAATTGCGGTAAGGGGGCGGCTGATGTTGCGCTGACGGCTAAAAGCTGAGTCTTGTTTCCCGTAATGGTCACTTCACTGCCTTTGATAAACACTGTTGCAGGTAGCACGGGACTTAGTTGCTGAAATGATTTTGCTGCGGCGGGCGGCAGCGACTGAGTTACCCAGCTGGCCAGTTTAGGCGGCTCCACGTTAAGCGGTGTTTGTTGGGTAACCGCCTGGGTGAGTTTAATGGCCAGTGGCGAATTCAGCGGCACGTTAACACTATGCGATGAACTTACCGGTGTATTATTGACCGGAGCTTGCACACTGGGTTGCGCTGTTTGCCGTGTTTGCCGTGTTTGCGGTGTTTGCGGTGTTTGTGAAGAAGACGCAGGCGGAGTAATTTGCACCTGTAGCTGATTTTGCCGCAATGTAAGGGTTAGCGTTACTGTCGACGGTAAAGATGGTTTGCTGGCTGAGGGACCTGAGAGTGAGGTGTCGCTATGCCTGGCTACTTTTGCTAACGGAATATCGATTATCAATGGCCGCTCCGCACCGGCATTCACCCTTATTGACGAACTGTTTTGCTGAATAACCGTGGCCTGCAGGGAGACCGGCGTAGTCATCGAGCGGGATAATGCCGTCATTAGCGACTGAAACTGGGCCTGGGAGACCTGCTGACGAATGGTTTGTGGCGTTAGTTTTAATAACGTTGGTATTGAGGCCGTAATGGCATCCGGCGGTAATAAAGTCTTAAAAGGGACAGCCGACCCCCTGGGTGGCTGAATCGGCGCTTCAGTAGGTAATCGCACCAGCAACAGGTTCTCGGCACTGGCAACCCGTACCGCTGGGGTAATCTGCAGCAGTTGCTGATTGGTAGCCATAAACACACTGGTGTTACTAGCGGGTAGCGCCTTGTTGGTTTTTCCCTGTCCGGCTGAGGACACAGATACCTGAGCTGCGGCAGAGACATTAGTTTGCACAGGCTGTAAAACCTGAGCAATTCTTGCAATTGCCTGGCTTTTGGTTGCCGCATTCGTCGACTCTGCAGCGTTGACTCGACTGCTTTCGGGGCTCGCTTGTGGGGGCAGATTGGATGATTGCATAAGTCTTTATCGGCAGTCAGTTTCAACAGTTAAGTATAATGTCAATCGTGCCAAAGATTGAAATAGATCAGAAATTTGCCGATCCACCCTTTGGGTAAGATGCGAAGCGGCTGGTTTATGATAGAATGCGGCGGATTTTTTGCGAATAGAACGGGATGCATCTTGGCAGGACTTGCTGCAGACAATTTAACCTGTATTAAGCGTGACAGAGTATTGTTTACTGACCTGTCATTTTGCTTATCGCCCGGCCAGCTCATCTACCTGCGGGGTCCCAACGGCGCGGGTAAAACCAGTTTACTAAGGATCTTAACCGGATTGTCGGCTCCAGAGAGCGGCCAGTTACAGTTCAATGATGAGCCGCTGGATAAAGTGCGGGACAGATTTAATCAACAACTGATCTATGTAGGCCACAAGGCAGGTATTAATGGAGCGCTGACTGCCATGGAAAATCTGCGCTTCTGGTGCGCACAACACAGCACAGATTTTAAAGCGCAACAGGCCTATGAAGTCCTTGCAAGGTTAGGATTGGTAGGGCTTGAGGATGTGCCGGTAAGAATGCTTTCGGCCGGACAACAGCGCCGGGTCGCGCTTTCCCGTTTATGGCTAAAACAAGCGGCCTATTGGATCCTTGACGAGCCCTTTACAGCGCTGGATACCGATGGCATTGAATTGCTCGAAACCCATATGCGTGAGCATGTTGCTAATCTGGGCGCGATTATTACTACCTCGCACCAACCGCTAAGCAAGCAGGCAGGCCCATTTACCGAGTTAGTGTTGGAGTATCGGTTATGAATACCCTGATAAACGGTATCTTTAAGCGGGATATGGCCCTGGCTTTTCGCCAGCGTTCTGAGCTCGCCCAGCCGCTGATGTTTTTGTTAATGGTGATCACGCTTTTTCCGCTCGGTATTGGACCCGGGCCGGTTACCCTGCAAAAGATTGGACCGGGCGTTATCTGGATTGCAGCGATTCTTGCCTCGTTGCTGGCCATGGAGCGCCTGTTTCGTGATGATTTTTGGGATGGTTCGCTGGAGCAGTACATGCTAAGTGGTCAGTCGGTGGCGGCCATTGCAGCAGTTAAGGTGCTGGTGCACTGGTTGGTGAGCTTCTTACCGCTGGCACTTTTTTCACCGCTACTGGCACTATTTTTAAACCTGACGGTCGATATGTATATCGCCTTAATGCTAACCCTGGTGCTGGGCACGCCATTGTTGTCGCTGGTTGGGGCAATTGCTGTAGGGTTAACGGTAGGTTTACAACGTGGCGGCGTCTTGTTGGCGCTGTTGTTAATACCGGTGTTTATTCCGTTGTTGATATTTGCCACCTCGGCGGTAGATTCTGCTGCACTCCAATTACCTTACCGGGCACAACTTGCTATTATTGGCGCCATGCTTATGCTGGCGATGGCATCAGCCCCCTTTGCAATTGCTTATGCACTTAAAGTGAGTCAAAACTGATGTGGAAGTGGTTACATCCGTATGCAAAACCTGAGCGAGCGTATCAACTGTGCGTAACGCTTCAGCCCTATTTTCTCTGGCCCGGCATTCTGTGCTTGGTCGCTGGCAGCATATGGGGGCTGGCCTTTGCCCCTCAGGACTATCAGCAGGGTGATTCGTTTCGGATTATTTATATTCATGTACCCAGCGCCATTTTGTCGATGAGTACCTATGTTGCTATGGCCGTTGCCGCGCTGGTTGGCACTGTATGGCAATGGCGAACCGCATTTATGGCCATGATTGCGATGGCGCCAATTGGGGCGGTGGTCACTTTCATTGCGCTGTTTACAGGTGCAGCCTGGGGCAAACCCATGTGGGGCACATGGTGGGTGTGGGATGCCAGGCTTACGTCTGAACTCATTCTGCTATTTCTTTACCTTGGCGTGATTGCTCTGTACGGCGCGTTTGAAGATAAACAGCAGGCGGGTAAAGCAGCCGGGGTAATGGCCCTGGTTGGTGTGGTAAATGTGCCCATCATTCATTATTCGGTTGAGTGGTGGAATACCCTGCATCAGGGCGCGACAATCAGTAAGTTTGATAAACCTTCCATAGCGCCTGAGATGCTATGGCCATTATTAATCGCTTTGGTGGGGTTGGCCTTATTTATTGCTGCAGTGACCGTAATGCGTATGAAAAATGAAATCATTCGGCGAGAATATCACCGCCCCTGGGTGAAAGATCTGGCGGCGCGAGCGCTCGGAGGTGACCATGCAGTTTGATAGCTTACACGACTTCCTCGCCATGGGCGGCTATGCCCTTTATGTGTGGCTGTCATTTGGTGTGTCTTTGCTGGCGCTGGTCTGGGTCGTGCTCGACAGTGCAAGTACTCATAAGAAGTTGTTGCGCAATGCCCGCGAAGAACAAGCGCGGCAAGCCCGAATCGCGGCGGCGAGAAAAGCTCAGGCAGTGCACTCTGAATCACAACAAACAGGTAGTTAAGCAGTATGAATCCAAGACGACAAAAACGACTCGTTGCCGTTGGTGGCATTGGTTTACTGATTGTTGGTGCGATCACGCTTATGCTATTCGCGTTAACCGACAATATTGATTTATTCTATACGCCCTCCGAAATCGTTGAAGGCAAGGAAGGGGTAAAACCTACAGTCGGTCAGCGCCTGAGAATTGGTGGCATGGTGGTACCTGGCACAGTGAGTCGGGATTCAGAATCATTGGCGGTGAGCTTTAATCTTATCGATACCGGCCCGCAGGTAACCGTACGTTATGCTGGTATTCTGCCTGATTTGTTCCGTGAAGGGCAGGGCATCGTAGCGACCGGCGTGTTACTGGAATCCGGTGTAATTGAAGCCGAGGAAGTACTGGCTAAACACGACGAAGAATATATGCCACCAGAGCTCGCCGAGAAAATGAAAGGCATTAAGCATGTTAACCCCAACCAAGGAAATACAGGCTCGTGATCCCCGAAATAGGTAATATTGCCGTCGCCCTGGCGTTGGTTACTTCCATTTTACTGTCGGTCTACCCGCTATGGGGCGCATTTAAAGGGCACAATGCCATGATTGGCACTGCCCGGCCTCTGGCCATTGCCATGTTCGGTTTTACTGCCCTGGCATTTGGTTGTCTAGTTTATGCATTCGTTACGGATGACTTTTCGCTTAATTACGTTGCGCAGAATTCTAACAGCCGTTTGCCGGTGTACTATAAAGTCACTGCCGTTTGGGGCGGGCACGAAGGTTCGTTTTTACTCTGGGTGCTGATGTTGTCGCTGTGGACAGTGGCTGTCGCCATGTTCAGCCGCGGCATTCCGCAAATTATGATCGCCCGGGTACTGGCCGTGCTTGGCATGGTTTCTGTGGGTTTTTATTTGTTTATTCTGCTCACTTCCAATCCTTTCGATAGCATGTTGCCCTATTTCCCGGTGGATGGCCGGGATTTGAATCCGCTGCTGCAGGACTTTGGGATGATCATTCACCCGCCCATGTTGTATATGGGCTATGTCGGGTTTTCGGTGGCGTTTGCGTTTGCGGTATCTGCATTGCTTTCCGGACAGCTTGATTCAACCTGGGCAAGATGGTCACGCCCCTGGGTGATTGCCGCCTGGAGTTTCCTCTCGGTAGGCATTGCGCTCGGTAGCTGGTGGGCTTATTACGAGCTTGGCTGGGGCGGCTGGTGGTTCTGGGATCCGGTTGAAAATGCGTCCTTTATGCCTTGGCTGGTGGGCACTGCTTTAATGCACTCCCTGGCAGTGACCGAAAAACGTAAAGCGTTTAAATCCTGGACGGTGTTGTTGGCTATCGCCACCTTCTCGTTAAGTTTACTGGGTACTTTTTTGGTGCGTTCCGGGGTCATTGTATCGGTACACTCCTTTGCCAGCGATCCGGCACGCGGCCTCTTTATTCTCGGTATTCTGGTGTTATTAACCGGCTTCAGTTTAGTGCTGTATACATTGCGTGCGCAGCAGTTAAAAAGCCCGGGCCGATACCAGCTGTTTTCACGTGAAGTATTGCTAATGGGAAATAATGTGTTCTTATGTGCCGCAACGCTGGTTGTCTTGCTGGGAACCTTGTTGCCACTGGTGCATAAGGAACTTGGCCTGGGGTCTATCTCCATCGGTGCCCCGTTTTTTAATCAGATGTTTACGCTGTTGATTGTCCCCTTTGTGTTGTTTTTGGGCCTTGGGCCACTCACTCGCTGGAAACACCAACCGGCCTCCCAGGTACAAAAAACGTTATTATTTGCCTTGGGCCTAAGCGTAAGCGCCGGTGTGTTAATCAACTTTACTTATGATGCAGCTACTTACATGGCAGCGCTGGGACTGGTGCTAAGCGCCTGGATCCTGATTACGACAATCCTGGAAGTAGTACAACGAGTGTCTGCCATGGATACCAGTCTGAGTGCTTTTGAACGGTTACGTAAGCTTACGCCCAGTCATTGGGGCATGATCCTTGGTCACCTGGGGTTTGCGGTAACACTGATTGGTATTACGCTGGTGAGCAATTATGAAGTGGAAAGAGACGTTCGTATGATGCCGGGCGAGTCCGTCTCTTTATCGGGTTATGAATTTGCCTTTCGCAAAGTAGAAAAACGCAACGGACCGAACTATACCGCCGATGTGGGCATTTTTGATGTATACGAGTCGGGTGATAAGCTGGTACACCTTGAGCCCGAAAAACGCCTCTATCTGGTGCAGCGTATGCCGATGACAGAAGCCGGAATTTATTCGACTATTTTCAGGGATCTGTTTATCGCTATGGGGGAACCTCTGGACGATGGCGCTTGGGCGATACGCGTTTATATCAAACCCTTTGTAACCTGGATTTGGGCCGGGGCAGTCATCATGGCTATTGGTGGGATATGCTCGATGAGTGACAAACGTTATCGCATGGCTAAAGTTGCTAAAGTGCGTGCTGCGGTGAATAGCTTAGCAACCGGCGAGGAGGCTAAAGCATGAAAAAGATTATGATTTTTGGTGTGCCGCTGCTGGCCTTTCTGGTACTGGTGGTATTTTTGTTCAGTGGGTTGTTTTCTGATCCCAGGCAGCTTGATTCCCAGGTTAAAGGTAAACTCATGCCAGCATTTTCGCTGCCGGATCTGATGAACCCTGAAACGACCTATACGCCAGAAGTGTTTAAAGGGAAGGTGACCTTGCTGAATGTTTGGGGGGTGTGGTGCGTGACCTGCGCGGTGGAATTGCCCTATCTGACCGAACTCACTGAACAGGAAGGGATAAGCATCGTTGGTTTATATTTCGATCAGGATCTTGACCCGGAATTCGGCACCAAAACCTTAAACCGGGTTCAGCAGGAAGTAGTAGAGATCACCAGCCGCTTTGGTAATCCTTATCAGTTTCATATTTTCGATGTGTACCGTGATACCGCATTGGATCTGGGCGTTACCGGAGCGCCTGAGCATTTCCTTATTGATCACAACGGTGTGATACGCATGCATCATATCGGGGATATTAACGAACGGGTATGGAACAAAAAAGTTGGTCCGCTATACGCGCAGTTATTAAAGGAACTTGCGCAGGAGAATACAACTGAATGAAACCAGTAATTCTGACGATCTTATTACTAATCTCTGCCTCGGTTTTGGCGACTGAAGATAGCTATGAGTTTGATACGCCGCAGCAGCGTCAGCTGTTTTTGTCACTCACCGAGGAGCTTCGTTGCCCTATGTGTCAGAACCAGAATATTGCCGATTCTGACGCAATGATTGCCCATGACATGCGCCGCAAGGTATATAACCTCGTAAAACAGGGCAAAACCGGTGATGAAGTTATTGACTACATGAAAACCCGCTACGGCGATTTTATCAGCTATAAGCCACCGGTAACGCCGGTGACTCTGTGGTTATGGCTGGCGCCGGTGTTATTCGCCGTGCTGGCGTTTGTGATAGTTATTGTGCGACGGAAGTCGACACCGCCGGAAGATATGGCTGCCAAGCTGGCCAAAGCAGAGGCGATGTTAAAGCAGGGTGATAAGTAATGTCGTGGATGTTTATTGGGGCTGTTGTTGTACTGATAGCCGTGTTGGTTCTGCTGGTGGTTTTACCCTGGTTGCAGCAGCGTCCGGAACAGGAAAATCTGACCCAGGCTAACATTGCCGTGGTCAAAGAGCGCCTGAAGGAATTACAGCGCGAAGTCGATGAAGGCTTGCTAAGTGAACAGGATATGCGCCAGGCCAGTGATGAAATTAAAATTTCGCTGGTAGAGGAGCAACAGGAAGAGTCTAAAGGAGCCGCCAATGCTTCTTTCGTATTGGCTTGTGGGGCGTTGTTGGCCTTGCTCGTTGGTGGTTTTGCCTATTTTAAAGCCAGTAATATTGATCATTTGCAGGATGCCCAGGCAGCACTTGATGCGTTACCTAAACTCAGTGCCAAGTTGGCCGAAGGGCAGGGCGAAAACTTTACTCCGCAGGATTTTCAACAGTTGACGCTGGCTATCCGAAAACGTTTGCAGGAAAACCCTGAAGATGGTCAGGGCTGGATGTATCTGGGCCGTATCTGGATGGCTCTGAGTCAGACCGAAGAAGCTTACGCCGCGCTGGAGAAAGCGCTGCATTTCTCGCCTGATGACGAAAATGTACGTATGACCTATGCCCGTGCGCTGATGATGAGCGATGATAAGACTCAGCTTGATAACGCCCGGCGGTTATTAGCCTCACTGATTGATGGGCAACCACAAAATGATAATCTGGTACTGATGCAGGCCGTTGTGGCGGGTCGGTTAGGCGATAAGCAATTATTAGCGGATAGTCTTGCCAGGCTGGAGGGTAAGCTACCTGCTGACAGTACTATCGCCATGCAGTTGACCGAACGGCTGGCTAGTTTAAATGGTGAGCAACCAGCGAAAGCGACTGTTACCGGCTTTAACCTGACTGTAGAGATCAGTGAAGAGCTGGCGACCAATCTGCCGGATAATGGGTTTTTATTTGTATTTGCCCAGGATGCTAACAGTGATAACCGGATGCCCGCTGCGGTATTAAGGTTACCCTTAGACAATTTACCGTTAACTGTGACGTTAACCAGCGAGAATGCCATGGCGCCTAATTATTCACTGGATCAGCTTTCCACAGCCCGCCTGATTGCCCGTATTTCAAAGGATCAGGAAGCGCCTGCTCAACCTGGCGATCTTGAAGGCACGATGGAGGCTGCAGTGGAAAACGGCAAAGTTATCGATCAAACCATCGTAATCAACAAGGAACTAATGTGACAATATCTCTGCGTCGCTTTTCGTTATTTCTCCTCTTTTCAGGCGTTTTGCTTCTTTCAGGCTGCGCCAGCAATAATGCTCAGCAGCAGGCTCAGGCCGATGTGTCGGCTAATGTTGCCAGCACGCCAGCGGATTATTCTGATCCGCGCGACCCGCTGGAAAGTGTTAACCGCGTAATGTGGGACTTTAACTGGGAAATCCTCGATAAATATCTGTTGCGTCCTGCCGCAACCACCTATGTTACCGTGATACCGGGATTTGCCCGCACCGGCCTCGCCAATGCAGTGGGGAACCTGTCTGAACCGGCCAATATGTTAAATAACCTTCTGCAAGGTAAAGTTGGTCCGTCTTTCGACAGCTTTACCCGTTTCGTGATTAATTCGACTGTGGGTGTTGCGGGCTTCTTCGATGTTGCAGGGGCAATGGGTTTGCAGCGTCAGGAGGAAGAATTTGGCGAAACTCTCGGTAAGTGGGGCGTGGGAAGCGGGCCGTTTTTAATGTTACCCGCCCAGGGCCCAAGCGATCCGCGCAGTTTTACCGGGGATATCGTGGATAACCTTTATTTTCCGATGACGCTGATGACTGGTAATCTTAACGTTTTGAGATTCACTATTGGCGCACTTGAAGCCCGTGCTCAGCTGCTGGGTCAGGAAGGCCAGATTGAAAACGCCAGAGACCCATATGAGCAGGTGAAAAATATCTATTTTCAAAACCTTGAATTTCGGGTAACCGATGGTAAAAACCTCGATTCACAGCCCGATGCGGAAGAAGCTGAAGAGTTTGACGAATTTGAGGCCTTATTTGACGATGTGGACTTGGAAAGTGAGCCACTCGATGACACCGTCGACAACTAGACAACTAAACCAAAGGCGCTTCAAGCGCCTTTGTTATTTAAAGGGTTAATAGCCCTGGGGGTTTTGTGATTGCCAGTGCCAGGCATTTTCACACATATCCTCGAGGGTTTTCTGAGCGTTCCAGTTTAGCTCGGTAGCTGCTTTGGTTGGATCGGCATAGCAGGCTGCTACGTCGCCAGACCGACGCGGAGCAATTTTATAATTGATAGGTTTGCCGCAAGCCTTCTCAAAAGCCTTGATCATTTCCAATACGGAATAACCCTGGCCGGTACCGAGGTTATAAATATCCAGTCCCATGTTCAGGTCAAGGCGTTCAATGGCTTTCAGGTGGCCATTGGCCAGATCTTCTACATGAATATAATCCCGCACACCGGTACCATCCGGGGTGTCGTAATCATCACCAAAAACTGCTAATTGCTCGAGTTTGCCGGACGCGACCTGTGAAATGTAGGGCATCAGATTATTGGGGATACCGTTAGGGTCTTCGCCAATCTGACCGGAAGGGTGTGCTCCCACAGGATTGAAGTAACGCAGTAACACAATATTCCAGGCTTCGTCTGAGTGATACAGATCGGTCAGAATAGTCTCTACCATCAGTTTGGACATACCGTAAGGGTTGGTTGGCTGACCAGTGGCCATGTCTTCACGTAACGGTAACGAAGCCGGATCGCCATAAACAGTGGCAGAGGAGCTGAAAACAATGTTCTTAACGTTGTGCTTGCGCATTACGTCACATAACGCAACAGAGCCGTAGACGTTGTTTTCATAGTATTCCAGCGGCTTCTGAACCGACTCACCAACCGCTTTTAAGCCGGCGAAATGAATGACAGCATCGATGTCATGATTTGAGAACACCTCATCGAGCTGCTCAGTATTACGGATATCACCCTGCACAAAGGTCACGGCTTTACCGGTTAAGGCTGACACGCGCTTGAGGGATTCCTCTGAGGCATTGCTGAGATTATCAAATACCACTACCTGGTAATCCGCTTCCAGTAGTTGCAGTACGGTATGACTGCCGATATAGCCAGCTCCACCGGTGACGAGTATTGTTTTCATTGCTTATCCTTGTGTGACAACGATTCTAAATATTTGGCGCTTAATGAGTATTGTACAGGTTTCACGATAATGGGATACAGCAGGAAAACCAACAGTGCCCACAAAAGTGACGTCCAGTCTGCCGCAACACGCAGAAGCAGTGCAAACGCCGGTACAATCACCAGCAGTTTAAGGAGGTTCAGTACGGTTTTTTCCGGAACCGTGAGTTTTTTTGCCGCCCGCTCCAGCCGGCGCATACGCTCTGCCAGGGGCAGGCCAGCTAGGCCCGGTATACTTCTCGTTGTAAGATAAAACTTCATCTCTACCTGTCATACTCATAAAAAAACGCCACTAGCTTACCACCAGTGGCGTTTTTGTGGCTAACAATTAGCTGCTGATTTTTACATCATCTCAGGCGTTCTTTTGCTCCGGCTTTTCCCATTTACGGGTAAACAGAGCCACCAAGAAGACAATAACGCCGATACTTACGGTGAACTGAACGATAAATGAGAATAATCCGCTTAAGTCGCCAGACTCTTCGCCACCAAAGCTACCTGCCAGTACGCCGGCAATGACGTTACCAATGGAATAAGTTAATACAAATAAGCCCATCATCTGACCGGCAAAGCGTTTCGGCGACAGCTTGCTTACCGCACTTAACGCAACCGGGCTCAGGCATAGTTCACCCACGGTGTGCAGGAAGTAAGTGGCAACCAGCCAGTATGGCGCAACTTTAAGGCCGCTGGCGGCCGCCTGTGCTGCAAAAAACATCACGATAAAGCCACTGGCCATAATTAGAATACCAATTGCACACTTGATGCCGTAGGACGGGTCGAGCATCCGCTTACCAAGATTAATCCACAGCGCCGCGAAGAAAGGAGACAGGGTGATAATAAAAATGGCATTTAATGACTGGAACCAGGCGGTTGGGATTTCAAAACTTCCCAGCAGACGGTCGGTATTTTCGTGAGCAAAAATATTCAGTGAGGATCCGGCTTGTTCGAAACCTGCCCAGAAACAAGCAGATGCAATACAGATAAGCAACAGTGAGATCATGCGTTTCTTTTCGGCGCTGTCGAGATTGCCGAAAAAGAAAATTGCAGCGTAGTAAATAACAAAAATGGCGGTGAAAATATAAGCAACAGAAGTTGCTACACTCACCACATCAATTACCAGTGCGCCGGTGCTCATCAGGAATGTGACCACTGCCAGGCTGACTAAAAAGATAAGTACGCCTACCCAACTATTGCGAATACCTGACGCAGACATGCTCACGGTCGGGCCGGTGGCAATGGTACCCAGTTTGTACTGGGTCATGCGGTATTGAATTAGGCCAATTGCCATACCAATCGCCGCGGCGCCAAAGGCATAGTGATAGCCCCAGTTAGTTGCAAGGTAACCACAAACCAGGTTACCAATTACGGAACCCAGGTTAATCCCCATATAATAAATGGTATAGCCACTATCACGACGGGTATCCTGATCGCCATACAGCTGGCCAACCATAGCGCTGATATTCGGTTTTAATAGGCCGGTACCCAGCACCACAAAAATTAAACCGATAAAGAATGTGTTGGTGCTTGGGATAGCCAGAATGATATGGCCAATCATGATGGTAATACCGCCATACCAGACAGCATTCTGGCCACCTAACAGACGGTCGGCAATCCAGCCGCCGGATAATCCCATAAAATAAACGGCGCCAGTGTATAAACCATAGATGGCATAGGCATTGTCTTTAGTAAAGTCCAGACCGCCTTCCTGCAGGGTCATGGTCATGAATATTACCAGCAGGGCGCGCATACCGTAATAACTCATGCGTTCCCACATTTCAGTAAAGAATAGCGTTAACAAACCACCCGGGTGGCCGAAAAAGCTGGTGTCGTTAGAAGTTTTTGTTGTCACAACAGAGTTCCATATAGTTCTTATTTAAATTTTTTGTCGTCCGAGTGTACGGTCTGCAGGTAAGAGCTGCACGTACACAGGCTATCTCCCTTATACTAGAGGATGATTCCCGACACAAGCTACCTTAGTTAAAGCACGGCTCGTGGCGGGGAATCGCCTATCAACTGATTGTAGCGTTTGACTTACAACTCTTTAATGGTGGCAATAATAATGCGACCTGCAATAAAGGCCATGATTAGCATGACACCAATCAGTACCAGGTTGTAAACCGTTTTTGGGTAGGCCGCTGAATCTGGCAGTGTAGGTGACTCGATAGTCACCAGGTGCTGTATTTGTTGGTAAGTATCGACGCGAGCATTTTCCAGCGTCATCAGAGATGAGCCGTATGCCTGCATGGCAAGCTCAGCTTGCACCTGTAAATTCGAATACTGCGCCATTAGTTGGTTAATTGATAATTTCGCTTCACCATTTTGCGCATCGCTGATTTTCGTTTTCTGGCTATTAATTTGTTCGTTGAGTGCTCTTATTTGGCGTTTTAGTGAAATTATTTCCGGCGCGGAGTCAGACATAATGCTTTTTAACGTGTTCAGCTCCGCCTCTTTCTGTGCCAGTGTCGCCTCTAATGAAAAGGCAATCTGCTGGATGGCAACACCTTCAGCATTGGGATCTAACACGTTGTATTTTGTTTGGAAATCAATTAAAGCCAACTTAGCGTTTTGTAGTTTTTCTTCAACAATATCGTGTTCGCTTTGAGCAAAAGCCAGTCGGGATTTAGCCAGGTTATTACTGATCTCATTAATAAACTGCTCAGCTCGCTGCACAATAGTTTGGCTGATCAACTGCGCATAAGCAGCATCATAAGCTCTGGCGGAGAGTTCGATTACACTGGTATTTGAATCGATAATGACTTCTGTATTGGCCAGATAGTATTCCAGAAAATCCTCTTCACTGTGATTCGCAGCGAGCCGACTAATAAAATCCCCAGTTGATGAGGTATAGTGCTCTCGCAGCCCTATAGTTGCATCGAGGTAGCGCAGCATATCTGCCGATCTGACAAACGCAACTACCAACTGACTATCGTTGGCACTGGCGACACCTGTTACGCCGCTCATTAACATTGATGTCGGATCGAAACTGTTAGCACCATCGGCAGATTTAACCACTAACTGACTGGTACTTTCATATTTTGGGGCGGCAATGAGAGTCAGATAAACGGCGTAAAGCAGCCAGGGAATTACGACTAACAGGATGGGGCGTTTTTTTAATTGAGCGGTGATTTGGTTTAGCACTTGTTTCATTTTTTTGCTCGTTTATTCCATGTAGGCTGCGATACCTTCTTCAAGGTCACCGTAATAGTTAAGTTGGCCATCTTCAATGATAATCGCTGAAGTACAAAATTCCCTAACCTGATCCATTTCGTGGCTGACCATAATCAGGCCGGCTTCTTTGGCTTTGACTTCCAAAGCTTCCCGGGCTTTACGGCGAAATTTAGGGTCGCCCACTGATGTCGCTTCGTCTATCAGGTAAATATCGAAATGAATATTAATGCAACAGGCGAATACTAATCTGGCACGCATTCCCGAGGAATAAGTCTTTACCGGTAAGTCAAAGCGTTTACCAATTTCGGCAAAGTCCTGAACCGCTTCTTCGTATTTTGGTAGATCCCTGACATCATTAATGCGCGCAATGAACCTGGCATTCTCGCGTCCGGTCATCTGGGGGTGCACCCCTGTAGCAAGCGCAACCGGCCAGGACATGGATTTATTGGTATAGATCTGGCCTTTATCAGGATATTCACTTTTCGCCAGCATGCGAAAAAGCGTTGACTTACCTGCTCCGTTTTTGCCCAGAATGGCAACGTTATTCTCAGTCGGGAAGTCAAAATTGAGATTTCGAAAAATATATTGGGGCCCGAGCCGGCTGGGGTATGATTTGGTTAAATTAATTAAACGGATAGTCATCGGGATAACAATCCTTTCCAGGTCAGGTGATACAATGATACGGCAAAGAAAAATACAACCAGCGTAAATTCGAAAGCGTACTGGAGGCTCACGCCCCGATCACCATAGGACTCGAAACAGGCATATCGGCCTAGTTCAATAAAATGCACCAGCGGATTCCAGGTAAACCAATGCCAGTATTCAACCGGAATGTCTTGCAGACTGAAGAACACGCAGGATATGAAAAATAGTGGACGGGTAAATACACCAACTATTTTTTTTACTTCAGGCAGATATGAAGAAGCAATACCCAGAATACAGCTCATACTGATTGTCATAATCCACAGAAGGTGGAATAGCAGGAATAGTAACAAAGGATCATGAACGGGAAATGTCACTCCGAGCAAATAGATTGTTAATAATGCTAACAGGATGACGATAATTTTTATTGTATATTCAACGAAAGCCGCTACCAGAAGCGCAGAGACGGGTTGCACTTGCCTGAACGCATACAAAGGCTTACTTTTGCTAAATGCACTGGCAATTTTCGTAAAGGGTTGCAAAAAAGACTGAATGGTAACCATACCAATCAGCATAAAAATAAAAATAGGTATACCGTGTGCGTCTCCGTCACGGATTAAGCTTCTCATATACGATAAGCCAAAGATAAAGGCAAAGGGTTCCAGAAAGCCCCAGGCTAAACCCAGTCGGTCACTAAATTGCGCACGTAACTCACGCAGGAAAAGCGCGAAACAGACATTTTTCCATACTTTAAGTTGAGCACGAAATGAGACGTTTACAAGATCTGACATTAGTTCAGCGCTACGTTGGCCGCCACTGCAATCTGGTATATGATCTGAGTGATATCTTTGACTGCCTGCAGCGTTTTCGCATCAACCCGGGGTAATACAATCACCTGATCGCCGGCGGCCACGTCAGTGTTATCATCAACGTCATAGAAATCGACCATGCCATTAGCACGGATAACCAGAATACGGGCGTCATTAGCGCGTTCGCTAAAACCGCCTGCCCAGGCCACGTAATCAGAAAGCTGTGCATCCGGATTAAAGACAACCGACTGAGGCATTAAAACCTCACCGCCAACGTGGACCAGATCGGTTTTGGCTGGCACTACGATGGTATCGTTTTCTTCCAGCAGGATATCGGCCACATTGTCGTTTTCAGCAATAATCACTTTACCGAGCGGTTTAACCTGTCGGGCTCTGGCGATAAAGTCAGTGACCAATTGTGCTTCCTGTACCCGGATAGAACCTTCACCGGTAGAGCGGACAGGTGCCGTGTAAATACTCCGCTCAAGACGATCCAATGCCTGGTTTATAATTAATTGTTGCTGATCGGCGACACTTTCACGGAGCAAATAAACATTATTAAAATCTGCCAGGTTCGGATCGATTTCAATATTGCTCAACACCTGATGCAAACGAGCGCCTTTGGAAACCATAATCCGTGATGCGCCGCGGAAACTGCCAGCGACATTAATCGGGTAAATTTGTACTTCATAGTCGTTTTTGAATTCAACATGATCGCCCGGGCGCAGACTGAACTGGCTAAAGTTGTCCAATGTGGCATAGCGAGCAAACTGGGCGCCGTCACGCAGACCGCTAACCGATACATGACTAATAAAGTCGCCGGGTTTTGCGTAATCGACCAGCGCTTCACCGGTTAAATCTGACGGTTTCAACTCAAAGGTGAAGCTGTTTCGTGCCCCTTCGCTGACTGTGATAGTGGGGCCTATAGGGCGAACCAGAATGACGTCTTTATCCTGAAACGAAATGGCCGGTAACTCGCCATCGGTAACAAAGTTATACAAATCAATGGAATGAACAATCTTTCCGGCGCGTAAAATATCAATATTGCGGAAGCTGCCTCGCAGAAAATCAACGCCGCCTGCCCGCTTCAGAAAATAAAGCGGACTATCAGTTGCCTGACCAGCATATTGCCCTGGCCGTAACACCGGCCCCGAGACGTAAACGGATACCGGAGTGGCCGTTAGTAAGTTTACGTAAACATTCACATCATTGGTATATACCTGTTTGATGCTACTGGTGACGGTGGCATTCACCTGGCTGGACGGTACATTTAACAAATTAACCGGCCCGATATTCGGGATGAAGATATTACCCTGGCTGTCGACGGTGGCGACGTCAGAATAATCAACCGCGCCCCACAGCCAAATCGAGATCTGATCGCCGGGGGCTACCAGATAGTTGGGGTTTACCGAGTTAGTGCGCTCTGATTCAAAGCCACCGACAAACAGGTTTGCCGCGAACGGGGGATTTTCCATGGCTTCCTGGAGGGGAAAAACCATCTCCATAGTCGGCTCACCTGGTAACACCAGACCATTGCGAGGCTGCGTACTATACTGACCAGAGCTTGGACGGGTACCGGTCTGACTGTTGCCTTGTAAGGTCGGGGAGGCAGATAACTGTACCGGGCTAACGCCTGAATTGCCAGCGTTGGCCGCAACTGAACTGCTGGTGCCGCGCTGACTGAGTTGTTGTTGAATCTGTTGAATTTGTTCTGCTGTTTGAGCTTGTACGCCAACCGAACAGGATAGCGATAAAGCAGCCAGCGTTAACCAAATAGATATACGCATAAGCGAATTAAGCCTTTAAAGGGTGTTACTAAAAACCAACGCCGGATAAAGCAGCCAGTACGTCTGATTGTTACAAACCGGGCGAATTTCCGTAGATCCGGAACGCCCCTGACGTTTCAGCCGGTAACACTGGTTACCCATGGCTGATATATAACTATCGGAAACTGCGTAGCTATTTCCGTCGATCACAATGGTTTGGTGAGCTTTGATATTTAACTCTGGAATAGCTTTTGCTTTACCATTGAGGGTACCAGAGCTTGCATCGCTGAGATGGTGCGTGAAGCTTGGATTGACCAGCGGCAGATTTGCTTTGACATTCTGAGGTTGTGAGACACATCCCATTATTGTCATAGTGCTGAAAAGTAGAGCGGATAATATAACTTGTCTTCTCATTGCCTGACTGTAATACGTCCATTTAAA
>CATMRP010000027.1 GCA_950073835.1 uncultured Alteromonadaceae bacterium
CGAAGATCTGGAAAAAGAAATTGGCCAGGCTGACGGGGCTAAAGAATTCTTAAACGACCTGGCCGACGCTGATGCATTTGTTATCTCGTATGCCGAGCATAACGGCCATTACCCGGCCGCATATAAAAACCTGTTCGACTGGGCAACACGAATCGACCGTGAATTGTTCAAGCAAAAGCCGGCGGTTTATCTGGCTACCTCTCCGGGCCCAAGTGGAGCGAAATCAGTGTTAGCGGCGGCAGAAGCGTCTGCACCATTTTATGCAGCGAATGTGAAGGCTACGGTTTCAGTACCGGGCTTCTACGATAAGTTCGATGCGGAGGCGGGTAAAGCCACAGACGAAGCGCTTATCACCGAACTGAAAGCCGCAGTAGCCAAATTAGCTGGCTAGTATCCACTCTTATTAAGAGCGTTATTTATCCGGCGCGTACCTGTCTGACAGGTATTGCGCTGGTGACATCCCCAATATATCCTTAAAATCTCTGATCAGGTGCGACTGGTCTGTATATTCAAGCTGAGTGGCCAGTTCAATCATTGTTAGTGTGTTTGCTTCAAGCTCTTCAAGTGCTTCATGCAAGCGGTATTTACGCAACAGCCATTTTGGCGACAGTCCAATATATTGATTGAATAATCGCTGTAACGTCCTCACCGAAAGGTCAGCGCGCTGCGCCAGTTGCGCAACGGTATAAATCTCACCGCTATTTTTAATGCAGTCCAATAACACTGCCACCTGTGTTTGTTTTGCCGTTACAGGCTCTACAAAGCGGACCAGGAACTTGTTTAATGCCGATACAATCGCTTCGTCGGTCAGGGCGTCAGTACGTGTTTCAAAAATATCAGTCACGCCAGACCCGAAATACTTGCTGGCAGAAAGTTCTTTATCGACATATTCGCTTGATGGACCGTCCAACAGCACGTTGAGTGCACCAGCATTAAATTTAACACCAATTACAAAGCCACTGGCAGCCATCGGATACTGATACACTTTGCTCACCGGCCCAATAAGTTTTACTCCCTGGCCATCGAAGGTTAAGTGAAAGTTAGGATCAGGCAAATTCCTTTGAACATGCTCCTGACCGTTTTTCAGTTGCCAGTTTACCAACCAGTACTGTTCAACAAGGTTCACCAGTGGAGTATCGGGCACATAACGGCGCAAGCGGTAGTGTTTTTTACTATCACTGTGGTGCATGACGCCTGCTACGCGATGATGACTGTATTGCAAATCGATGGCTCTCACAAAAGCTAGGGTGACGTGTTTTTACAATACCAGAGGCGCCGGTAATGGTAACCTGCAAATTCAAACAACATATATAACAACGAGGTTTACATGACACTAGAGGGCATGTTTTCGATAACCGACTGGCAGGAAACTACTGAAAAAACCTTTGAGCAGGGCAGTAAGCTCAATACTGCCAAAGTTTCCCAGCACTATAGCGGCGAGTTAACAGGCACCAGCGAGGTGTTTTATCATATGCATTATGGTGCTGCCGGTGATGCTACTTTCAGTGGCTTTGAATACATTAACGGCGTTATTGATGATCAGGCTTGTCGATTGGTGATAAGCCACACAGGCACATTTCAACAAGGTGTTGCATCCAGCCACTTTACCATTATTGAGTGCGACACGATTAAAGCGCTTGAAGGGCAAAGCGGGTATTTCACCTCTGCCGAAGGTGGCAAAGCCGCCTATGTTATTGGTGAATAGCTGACAGTCTGAGAATGTGGTCTTAGAAACAAGAAAGGCGCTCAATTGAGCGCCTTTACTTTATAAGCGTTAGCTTATGGGTGGCTTACATCATGCCGCCCATGCCGCCCATTCCGCCCATGCCGCCCATATCAGGCATTGCAGGAGCGTCGTCTTTAGGCAGTTCAGCAATCATGGCTTCAGTGGTGATCATCAGTGAAGCGATTGATGAAGCAAATTGCAGCGCAGAACGAGTTACTTTAGTTGGGTCAAGGATACCCATTTCCAGCATGTCGCCGTAAGTATCGTTACCCGCGTTGTAACCGTAGTTGCCAGAGCCGTTCTTAATCTCGTTTACAACCACTGAGGCTTCTGCACCAGAGTTGATAGAGATTTGACGCAGTGGCGCTTCCATTGCACGCAGAGCCAGCTTGATACCGTGAGTCTGGTCTTCGTTGTCACCAGTCAGGTCAGCCAGTTTAGCGGCCGCACGTACCAGCGCAACACCACCACCAGGTACCACACCTTCTTCAACCGCAGCACGCGTTGCATGTAATGCATCTTCTACGCGGTCTTTCTTCTCTTTCATTTCTACTTCAGTGGCTGCGCCAACTTTGATTACTGCTACACCGCCAGACAGTTTCGCCAGACGCTCTTGCAGTTTTTCTTTGTCGTAGTCTGAAGTTGAATCAGCGATTTGACCACGGATTTGCTCGCAACGTGCTTCGATAGCGGCTTCTTCGCCTGCACCGTCAACAACGGTGGTGTTGTCTTTATTGATAACAACACGCTTAGCAGTACCTAAGTCTTCCAGTTGAACCTTTTCCAGTTCCAGGCCGATCTCTTCAGAGATAACCGTACCGCCAGTCAGGATAGCGATGTCTTGCAGCATTGCTTTACGGCGGTCACCGAAACCTGGGGCTTTAACCGCTGCAACTTTCACGATACCGCGCATGTTGTTAACAACCAGAGTTGCCAGCGCTTCGCCTTCTACGTCTTCAGCGATGATAAGCAGAGGCTTGCCGCCTTTTGCTACTGCTTCCAGCGTAGGCAGTAATTCGCGGATGTTAGAGATCTTCTTATCAACTAACAGGATGTAAGGGCTGTCCAGTTCTACTGCGCCGCTTTCCTGGTTGTTGATGAAATATGGAGACAGGTAACCACGGTCGAACTGCATACCTTCAACCACGTCCAGCTCGTTTTGCAGAGCCTGACCTTCTTCTACAGTGATTACGCCTTCTTTACCCACTTTTTCCATTGCCTTAGCAATGATGTCGCCTACTTCGGCGTCAGAGTTTGCAGAGATAGTACCTACCTGAGCAATCGCTTTGCTGTCTGCACAGTCAGTAGACAGGGCTTTCAGTTCTTCAACTGCTGCCAGTACCGCTTTGTCGATACCGCGCTTCAGATCCATTGGGTTCATGCCCGCTGCCACTGATTTTAAGCCTTCAGTAACGATTGACTGAGCCAGAACGGTTGCAGTAGTCGTACCGTCACCCGCTTCGTCGTTTGCTTTAGACGCGACTTCTTTTACCATCTGTGCGCCCATGTTCTCGAACTTGTCTTCCAGCTCGATTTCTTTGGCCACAGAGACACCATCTTTAGTGATGGTAGGGGCGCCGAACGACTTGTCTAAAACAACGTTACGGCCTTTAGGACCTAAGGTAACTTTAACTGCGTTAGCCAGAATGTTTACGCCTTTCAGCATTTTTGTGCGGGCGTCATCACCAAAACGTACTTCTTTAGCTGCCATGATTAATTCCTCTTAATTCGGTTAAACGGGTTCTTATTCTACGATTGCCAGAATGTCGCTTTCGCTCATGATCAGCACTTCCTGATCGTCCAGCTTCTCGGTTTTTACGCCGTAACCGTCGTTGAAAATAACGGTGTCACCGACTTTTACGTCTAATGCTTTCACTTCGCCATTCTCCAGAATGCGACCGTTGCCCACAGCGATTACTTCACCGCGAGTCGATTTTTCTGCCGCAGAACCGGTCAATACGATACCGCCAGCAGATTTGCTTTCTTGCTCTGCGCGCTTGACGATAACGCGATCGTGTAAAGGACGAATTGCCATTTTCAAATCTCCTGAATAATTCAACTATTCAATTTAAGTGTTATTGGGATGCATGAATGTTCATGCAGCCTTTACGTGGTTTTGGCCTGTAAGGGCCGTAAAATCTTGTCTGCGTGGATAAATGGGGTAGTACCCGGATAAACTCAAGGGCTATGTTAAAAAAAAAGTGAAATTTTTTTCAGATACGACAAATTGGCAAGGGGAAGAGCGATTGCCAGCCTGGCAATCGCTATTTAACCAGGGCCTGATAACGGCTCGGTGGCAACAACGAAGGCTGCCAGCCAGCCAGAATACTGCGCTGTTTATAGTCCGCCAGCTCATTCTCACTGAGTTGGGGTCGGGCATCATTAATCAATGCTCCCGGGCCATAGCTACCATATTCGCTGAAGCGGGCATCATTGATGGGGTCAAACTGCTTGCGGCTGCCATCTTTAGCGGTGCCGCCCATGGATCCCCAGCCCACATTGGCAATGTGCGCATCCATAAAGGTGTTGATGAATGTCGACTTGCCTACCGCAAAGGGATTCGCGTACCGGCCGTCAGCAAAGTTGGTAGTTGGATGCCAGGGGCGTCCCAGCGGCACCGAGTCATCCGGCACGTCCAGCTCACGCAACAACCTGCAGTTAATAAAGGTCAATCCGTAGTCATTGTTCAACAGTGTGCTTGGCGCCGTCAGATAGCCGGTAAAGGTCATCGGGTGGGCTCTGGGCCTGGAAACAATGTCCACTGATTCGAATAAAGCATTACCGTTGCCAAAAATGAAATCCACATGGCCGCGAATATCACTGTCGGTAACGTAAGTCCGACCGCCCTGTACATACAGAGTATCCTGATAGCCCAACAGTTCAACACGTTGTAAAACAGTGCGATCGGCACTCTCGGCAATTTTAAGCGCGACAGCCTGAGTGCCCCGAATTTTATCCGGATGGCCTTTTGGCAACTTATCATCGGCCGGGTAGTCGTAAGTGTTCTCAATGGTTAAATCGAATAGGCCTACATCCGTTGCCAGCACTTCTACCACCGCGGTGCGAAAAGTCCCCCAGGTTTCGTCACTACCGGGTTCAACTGGTTGTCCTGCGTAACGATCAAAGGTGATCCGGGTATTGCCCTGACCGCCGCCCACCAGCTTTATCCCTGCCCGCTCAATCACCACCCTTTCATGATAGTGACCCGGGGCAATAACCACCGTCCAGTCAGCCGCGCCTTGCGGGGCAGCATCCACAGCCGCCTGAATGGTGGAATACGTGACCACTTCAGGACCGTCTGCCACCATATTGCCAGGGTTGGTGTTACTGACCCGGGCATTCACGGTAAAGTCTGCCTGTTCGTGGGTGCTGGCACAGCCGGTAGTTATCAATATAACCAGGCTAATGAACACACCTTTAACTAACTCAAATTTCATAAGGCTTTCCGTTTACCGTCACATTGTGCTGGCTGACGTCGGCCACATTTTCGATGACCGACGGTTTTTCCACCGATTCAAAGGTAATGTTCTTTAAGGTTACGCCGGTAATCGGTGTGTGCGGATAACCACGCATCATAAAGGCTCGCTTCGCCTGCACAACATGCAGGTTATCAATTGTGATGGCTTCCAGCTTGGGCATAAACTGGCCTACATCGCCTTCTTCGTAATAGAAGTTAATCACAATGGCATCCTTCACTTTGCCAATGCGCAGATACCGATAATTCAGGTTTTGCAGGTGCCCACCGCGAATGGAGTTGGTTTTAATCCGGATGCCGCGATCCAGGTCCGGACTGCTCATTTCGCAGTGCTGAGCATACAGATTGCGCACGCCACCGGAAATTTCACTGCCGATGACCACACCACCATGCCCGGCAGCCATTTTACACTCATTAATGAGGATGTTTTCGCAAGGCGTTGCCACGCGGCGGCCGTCGCCGTTTCGACCGGACTTGATAGCAATACAATCATCGCCGGTATCAAACAAGCAGTCTTCAATCAGCACATCTTTACAGCTTTCCGGATCGCAGCCGTCAGAATTCGGGCCATGACTGTCGCAATGCACTGCCCTTACCGTAACATTTTCACATAACACCGGGTTAACCAGCCAGAAAGGGGAATTTTTAATGGTCACGCCTTCAATCAGCACATTCTTACAACGGTACGGCTGAATAAACGGTGGGCGCAGGTAATTTGCTTCGAATACACGCTCGCTTACCGCCACGTTGTCTTCGCCCATCTGGCGTAGTACATCACGGGTGAATTTTTGATTTTCTACCGGATCGTCGCCCCATTGCGCAGCTTTCCACTTGCCTTTCCAAGGCCACCAATGGTTGGGGCTACCGCCACCTTCCAGCGTTCCTTTACCAGTAACCGCCACATTGGTTTGTTCAAAGGCATAAATCAGCGGCGAATAGCCCATGAGTTCAGTGCCTTCCCAACGCGTAAACACATAAGGCTTGTACAGTTCAGGCTCGGGAATAAAGTGCAGGGTGGCACCTTCTTCGATATGCAGATTAATGTTCGACAACAGGTGGATAGGCCCGGTGTAAAACTCGCCCGGTGGCACCACCACTTTACCGCCACCGGCAGCAGCGACCTGCTCAATGGCTTGTTTGATTTGCGGGCCGACATTCTGCCCTTTGCCGGGTTTTGCGCCCGTTTCGGTGATACGCAAAGCATTATCAGCAAAAGTGGGGGGCACAATACGCGAGCGAATGGCTGTTGCCTCATCACTCCAGGCAAATGCACTGTCGGCCTGCATAGCGCCGGAACAACCACTTAAACTCACCACGCCAGCGGCTGCTGAGCCCTGACCAACCAGTTTTAACAGATTTCTGCGGGTTAAAGACAATGTCACTGCTGTTCTCCTTGTTTTTGAACTCGCTGTAAAAAGGTATCAATCCATTGGGCAGTCTGGCTTAAATAAGGCTCAAACAACCAAAAGGTATGAATGGTTTTGTTAAGCTCAATGTACTGATGAATAATATGATGCTTTGTCAGATAGCCCGTGATTTCGGCATGGCCAGCAGTAAACCTTGGCTGACCGCTACTGATGATAAGTGTTGGGGGCGACTGCGGATGCAGATGATGGGTTGCTGAAGCCTCAGCCCATATCTCTGGTAGCTCCTCATAGGTGCCGCCCAACCATAAAGCTGCAGCCGATTTTTGCTGCTTTTTATTCTCAAACTGCAGTGCCAGCGGCGTGGTAAAGTCGAGTACACCGTCCAGGTCTATCACTGCGTTAACGATAGTATTTTGTGCTGGCTGTGAATGGTATTTTCCGCTTTGCGCTGCATGCCCGGCCAGTGCGGCCATCTGGCCACCGGAAGAACCGCCGCCAAGCGCTATTTTTTCTGGGTTAATCGAAAAGTCTTCAGCCCGTTGCCGTAACCAGCTGATTGCATCACTGATATCCGTCATCCCCGCCGGATAGCGTGCTTCAACCGACAGCCTGTATTCCGGCGTCATCACTAAGTAGCCTCGCTGAGCCAATAGATTAGCCAATGGATAAAAGTGTGACTTATTCCCGGAGCGCCATCCGCCGCCGTGAACCAGTACCACCGCCTGACCGTTTTGATTCTCAACCGACGGGTAGAAAAAATCAGCATGCAGATCGCGCCCGTCAACACGTTTGTACGGTCTTTCAAAGGCAATACTCTGGCCTGCCCGGAAGGTTTGAACCGGCCATTCCAATTCAGGATGGCTTGCTTTGTAGCGAGCAAAGCGCTCCCCCGGAGAGTAACTGTCATCCACGGTGATGTCTTTAGCCAGTGACGCAACCGACACCAACGCAGCCATCACTAACACCAGGATATGTCGGTATTTCATGCTCTGATAACTCACTATAAACCCTCTCTGTGCATTGGCAGGAACCGCACATAGTCGTAACGCGCGCTAGCACCCGATTCACCTACGGCAAACACCCCGGTTTTGGCACCAACCCAACGGCCACGACGGGCCTTAAACTGCTCACCTGCGACGGTGAAAGCCTCATTCTCGCTAAAGCGGTAAGCAAATACCGCCGTGGCATCGGAGGCCAGAATGTATCTGATTTCTATGCTGCCATGGTTAACTTCACCGTAATCGTGAACACTTTCGTTACACCCTGTTCGGGCACCACGACATTGCACATACACCAGATGCGGGGCGTTGTTGATGGTTTTAATGCCGAGCCAGGCATAGTCTTCGCCAAATAGCAGTAAGCCGGTTTCAATATCCGCTTGTGCTGTTGGTACCCTCAGTTTGCTGCGAACCTGAAAAGTCTGTGCCGGCAGTTTTTGCAGCATCAGATTAGGTGTCATCCACAAATTATTGCCGGTGTCCGGCACTTTCGACATGGCCTTCAGAATAAGCTGGCCTTTACTAACTTCCAGCCAGTGTGGTTTGAAATTGCCATTCCACTGCCACTGAAGACCCACAGTATTATCGGTAAATTCATCGGTAGCTGGCTGTGGCATTAAGCGGCCAGGCACTGTGCTAACCGGTTTAAGATAGGTATAAACCGGCTCTCCGCTGCCATCATTATTGTCGTCACGACCTATCACCGGCCAGTCATTTAACCATGTCACCGGCTGTAAATGAACGATACGCCCATAGGCTTTGCGGGACTGAAAGTGAATAAACCAGTCTTCACCACTACTGGTAGTGACCCAACTGCCCTGATGCGGGCCGTTAATTAACGTATTGCCCTGGGCCATCACCGTTTTATGTTCATAAGGACCATAGACATCCCGCGAACGGAATACCGCCTGCCAGCCGGTTTCTACACCACCGGCCGGGGCGAAAATGTAGTAATAGCCATTACGCTGGTAAAACTTTGGCCCTTCAAGGGTTCGGTATCCCGGTAACTGATGACCGTCCACAATAGTAGTGTACGCCGGATTTACCCAGGATGTGTCCGGGGCCATTTCATGCAGACTGAGTACATTGTTAAACCCTGCCCGGCTTTTCGCCCAGGCGTGTAACAGATAGGCCTTACCGTTTTCGTCCCACAGCGGTGTCGGGTCGATAATACCTTTGCCAGACAGAATAAGCCGTGGCTCACTCCAGGTGCCAGCCGGATCGTTGGCAGTCACCACGTAAATACCAAAGTCCGGATCGGGATAAAAGATCCAGTATTTGCCAGCGTGATAGCGAAAGTTAGGCGCCCACACGCCGTTGCCATGCTGCGGCTTATCGTAATGGGCCTGAGGAACCTGCTGAGGCAGGGCATAGTTGATCAGCGTCCAGTTTACTAAATCTGTGGAATGCAGCACCGGTAGCCCCGGCGAAGCATTAAAACTCGACGCCGTCATATAATAGTGACCGTCTACTGCCACCACATCCGGATCGGAATAATCAATATGCAGTATGGGATTTTTATAAAAGCCATTGCCCAGATCGCTGATGTGCAAACGGTTATCCACACGTTGCGGCAACAAATCTTGATGCTGACCGCTGCACCCTGCAACAATACACAGAGGCAGCGTTAGCGCGCAGAGCCGGGCAATTCGGCGCATGGATTATTTACCCAGTTCCAGTGCAGCCAGAATGAAAGGGCCTACGCCTTTGGCATCATTCGGGCGAATTGGCTCGCTCATGTAGTACTCAAAACTACCATCGCGATAAGGGTTACCGCCCAGGCCGGCTACCGCGCACACCTGATTCAGGGTGATGACGTTGGTGGCCGGATCCACAGAAATCATTTGATCCACCAGCCCGGCAAAGCCTCTTTCTGCATGGGCGCGATAAGACTCAGGTAAAACGCCTAAATTCACCCCACGAGCCATGGCATAGGTCAGCATGGCCGTGCCGGAGGCTTCCAGGTAGTTTTCTTCACGATCGCCTAAATCGGTTACCTGATACCAGGCACCGGTTGGGTGCTGATATTTTACAACCTGCGCCATGAATTTCTCAAAGCGGGCGGCCAGCCAGGCACGTTTGGAGTTTTGCACCGGCACAATATCCATCACGTCGACCATTGCCATGGCATACCAGCCAAGGGCTCGTGACCAGTGATGAGGTGACAAACCAGTCGCTTTGTCTGACCACTTCTGATCCCGTGATTCATCCCAACCATGACGTGGCAGGCCGGTTTTCGGGTCGTACAGGTGTTTTTCGATTAATTCGAACTGTAAAAACACATCATCGAGTTGCTCAGGATTTCTGGCGCGCATGATGTACTCTGCATAGAAAGGGGCCCCCATATACAGCCCATCGAGCCACATCTGACTCGGATAGCGCTTTTTATGCCAGAAGCCACCTTCGCTGGTACGCGGATGTTCATTTAGCTGGGCACGCAGCTTGTCTGCAGCCAGCATATATTTCTCATCACCAGTCTGATCATACAAAAAGAACAGCACTTTACCGGCATTGAGCATGTCGATATTAAATTTTTCTCTTTTATAGGTGTCGATATTACCCTGCTCATCAATAAGCTCGTCGTAATATCCCTTTAGGTAATCAAAATAACGCTTGTCACCGGTTTTTTCGTAAACCCGGGCGAACCCCAACAGATTTAAACCGTGAACATAATCCCAGGTAGGCTCTTTATCCCAGTCCATCATCCAGGCCTGGGGGAAGCGAACCATTTCTGATTCCACCATGCGTTGATACCAAGGCTTGGTGTTGTCCAGAGTGTCAGTTTGCGCCGCTGCCGCTGTTGTTATAAACAGCAAAGCAATCAGCGCTGTCCTCATCACCTGTCTTCTCATTTTCGACCCCTGTTGTAAAAATGTAAATAATTTATGCTACCGGTAGCATTTTAGTAATTTTAGCAATGTTGTCAACATGTAAACACTATACCAAATATGGTTAATAATGCAGTGCTTTCGCTACAAAAGTAACATAAGCCGTTAATCTTTAGTATAAATGCACAGTGAGCCAGACCATACAGAGTAAGGATTGAGTGTTTCTAATGTGAAACAGCGGCGGCGAAAAAGATGAATTCTTAAAAATTTTGTGAATGAGGGTTGCCACCGGTAGCACTTATATCTATATTGTTAAGCGCTTGTTAACCAAAACTCATAATAACAACAGGTTTAACAGAAACGAACTACGTACCCATGCACACAACATGTTCAGCAGATACTGACCGAATAAACAGGCTGCGGAACAGGTTAATAAAAAACGTGAGGAAGCCACGAATGAAATTTGCCAAGAGTTTTACTAAAGCGCCATTAAGTCTGGCAGTCGCCTGCGCTCTGCTGACACCTGCAGTTTTACAAGCGCAGGAAAGTGAGGATATGGTTGAAGTGATTGAGGTACGTGCCTCAAGCTTTGCTGACAGTCTGCAAAAGGCCCTGATCACCAAACGCGCCTCAGCCGGCGCCGTTGATACCATTCTCGCTGAAGACATTGCCGACTTTCCGGATCAGAACCTTGCCGAGTCACTTCAACGTATCCCCGGGATCGCCATCAGCCGTGATGCCGGTCAGGGGCGTGAAATTACCGTTCGTGGTCTTAACTCCAGCTTTACCCGTGTACAGCTAAATGGCATGCAGGCGCAGTCACTGTCTGCCGGTCCTGGCGGTGTGCGTAAAAGCCGTGCATTCGACTTCAATGTATTTGCTTCTGAATTATTCAGCCAGTTGACCGTACATAAAACCTCTTCTGCCGAAATTGAAGAAGGCACTCTGGGCGCTACCGTGGACCTGACCACCGGCCGTCCGTTCGACTTTAAAGACAATGTAACCGCTTTGAATGTACAAGGCACTTATAACGACCAGTCTGAAGAAACCGATCCCAGACTTTCAGCATTAACCAGTTACACCAACGATGACCGCACTTTTGGTTTTCTGGTTTCAGCGTCGTTTTCGTCTCAGCTAATAAGCAACATCGGTGCTGACACCGGTCGTTGGGAAGATGACAGCTTCTGTACCGATGATTCCTGCCTGGGTACCCAAAGTGAAGATTTAAGCAGCTACTGGCATCCCCGTTTCCCACGTTTTGCCGATAAGAGCCACGAGCTGGACCGTACCGGCCTGACCGCGTCAATACAATTTGCCCCGACCGAAGATACCACGGTTACCGTAGATGCCTTATACGCCAAAATTGAAGCCCAACGCCTGGAGCCGTTTATGCAGGCTATCTCTCTGGCACGGACTAACTCCCTGGGTGTTGGTCAGACTTACCTGACCGATTACACCATTGATGGTAACGATAGCATTGTGGCAGCAACCGCTCACGATGTAGACGTGCGCTCGGAAAACTTTGAATCTAACTGGGAATCAGAATTTACTCAGTTCAGCGTGGATGTCGTACACCATATTAATGACGACCTCAAACTGCACCTGTTAGCCGGTACCTCTGAGTCGGTGCTGGATAATCGTGAAACTACCATTATTTACGAGCACTTCAGTGAGAATGACTCGCGCCGCATGCTCGATTACGCCGAAAGCAGCTCTGCAGTCACCTTTGATTACAGCAATCCAATGAGTCCGACCATTGGCTACAGCTTTGATACCACGGATCCGGCCAACTGGGAATTATCAGAGTACCGCGACCGTTTGTATGATGCAGAATCCAGCTACGACAACGCACGCCTTGATTTTGCCTACATCCTGAATGATTCTGTCACCCTGAAAGGTGGTGTTACCTACAAAGATTACATGTATGAAATTGCCGGTTCACGGGCCGACGGCACCTTTGCCAATGCCGATGCGGCCGACGGCACCGTAGATAACGTCGCTTTTGGTATCAGCAATGTAGTCACCGCTGCAGACGGTAATGTAGTGAGTGCCGGAGGTCAGTCGTTCTTTATGGCCGACAATGCCCAACTGCCGCAGTTTTTGGCCAGCGGCGGCTGGAGCTATGCGCCTCGCGGTGGTGACACCTATGCGGTTGGCGAAGAAAACATGAGTTACTTTATTCAGGCTGACTTCTTCTTCCCGGTCGGCGATATGGACCTGCGCGGTAACGCTGGTGTGCGCTATGCGACAACCGATGTTGAATCTACGGGTCTGGTAAACGGTGACCCAACCACAGTGAAAAACGATTACAGCGATACGCTGCCATCGGTTAACCTGGCCCTTGATCTCACCGAAGACGTGGTTCTACGTGCTTCTTATGCCGATGTAATGTCTCGTCCTGGCCTGAGCACTTTGTCGCCGGGTGGTAGTGTGGATCCATTTAACCTGGCGGTCAGCTATGGTAACCCGTTTATCGAACCCTTCCGGGCTACCAATTACGACCTGTCTGCAGAGTACTATTTTGCTGAAGGCGCATTACTGTCTTTTGCTTACTTTATCAAAGACATTGAGTCGTTCCCGACTAACGAAACCAGCACCCTTAACTGGCAGCAAATTGGCTTACCAGACAGCGTACTGGGTGGTCAGGCTGATATCGTCAATAACGCCGATTTTGAAGTGCGTCGCCCGGTTAATGGTGGCGGTGGTAAGCTCGATGGCTATGAAGTGCAGTACCAACAAACAGTGGATTTCCTGCCCGGACCTGAGTGGGTGAAAAAATTCGGTGTGTTGGCTAACATGACATTCGTTGATGCCGACGTAAACCTCACCGGTCAGTCAGACAGATCGTCTAACTTCACGGTTTACTGGGAAAATGACCTGTTTAGTGCCCGCGTTTCCATGGCTAAACGCAGTGAATTTACCACCTCATTCCAGAGTGATCCAAACAAACAACGCTATGTGGATGGCACGACACACATTGATTTCTCGGCCAGTTACAACGTGTCAGAAAACCTTAAAGTGTCGATTGAAGGGATTAACCTGACCGATGAGCCGATTGTCGCCCTGGTTTCACCGAATATTGGTGGACGCTTGTGGAACGTGACCCAAACCGGTCGTCAGTTCTTCATCGGTGCCAGCTACAGAATGTAACGATTTTACAGTGTGCCCAAGGATCATTTGATCCGCTGTTGGACCGGGTTGGGAAACAGGTGTTAAGAACCAATTTAACACGTGCTCCCAACCCCGGCCCTCAGGCCATTTTTTACAAATGGCCTTTTTTTTATTTTTTAAGGAGAAAAGATGAAACGCGTTTTATTTGCGCTGATACTCTCGGCTTTTTGCTCTCATTCTCTTGCCTGGGATCCAACCCGTGTAGCGCTGCATCTGGTGGGCGACTCCACGATGTCTGACAAACCCAATCTGGCTTATCCCGAACGTGGCTGGGGCCAGTTGCTGCCTCAGTACATGAACGAAGAACTGGAAATTGTAAATCACGCTGCCAATGGCCGCAGTACCCGCCGTTTTATTAATGAAGGGCGTTGGGCACTGGTGTTATCTGAGCTCAAAGAAGGCGATTACGTGTTAATTCAGTTTGGCCATAACGACCAGAAAAAGGACGATCCGGCCCGCTACGCCTCGGTAGATAAAGACTATCCGGCGTTTTTACGTCAGTACATTAAAGAAGTACGTGAGCACAAAGCCATTCCGATGATCGCCAGCTCTATTTGCCGACGCCACTTTGATGAAGAAGGTAACCTGCAACGTAAACTCATCGATTACGCGAGCGCTGCCAGACAAGTGGCTAAATCAGAAGGGGTTGAGTTTTTCGACCTCAACGAACAAACCTGTGGATTCTTAAAATCCATCGGTGAACCGGAAAGTCGCCAGTATTTTATTCAGGTACCGCCGGATTTATACACCCGCTATCCGGATGGCAAAACCGACAATACTCATTTAAATGTGGTCGGCGCATCCAAGGTAGCGCAGTTTTTTATTCGCGATTTGCGAGAGCGCAATCACCCATTAGCGAACTACGTTTACCGCGATTCATTGTAATTCCAATCTGCATAGAAGCTTACCCGCGAAAGCAGGTATATCAGGCCAGCAGTAGGTCAAAGCTGGCCTGGTATTCAGGGATTCAACTCAAACTCGTTTGCGCGAATAAACAACACATCCCCGGGCGTAAAATCACCGTTAATGACCTGCATCACATAGTCGCTGAATTGCTCACAGGTCATCATATTATTGTTAGGCAAATCAAAGTAATCGCGGAATTTGGTATCAATGGCGCCGGGGCATAAACAAATAGAGTTATAACCATCGGCGGCGAGGCTTTTCGATAAGGTGATCACCCCGGCCTTAGACGCGCAGTAAGACGACCAGTCCTTGTAAGCATTAAACCCGGCCGTTGATGACACTTGAATTAACTGCGTGGAATCAGAAGCAGTAAGCGCATACTTACATACATAATAAGTCCCCACCAGATTCACCTGAATATCATTGACCCACAACGCACTGTCAGACTCCAGAATACGCTTAGGATGAATACAACCGGCATTGTTGATCACAATATCATAGGGGGCTGAAAGTCTGGCAAAGTACCCTTTAACAGAGTCTTCGCCGGTGACGTCGAGCTCACTGCGCCCTGGAGTATCGATATGAAACTGATCGCCGTATTGCAGCTTAAAACTCTGCGCCCAGTCTCCGCTGCCGCCGGTAATTAAAATTCGCTTCATGATCTTTTAATCTCCGGATTTTCATGTTTATCGGCGGTACTTTTGAGCTTATTGTATTGCTCGGTAATTTGTTGCTTTAACCGGGTGGTACTCACGCCCTCACCATACGGGAAGTAATAAACTTCCACGCCTAAATCGCGAAGATAGTCATACTTTCCTCGCCAGTCATCACCTACCACAAAAACATCGATATTCAGATCTTTCACCCGCTCAGTGTGATCCAGAGAGCGCTGGGGGATTACCATATTGGGATATTTTAACGCAGAAATAATCGCCGCCCGCTCTTCATAAGGCACAGCAGGGGGATTTTTATACGTACAGACAAGTTCATCAGTGCTCACGCCTACAATTAACGTTCCACCGAACCCCGCGCCATATTCAATCATTTTAAGGTGGTTACTGTGAAATAAATCAAAGGTGCCGGATACATAGACTATTGGTTTCATTTTTATTATTCCTGCAAAGCGATGCATTCAGGATAACATTGTTTAAGCGGGGTTACAGTGATAACCGTTGCCTGAATGCCTGGGCCTGACGACGTGAGGGCACCAGAATACGCCCGTTTTGCATGCGTACCTGCCATTGGCCACTCAGGGGGACTTCGATGTCTTCGATAAAGGCCAGGTTGATAATTTCTGAACGATTGATGCGGAAAAACTCGGCTTCGGGTAAGCGTGCTTCGATATGCGAAATGGCTTTATTTAACATGGGTTTATGCTGTTCAAAATAGACCCGCGTGTAATTACCAACCGATTCAAACAGCTGCACCTGCTTCAGCCTTATCAACCAGCATTGTTCGCCGTCTTTTAAAAACAACTGACTGTCGCCATGCAGTCTGGACTCGCTGGTAACAGCCTCTTGCGCCGCAAGTTGCGCTTCAGCTTTAGCCAGGGCTTTGGTTAAACGCGGTAACGTGATTGGTTTAAGTAAATAATCCAGCGCATCTACCTCAAAGGAGCGCACGGCATATTCGTCAAAGGCGGTGGTAAACACCACTTTCGGCAATACCTCAAGTTGCTCGAGTAAATCAAAGCCGGTGCCGCCGGGTAAATCGATATCCAGCAGAATAAGATCAGGCTGCAAGTCGTTAATAAGCGCTGTGGCATTTTCCACCGTGTCGGCCTGCCCCACGAGGGTAACATCGGGCAGTTGCGAAAGCTGCTCGCACAACTCCAGTCTCGCCAGTCGACTGTCTTCTACTATGACTACCCGCATGGTTTATCCTTATACGGTATTTGTACCCTTGCCACGACCTTGTCTTGTTGTTGACTCAGCGTAAACGCCTGCTGCTCTGCATAAAGTATTGCAAGCCGCTGGCGAATATTATCAACACCGATGCCACCCTCTCCGGCCTTCAGTGACCCCGGGTTGCCCACTTCAATCAGCAGGCATTGCCCGGCTAGCCGGATAGATACGGTTACGACGCCACCCTGTACCTGCCTGGCGATACCATGCTTAATGGCATTCTCCACCAGTAATTGCAGCATTAATCGCGGCACGGGGCAATCCTGGCAAACTTTATCGTCCACCGTTACCTGGTAGGCCAGCCGGGATTCATACTGCATTTTCATCAGGCTCACGTATGTCTCAACAATGGCCAGTTCGGCACACAGCGATGAAGTTTCCCCGGCATCACTTTGCAAATTATACCTTAGCATATCAGCCAGATTGGCCAGCATATCCCGGGCCTTCGCGGCATCTTCTAAAATCAGCGCACGAATATTATTGATGCAGTTAAACATAAAGTGCGGATTCAGTTGGCTTAGCAACGCGTTTAACTGCGCTTGTTGCAGGTTTTGCTGCAAATCTTCCTGAGACGTTTCCAGCTCATCCACTTTACGTTGCCGGGTGATAAAAAAGTACAGGCCACTCCAGATAAGCAAAACCGCCCAAACCACCAGCAGATTGTTAATAAACAGCAAATCCAGTGCGCCACTAGCCTGCTGGATAATCGGGTTGTTGATGACCACCAGGGTGCCGAGCATCAGACTCGTTGCGCCGGCCGCACCAAGCAGGGACGCTGTCACAACGCCGGCAACCACTTTCAACAAGGGTAACCGCTGCCACCGGCGATACCAGATGCGCAAACAATGTGAGGCGGCCATAGCAAAGGTATACAGGATAAAAACAGCGATAAATAACGGATAACTAACAACCCCTGCGGCCACTTTTAACAGTGAGTCGATGGCGTAGAATAATCCCCAACCGGTAACCTGGAGCAGCCAGTATTGTTTCACGCTAATCTCCCACCCGTTGCTGTATCCACTCACTGATGATAGCCAACGCCTGCGGCGCAAAGGTCTGATTTATCCTACCATACTCGTCCGGCAGACCAGACTCTGCTGGCTGAAATAGATGATTGAGATCTGGCAGTGTTTTCAGCGTCACATCCTGATTACCGCTGTTAGCAAAAATGGCCTTCATACCACCGATATTACTGACAGCAGCCACCTGTAAATCCTTTTCGCCGTTCAACGCAAGGACTGGCATAGTCAGCTTTGGCAGTACTTGTTTTGGCTGATAGGTGAAGAAACTCCGGCCCCAATCATTAGCCACTGCTTTTACGTACTGTTGAGCAGTGGCCTTATCATAGCCCTTGCTAAGCAAATTCTGTTCAATGGCCTGAGGACTGTCTCCGGCAATCACCTGCCGGGCAAAAACACGCATTGCCTGGTAGATACTTTCATCGTTAGGTAATCCATACGCCTCTGCCATGTCCCGCTGTTGTTCAGCCCATAACGTGGTGCCATCCACGCCTAATCCGGCCAGCAACACTACAAATGCAACCTGCGGCTGACGAGCAGCAAACAGTGGGGCTGTCATCCCCCCCTCACTATGGCCAATCAAACCAATCTTCTGTGGCACTATTTCATCCCGAGTGAGTAAATACTGGAAAGCGGATTCTACGTCGGTGCTGAAATCATCAATGGTTGACCCGGCAAAGGTACCGCCGCTTTGAGCGGTGCCGCGATCATCAAACCGCAATACGGCAACGCCGGCCTTCGTCAGGTGATCGGCAATCACCAGAAAAGGCTTATGACCCATCAGGGTTTCATCACGATCCTGAGGGCCCGAGCCGGATACCAGAATGGCAGCCGGAGAAGGGCCTTTGCCGTTTGGCAGAGTTAGCGTTGCAGCAAACTCAAATGCCCCGGAAGTATGTGGGAAGCTGACCTCTTCAACGGTATAGGGAAATGGCGCTTCTGGGTGCTGAGGTCGTGCCGCCGCTTGTTTGGCTTTTTCCTTTCCTTCTTCGCTCTGGCGGGCCAGAGTCAGCGCAAACGACTTGCCGCTTTGAGTGAATGTCCCTACCAGCTCGCCGTTTTCCAACGCCGCCTCATAAGCAGCGCCGATGGCAGCAAACTTCACCTTTATGCGGGTATCAGTGATTTTCTCGGCCCTGCCCGGGATGCCAAACGCCCCCTGATTCGGGCTATCCAGACTAACCTGCCAGTCGGGTTCGCTGCCCCCGATATGCAATACCAAAGGCAGCGATACGCCAGGCTGAATATTGAGTTCGCCGTGCCAGTCACCCGCGGTATCCATGGCCGCGCTGCTATTTGCCAGAAGTAATCCGGCAACCAAACCAGTAATCCATTTAAGCATGAAATGTCTCCTTAAGGGTTATGCTATGGGACACAGAATGCCTGAATAAATCAAGTCCGGTGGAATAAATGACTAACGGTAATAACGACGGATAAATGGTAAATAGCGGGGCTGGGCGGTAAGCCAGCAGGGCAACGTTACCCTGCTGCTCTATTGATTAAAGGGGGGTTACGGCTTTACTTAAGGTGTCGGCCGGAATAATAGCGCCGGGATGCTGAATAACCGTACCGGCCACCATGGCACCAAAGCTGGCAGACTCAGTTACGTTTTTACCGGATAACCGCGCTGCAAGGTAGCCACCGTTAAACGCATCGCCCGCGGCGGTGGTATCCACAACGTTAGTTACCGTTTGCACCGGAACGATAAACTGGCCTTCGAGATTGACAATATGTACGCCTACTGCGCCGTTTTTCATCACCACTTCGCCAATGCCAAATGGGGCAAGATGGGCGAGCACATCATCGGCATTGGTATGGCCATATAATGCCAGGTGATCATCACCGCCCGGGAACGCAATGTCAGCAACCTGATAACTTTTATCCATCCACTCCTGAGCTTCCTGCTGATCACGCCACAGGCGCGGGCGGTAGTTAGGGTCAAAGACAATTCGGCAACCATCACTGCTCAGGGTATTAATCATTTCAAACAGCTTCTCGCGCTGAGCAACATCTAAAATGGCCACCGAAATGCCTGAGAAATAAAACATCTCAATATTGTCCGGTGCCTGAGCCATCACATTGAGGGTTTGTGTGGCGGCCGAGCCATCGCGCCAGTAGGCAAAGGTACGCTCACCGTACTTATCGGTACGCACCATGTACAAGCCCAGATTACGCTTACTACAGCGGTAAACATGGTCGGTATTAATTTGCTCATCACCCATGGCAAAGAGCAGTTCATTACTTAAAAAGTCTTCGCCAATGGCGGTCAGATAACTCACCGACAAGCCCGGCGCATTGCGCTTTAAGTACACGGCGGTGTTGTAGGTGTCACCGGCAAAACTCTTCTTTAGCTCAGTGGCACTGGTTGACACCAGTTCCACCATGCATTCTCCAAAAATGACGACTCGTTTCACGCGGCATCCTTAGTAAATTGTTGTTGCGCCAGCGCACAGGCAGCGGTTACCCCCTGCCAGTCGCCGCTTGCTACACAGCTCTTTGGAATCATCCAGGAGCCGCCCACGGCGAATACGTTGGGCAGGCTGCTGTACTCATGCAAATTAGAATTGGAAATACCACCGGTTGGGCAGAGTGATACTTCCGGAAAAATGGCACTGAAATTATTCAGCATGGCGGCGCCACCGCTTAAACTGGCCGGAAAGAATTTTACTTCCGACAAACCGGCCTCAACGGCCAGCAAAATGTCTGAAGGAGAAGCAGTGCCAGGCAAATAGGGAATATTGCTATCGCTCAGCGCCGACAGCAGTTTTTCACTGGTAGTCGGGGTAATAATAAACTGACTCCCGGCATCTACCGCCTCCTGCACATGCGCCTGATTTAACACTGTGCCCATACCCACCAACAGGTCCGGAAATGCGTCACGAATAGCGGTTACCGCGGCCGCAGCCGCTGGTGTACGGCGCACAACTTCAATACTGCGCAAGCCGCTGGCATGCACAGCCCTGGCAATGTTAACCGCCTGCTCTACGCTTTGCGGCTGCAGAATCGGCAGTAATGGCGTGCCCTCAATCAGGCTTTTAAAGTCAGACATTACAGCGCTCCTAACACTTCGGCCGCATTGTTGCCGTTGATGGAGGATAACACCTCAACGTATTTCAGCACGGTGTCTTTAAACCATTTGTTAGCCGTCAGTTCGGCAAACACCTGAGGCAGATTCAGCACCGCTGCAGCGAGCGCCGGCAGATCACCCTGATGCTGATTGGCTAAACCAATTAAGGTCTCTGCCAGCGGATCCACCAGTTCTTCCTGGTCGTTAGCGCGTTTAGCAATAAATAAAATCCATGCCGCAATCGGCACGCACAATAGCTTAGCCTGCTGACCCAGTTTTAAGTTATCGCGCACGGTATTGAGCACGCGGAAAGGCAGCTTCTGCGAACCATCCCAGGCAATTTGTGCCAACAAGTGGCGAATGTGACAGTTCTTGTAGCGATTTAAAATGTCTTCCGCGTAGGCCGGTAAATCCATTACGCCTTCAGCGTTAATAGACGGAATAATTTCATCACTCAGTAAGCGGCGAATAAACGCTTCCAGGGCAGTGTCGCTAATCGCTTCATAAACGGTTTCCTTGCCAAGCAGGATACCAGTATAAGCAAGCGTTGAATGGGTGCCATTTAAAATACGCAGTTTGGCATTTTCAAAGGCGGCGACATCGTCGGTAAAGGTAACCCCCACCTTCTCCCAGGCCGGGCGCGGCCCGCTGAACTTGTCCTCAACTACCCACTGGGTGAAACCTTCGCGTTGAATAGGCCAGGCATCTTCAACACCCAGCTTATCGGCCGCCAGACTAATCAATGCTTCATCTGTGGCTGGCGTAATGCTATCCACCATGGTGCAGGGAAAGGCAATGTTCTGTTCAATCCACTGTGCCAGTTCCGGCTGGATTTTCTCGGCAAACTGCAATACGGCTTTAGCCAGTTTTTTGCCATTATCAGCCAGGTTATCACAACTGATCACGGTAATATCGGCCTGTTGTTGCTCAAAATGGTGCTTGAGCGCACTGACTATAAGCCCTACCGCGGAGACCGGTTCATCAGGATTGGTTAAATCGTGCATGATGTCGGTATGGGACGTATCGAGCTCACCATTACTGGCAAGGCAATACCCCTTCTCCGTAATCGTTAATGAAATAATATGGGTATTGGCGTCGGTGAGCGCAGCCATAATGGCTTCACGGTCTTCATTTAATACCAGTACGCTGTCGAAGGCGCCGATAACCTGCACATAGGGTTCGTTGTCCAGTACTACCAGTGAATAAAGATTGTCCTGGTCGGCCATTTTTTGTTTCAGCGTAGCGCTGCGCATCGACACACCGGTAATTCGCCAGTTACCACCATAAGCCATAGCCATGTCGGTATACACAGCCTGATGGGCGCGGTGAAATGCGCCCGGCCCAATGTGCACAATACCGCGGCTGCGTTCAGCGCGATCGTAGTCAGGCTTTTTTACCTCGGCAGGCAACGTGGCCAGTGTAGCATTATTTAACGACGCCGCCATGATTATGCCTGCCCCAGTTTGTAAGCTTTTTTCGCCAGATCGTAAGACAGCTGTTTAATCAGGCTGCCAGCTTCATCTTCGCTGATTCGGTGTTCCACCACCATATTGGCCAGGAACCGGCAATCAATACGGCGGGCTACGTCGTGGCGAGCCGGAATCGACAGGAAGGCGCGGGTGTCATCGTTAAAACCAACGGTATTAAACAAACCGGCGGTTTCGGTTACCTGATGGCGATAACGCAACATGCCTTCCGGGCTATCGTGGAACCACCAGGCAGGGCCCAGCTTAAGGCACGGATAATGACCAGCCAGCGGTGCCAGCTCTCGGGAATACACGGTTTCATCAAGCGTGAACAAAATGATGTTCAGGCGGGGATCGTTGCCGTATTTATCCAGCAACGGTTTCAGTGCATTAACATATTCGGTTTGCAGCGGGATGTCCGCGCCTTTATCACGGCCGAATTTAGTAAACACATCGTTATTGTGATTACGAAAAGCGCCGGGGTGGATCTGCATAACCATACCATCCTCAATACTCATACCCGCTAATTCGGTAAGCATTTGAGCGCGGAACAATTCCTGCTCGGCTTCGCTGGCTTTGCCACTCAGGCACTTGCTGAATAGCGCTTGACAATCAGCCTTTGACAGATCTGCAGTACGGGCCGTTGGGTGGCCGTGATCGGTGGCTGTGGCACCGTGCTCGCGGAATACCGCCCGGCGCTGACGAATAGCAGCCAGATACCCTTCCCAGTCGGTGGTATTCTCGCCGGTAATTTCACCAAGCAGCTCGATATTTTGAGCAAAGTCTTCACGGGAAGCATCTACCACATCATCCGGGCGGAAAGATGTGATAACACGCTTATCCCAACCGGTGCCTTTTAATGCCCGGTGGTGCTCAAGGTTATCCAGCGCGCCTTCGGTGGTAGCAATCAGTTCTATATTAAAGCGGTCCATCAGAGCCCGTGGCTTGTAAGCGTCTTTGCCCAGCTCTGCGGTAATGAAATGGTAATACTCCATGGCGTTTTCGCTGCATAACATGTCGGTTAAGCCAAACACGTTTTTGAACACTGTATCCAGCCACATTCTGGAAGGCGTACCGGCAAACAGATAATAATGGTCAGCAAAAATCTGCCAGATTTTCTGTGGGTCACCCTCGGTTGGACCACCATCCCAGCGACGAATGCCCAGACTTTCCAGCGAAACGCCCTGACTGTAGAGCATTCTGAACACATAATGATCGGGTAAAATAAACAGCTCGGTGGCATTGCCAAAATTTTCATCATAGGCAAACCAGCGCGGATCGGTGTGGCCGTGGGGGCTGATAATAGGCAAGTCTTTGACTGTTTGATACAGCGAGCGAGCGACAGAGCGTGTTGCTTCGTCGGCCGGAAACAGTCTGTCTTCGTGTAATAGTATTGGTTTCATATCAGTCTCTTTGTTACAGGGTTACGCCACGTTTCCAGATCGCTATCTCGTGACTGCCATTTTTCTCGTTGCAGGTTTTTTCGCCTGACGCAATATTCAGGCATTGCTGATACAGCTGAGCAGCACAGTCATCAATACTGGTGCCCTGCAATATCTGGCCTGCATTAAAATCTATCCAGTGTGGCTTCTTATGAGCTATTTCACTGTTAGATGAGATTTTCACTGTGGGTACAGGAAAGCCGAGCGGGGTACCCCGGCCGGTGGTGAATAAAATAATGTGCGCGCCGCTGGCGGCAAGTGCGGTGGAACTTACCGCATCGTTGCCCGGTGCCTGGAGTAGATTGAGGCCTTTCTTAGACAAAGGTTCGCCGTACTGCAATACGCCGTTAACCGGTGCCTGACCGCCTTTTTGCACCGCGCCCAGCGATTTCTCTTCCAGCGTGGTAAGCCCGCCGGCCTTATTACCCGGCGACGGGTTTTCATAAATAGGCTGGTTGTTATCAATAAAGTACTGTTTAAATTCGTTTACCAGTTCAACAATTTCACAAAATACAGCCTGACTGGTCGCCCGGTTCATTAGTAACTGCTCGGCACCGAACATTTCCGGGGTTTCCGTTTGCAGCACACTGCCGTTCTGTTTAACCATTAAATCGGTCATGCGACCCACCAGCGGGTTGGCGGTAATGCCACTAAACGCATCACTCCCGCCACACTTCACTCCCAGTACCAACTCGCTGCCATCAATGGGCTCGCGGGTGCACTTGCCAACATCAGCTAGCATTTCATGAATAAGGCGGATCCCTTCCTCAATTTCGTCTCCCACCTGCTGGGAGTTAAAATACCGGATCTGCGAGGCCGGGCGGTCGACTTTTTCCAGCAAATTGGACAGCTGGTTGTTTTCACAACCCAGCCCAACAATCAGCACCGCGCCCGCATTGGGGTGCGATGCCAGCGAAGCGAGTATGGTTTGTGTGTCGTGCAGGTCATCGCCTAATTGTGAGCAGCCAAACGGATGGGTAAATGAACGAAAACCATCGCATTCCCCGAAGAAACGACGCTCGCACTCAGCGGCAATGCGCTCAGCAGTGCGATTTACACAGCCAACCGTATTGATGATCCAGACTTCGTTGCGTATCCCAACCTTACCATTCGCCCGGCGATAGCCCATAAAGCTGGCCTGAGCAGGTTTGGTAACCGGTTTGCGTGCAGCAACCGGCTCATACTGATAGTTTTCCTGACCACTCAATGCCGTTTTTAAATTATGACTGTGAACATGATCACCACGTTTGATATCCGCCTGAGCAATACCAATGGCAAAGCCATATTTGACGACTTTTTCACCGGCCGCGATGTCACTCAGGGCGACTTTATGGCCTGCGGGCGTATCACTGCCAAGGGTAACCGATAAAGTGTCTACGATCGTACCGGCAGGCAACGCCATGGTTGACACAGCAACGTTATCGTTTGGATGCACTTGTATTAGCTTGGTCTGATCGGCCATAAAATCTCTGATCGTTAATTCCTGTTATTGATAAGCTACCACACTTTTAACATTAATGCCACCGGTGGCAAATTATGTTAAAGCAGTTTTCGTTTATTTTTTATCGGCTATGGTTTGGTTGCTTTGCGCGTTGATTCACGAATAATAAGATGTGGCTTGATAGTATATTCTTCCACACCTTCAGCTGGCTTATTCTCGATCTGGGCGACTATTTTTTTCGCGGCAATACCTGCCATGGCAACCACCGGACGCTGCACTGTGGTGAGTGATGGAATCACCCGCGACGCCAGCAAGTTATCATCAAAACCGGCAACCGATAGCTCGCCGGGCACATCGATACCGAGTTCATGCGCCACTTTTAGTACACCAGCGGCCATCTCATCGTTATTAGCCACAATCACCTGCGGACGCGGCGTTTGAATCAGTAATGCGCGGGCACACTCGATACCACTTTCGTAACTGTTTTTACCTTCCATGACCCGTTCTGCTGGAATGGTTATACCCAGCTCCTGCAGTGTGTTAATAATCCCTTCCAAACGCTCTACAGTAGAATAATAGTGGTTAGGCCCACTAATAATCGCGATGTCTTTGTGTCCCAACGACACCAGGTATCGGGCCATATCACTTAACGCGGCACGGTCGTCCGACACCACAATATTGGCTTTGTCGTCGATATCCACCGAGGTCAGCCTGACATAGTTAATGCCATGATTCTCCAGCGCCGTGGCCAACTCGTTAGACTCCGACACCGGCGGCAGTACAATTACGCCGTCGATGTTGGAACGCCGCACAAAGCCCACGCAATTACTGATAAAATCATCACTGCGATAATTACAGGGGTGAACAACCAGCTCGTAGCCTTTTTTCGAACAAACATCGAGTACACCGCGTTGCACCTGGTCGATATAGAGTGCATCCGGGTTATCGTAAATCAAACCAATCAGATAAGAACGGCTGGCAGCCAGGCCCCGGGCCTGTTTATCCGGCGAAAAGCCCAGCTCATCCACCACCTGTTGAATTTTTTCCCGGGTAGCGGCGCCAACATTTGAGGCCCCATTGATAACCCGGGAGACGGTGCGCTTGGACACCCCGGCTATACGTGCCACATCATTGATGGTTGGCTTCTTATCCATGCAGAGTACTCTTTATTTTTGTTTTTTATTCATCAGTCTGAGTTTACCGTTAACCGGTTTGTTACGCTACTCTCAGCACTTTCGGGTTATTCGTTGATTTCCAAACCAGCAGCCGGGGTTTTATACCCCGAACAGTGCCGGTAATGCTTCACTAAACCACGCCACATAGGTCACCAGCATTAGTACCACAAACATCGCGACATAAAGTGGCAGCAACGGCCGGATAATTTTGTCCAGGCGTGTTTTGGCAATAGCACAGGTAATAAATAACACTGCCCCAACAGGCGGTGAGCACAATCCAATCGACAGATTTAATACAATCATAATACCAAACTGCAGCGGTGACATGCCCAGTTCCGCCGCTACCGGCAGGAAAATCGGCGTAAAAATCAGCACCGCAGGGGTCATATCCAGAAACGCCCCCACAATAATTAACAGCAGGTTAATCAGCAGCAGAATAATAATCGGGTTATCGCTGACGGTGAGCATAAATGCACTGATATTCTGAGGAATATTGGCATAGGAGAGCATCCATGACATAGCCGTTGAAGCACCAATAAGCAGCATGACAATAGCGGTGGTTTCGGCCGATTTCAGTAAAATATCCGGCAGTTGTTTGGGCTTTACTTCGCGGTAAACACCCACCGCCAGAATCAATGAATAAACCACAGCGATGGCGCCGGCTTCAGTAGCGGTGAAGATACCACCAACAATCCCGCCGATAACCAGAAAGATTAAAAACAAGCTGGGTATTGCGGCGGCAACCTGCTGCACCACCAGCTTCATTGGCAGGCGATCAGCCGTGGCGTAACCTTTGCGTTTGGCATGAACAAAACACACCATCATAAGCGCGAGCCCCACCATTATACCGGGCAAGTAACCGGCCATAAACAGCGCTGCGATAGATACGCCGCCACTGGCAATGGCGTAAACAATCAGAATGTTGCTGGGCGGGATCAACATGCCGGTAGTCGAGGCAGCAGCGGTCACCGCCGCGCTGAAGTTTTCATCGTAGCCCTGCTTTTTCATTTCCGGCAGCATAAAGCTCCCAATGGCCGACGTGGTGGCCACAGCGGAACCTGAAATAGCGCCAAACAGCATGCACGACACAACATTAACCAGCGCCAGACCACCAGGTAGCGACCCTATCAGCGCCAGCGCGCAGTTTATGAGACGTTTAGCTATACCACCTCGCCCCATAATCATCCCGGATAACACAAAAAACGGAATGGCCAGCAAGGCAAAGCTGTCCAGTCCTCCAGCCATGCGCTGAGCAATGGTGGTAACTGCCGGCGTAAAATCTATGCTCATCAGCATGGCAGCCATGGTGGCAATGCCAATGCTGAATGAAATGGGTACGTTAAGGACCAGCAGTAAAAAGAAAGTGACTACCAGCACCAGTGCAGTGTAATCCATTATAGTGCTCCCTCTTCGTCAGCCAGCCACAGGTTATGGATATTGATTAGCCCATAACAAATAAGCAGGATCCCGGACAGTGGCAACACCACATACACATACCCCATCCTTATCCCCAGCGCGGCGGAGATTTGCTCCAGTTCCAGGGTAAGTGATACCAGCTGACTCCCGCCAAATAACAAGGTGGCGGCGCAAAAAATGATGACCAGTAATTCAACCAGAGTAAGTATGTACTTACGAATTTGCTCAGACTGTTTCTCCACAATCAGATTGAAGCCCAGGTGGACTTTTTGTCGGTACGCAAAAGCCGCACCGAGCAGGCCAATCCAAATCAGTAAAAAACGGGATAATTCTTCGGTAACTGACGCCGGATCCTGCAGAATATAACGGGAGATAACCTGCCACACTACAGTCAGTAAAATGAGCGCCATTGCCAGCATCAGGGTGCCGGCCACGAGTTGATCAATGAGTCGTATAACCTTACGCATACTACATGGCCTTAATTTGAGAAATGAGATCGCCAACGGCAGTGCCGCGCAGACTTTCGTGGAAAGGTTTTACCGCTTCAACGAAAGGCTTTTTGTCAGGATAGATCACTTCCACACCGTCAGCTTTGACCTTAGCCAGTGAATCAAGCGTAGATTCCTGCCAGGCCTGGCGTTGAAAAATCACCGAATCCTGCATAGCTTTATCCACCCATTCCTGTTGCTGCTCGGTGAGGTTTTCCCACACCCGCAACGACATCAGCATCACGTCGGGCACTGAGGTGTGCTCATCCAACGAGTAGTACCGAGCAATTTCATAGTGTCGCGACAGGTAGTAACTGGGCGGATTGTTTTCTGCGCCATCCACCACGCCTTGTTGCAACGCGGTGTAGAGTTCGCCCCAGGCTACCGGCGTGGCGGCACCACCCAGCTCACGAACCGTACGGACCGCGGTGGGACTGTTAAGTACCCGAATTTTCATGCCGGCTAGATCAGCCGGGGTTCTGACCGGCTTGTTGTTGGTGTAAAAGCTGCGACTGCCGGCATCATAATAGGCCAGGCCTTTGAGCCTGAAGGGCTCAACACCGGCCAATAGCCCTTGCCCGACCTCGCTGTTAAGCACTTTCCAGAAATGGTCGTTGTCGCGAAAAATATAAGGAATGCTAAAGATCTTCATGGCTGGCACAAAGCCTTCCAGCGGACTGGCCGAGACTTTGGTCATGGATAATGAGCCAATTTGCAGCAACTCAATCATTTCGCGCTCGGTGCCGAGCTGACTGCTGGGATAAATTTTGACGTTCATGGCGCCATTGGATAACGCGTTGAGGCGTTCACCAAAATGTACCATGGCCTTGTGTACCGAATGCTGAGTATCCAGGGTATGACCGAGACGCAAGGTAGTTATCTCACTGTCGGTATCAGACCCACAGCTGATTAACCCAAGACTGATAACAATAACACTGGTTAATCTGACTATCATAGTAAACATCAAAACGCTCCTAGCGCAGCTCGCTGGCAGGGAATTTATCCATATCATCATAATCCAGGTTTTCACCAGCCATCCCCCAGATGAAGGCATAGTTGGCGGTACCACAGCCACAATGGATTGACCACGGCGGGGATAATATGGCCTGATGGTTCTGCACGAAAATATGGCGGGTTTCGTGGGGCTCGCCCATAAAATGACTCACCGCCTGACCTTCAGGCACGTCCAGATAAAAATACACTTCGTTGCGTCGATCATGCTGATGGGCCGGCATGGTATTCCATACACTGCCCGGATAAAGCCGGGTCAGGCCCATTTGTAACTGGCAGGTTTCCACCACGCCGTTGATGATTAACTGGTGAATGTCGCGCTGATTAGCCGTTTCTGGTGAACCTAAATGCAATACATTAGCGTCGTCTTTGCCCACCTTTTTACAGGGGTAACTGGCATGGGCAGGCGCTGAGTTAAGATAGAAGCACGCTGGTGTCTCGCTGTTATCAGAGTAAAACGTCACATTGTGCTCACCGGCGCCAATGTACAGGGCTTCACCTTTTTCCAGGGTATAGGTGGTGTTGTCAACCTGCACCGTGCCGGCGCCGCCAACGTTAATCACACCTATTTCTCTGCGTGCCGTGAAGCACTGCGATTTCAAAGCGTCCAGGGTGTCCAGCGTCAGGCCGGTTGCTAGTGGTACAGCGCCACCCACCATAAATCGTTCATAGTGGCTGTAAACCCAGTAAATCTTGCCTGGCTGCATTAGTTTATCCGCCAGAAAAGCATCCCGTAATGCCTGGGTATCGTATCCTTTGGCTTCCTGCTGGCCAATGGCATAACGGGTTTCGTATTCAGTCGTCATGATTCTGTGTCCTGTTATTTAGCGGGCCAAAAAGCCCCCATCAACGGCCAGTATGTGACCATTGATATACTGGCTGGCCGCACTAGCTAAAAACACCACGGCCCCTTTTAAATCATTCGTTTCACCCCAGCGACCGGCCGGGATACGCGCACAGATTTCGTTACTGCGCGAGGTGTCGTCCTGTAAAGCCTGCGTGTTATCGGTGCGAATGTAGCCTGGCGCTATGGCATTCACCTGCACACCTGACGCCCCCCACTCATTGGCCAACGCCTTGGTTAAACCCGCCACTGCATGCTTACTGGCGGTGTAGGCAGGCACGGTAATTCCACCACTGTAGCTGAGCATGGAGGCAATATTAATAATCTTGCCGCTGCCCTGCTCTACCATTGTTTTGCCTAATTGCTGGCACAGCAAAAAGCTGGCATCGAGATTTACCCTGAGCACATTCTGCCATTCAGCTAACGGGTACTCAGTAGCCGGACTACGAAATATAGTGCCGCCATTGTTAACCAGAATATCAATGCCTCCCCATAACCCCAGGGCATCATCGGCAAGCGCCTGAACGGCTTGCATATCGCTGAGGTCGGCATGTAACTGGGCCACCTTTACCGTGCCCAGGCGGGCAATTGTGGCCACGGTTTCGTTGCAACCACCGGGCCTGGAGCTGGCACAAATTACATCGGCACCGGCCTCAGCTAAGGCCACTGCCAGAGCCTGCCCTATGCCTCTGCTGGCACCGGTTACCAGGGCACGACGATGAGTTAAACTAAAATCCGGCATGTCACCTCTTGCAAAATTTTGCGATTACCATTTTAAAAGATGTTAACAGGTTCACTCACGGAACAAATTTTGTTAACAACATTTAAAATAATTGCCACCGGTGGCAATTGTCAATATGATTAACTAAATTTTTACTATTGATTATCTAATGCTAACCACGGAGAAAACCATGAAACGGCACCTCGTAAAGTCGCTAATCGCCGCATCCATACTGCTCTCGGCCTGTTCTGATAATAGCCAGTCGACGACTCAGTCATCGGGAACTCCATCCGTCACAGCAGAACAACCGGTAGTAAAAACCCATGCCGAGCTGTCAGTCCGTCAGGGTGGAAAGTGGCAGGATACCGCATATGTCGCCGACGATTTTCAGTTTACAGCAGTAGAATCCTTTACCTCACCGGAGCAACTTACCGATCATTCTTACTATCTGCGTTATGAAGGTCCGGGCTGGGAAAATGATCTGGTTGGCTACCGCTTGTATCTGGACTGGCGCAACGGTATCGACGTATTCGTTAAAACCACTACCGACATGGTGTTATCTCAGGTCGGACAGGATGGCTACGATAGCTATCACGAACTCAGTGACTGGGGTGGTGATGCCCTGAAAGTAGGCAAATCGGTTGGCCTGGGCGCGCTTGGACGTTGGGTTGATGACGGTGTTCAGCATTTTAAGGAGGTCGATGCAACGCACTGGCGCTTGCTGGAGAATGGCCCGCAACAGAGTCAGTTTGAAGTGAAATATGACGGCTGGACGGTTGACGGTATAAGCGCCGATGTCAGTACGGTGTACGCCATTGAAGCCGGCGATCCAAGCACTCTGGTTACCGTGGAATCCTCAGTTGCCATGGATAATCTGGTTACCGGACTGGTTAAACATAAGGGCGTGCAGTATATCGAGAAACAGAGCCCGAACTGGAAAATGATTGCCACCTACGGCAAGCAGAACCTGTTGGGAGATGATTTGGACTTAGGTATGGCGCTGTTCGTGCGAAAAAGCGACGTAGCTGAACAATTTGTTGGGCCTCATGATTACTTGTTTAAATTTAAGCCCGCGACATCTTATGAGTATGGTTTTTTTGCCAGTTGGCCAGGCCATCCTCATCAGCCACAAAATCAACATCAGTTTGAAGCCTTTATGGAGGCGAAGCTGGCAGCTTTAGAAGCATCACTGTAAAACAGCAACGCATAGCGCCTGATACTACTTCAGGCGTTTATCCGGGTCGTTTTCAGACTTATCGGTATACTCACCCTCGATAGTATCCCCGTCATTGTGAGACGAAGGACGACGGGTGTACTGATAAGTTGTCTGCTGCGTAGCATTAAATGTGCGCACCGTAAGGTGACTGGCCGCTCTGCTTGCAATGAATTGGCGGGAAAAGGGCAGCGCAAAAGCAAAACCGATGATATCGGTAATAAACCCCGGGGTAACTAACAACACGCCGGCAATCACCAGCAACATGCCTTCCATCATTTCTTTGCCCGGCACCTGATTTTGCGCCAGTTTCGCTTGTGCAGTTTGTAATGTTGAAATGCCTTCCTGACGAACCAGATAAGCGCCAACAAAAGCGGTAATCACGATTAATCCTACCGTATTCCAACCACCAATTAAGTCACCCACCTGCAGCAACAGCGAAATTTCAGCGATCGGCATGACAATAAAAAGTAATAATAAAAAGCGCAATGTAGGTTTCCTGTTGCAATCTTAAGGTTCAGTTAATGAAGATGGGGCACAATTATGCAAACCCAAGTCATCGTATCGTAAGATTATCCCGTACTAACGATGATCGACTTGTCATAGACCCGCATTGCTCGGTAAAGTGCCGGCAAGCCGGACAAGTTGAATATTATTTGGGATAAACCCGGTCCTATGAAAACTATGACAGACCTTTGCATCGTATATTGCACTACGGACTCGCGGCAAAACGCAGAAACCATAGCCAACCAGTTGTTAACGCAACACCTTGCTGCCTGCGTGCAGATTATTCCGGGCATGACCTCGGTTTATCGCTGGGATAATCAGGTGATGCAGGATCAGGAATTCCAGATCCTCATTAAAACCCACCAGCACAAGCTTGCAGAAGCAGAGCAGTTAGTAACAGCGCTACATAACTACGACGTGCCGCAGTGGATAGCGGTACCGGCTTGTGCAGCGAGCGAAGCTTATGACTCCTGGGTAGAACAGGAATTAAACATTCAAAAAGAGGAAGTAATTCGGTGAATCAGTCCCGGCTAGCAGTAATCACCCTGACATTTTTTGCCCTGTTATTCACTACGGTGGCTTCGGCCCAGTTAAGTGACAATAATATGGAGGATCTGTTTAGCGACGAACCGTCATTTCTGCCGGTAGAAGAAGCCTTTGTTTTTGATTTTTCGCAAAAAGGCGACACCCTGGTTGTACGCTTTGACATCGCTGACGGCTATTACCTGTACAAAAAGCAATTTAAGGTGTCGACCAAAAATGCCATGCTGGGCGAACCGGTATTTCCCCCGGCTGAGCAGATTGAAGATGAGTTCTTTGGCATTTCTGAGGTGTTTTATAACGCGGTGTCGTTCAGTTACCCCATTACCGAAACCGTACAGGATGGCGTGGTTAAACTGCGCTATCAGGGCTGTGCCAGCGCCGGGTTATGTTACCCACCCACCACCAAGGTGATTTACCTCAACGAATTTCAGGGCGCGAGTGTCACCGGTGAGTTAAGTGGCGGCGAAGCGCAAACGTCCCCGGCACCAGCGCAAACGGTCAGCGAGCAATACGATCTGGCTAGTCTTCTGCAGTCCGATGAAAACCTGCCTCTCACTCTGCTGCTGTTCTTGGCGCTGGGGATAGGACTGGCTTTCACGCCCTGCGTATTTCCCATGTACCCTATTGTGTCGGGTATCGTTATTGGCCAGGGCAAAGACATTAAAATGTCCCGCGCGTTTACGCTCGCCTTTGTGTATGTGCAGGGCATGGCCATTATGTATTCATTGCTGGGCCTGGTAGTTGCCTCAGCCGGCGTGCAGTTTCAGGCATCGCTGCAGAGTCCGTACATCCTCGGCACCTTTATTGTGGTTTTTGTAGCGCTGGCCGCCGCTATGTTTGGTGCCTACGAAATTCAGTTACCCAATAAGTGGCAGGAAAAAGTCAGTGGCATGAGCAACACTCAGCAACGGGGCAGCCTGGTGGGCGTATTTGTGATGGGTATCCTGTCTGGCTTAATTGCCTCGCCCTGCACCACAGCGCCACTCACCGGTGTACTGATATTTATCGCCCAGAGCGGCGACATGACACTTGGCTTCCTGGCGCTTTACGCCCTCAGTCTGGGTATGGGGATCCCGCTGATTATCTTTGCCATGACCGGCGGCAAGCTACTACCGAAAGCCGGTAACTGGATGAACATTATCAAAACCACCTTTGGCTTTATGCTACTGGCCGTCGCGATTGTGTTTGTTGAACGACTGTGGAACTCAGACTACAGCATGCTGCTCTGGTCAGCGCTTGGTCTGGGCGCTTTCAGCTATTATCAGGTGGTTAATCAGCCAAGCACTGCTTCCTTTGCCAAAGGCGTGCGATCACTGGTGATTTTTCTCGGCCTGTTTATATCCGCAATGCTGGGCTATAACACTTTGTTTGGCCAGAGTGGGGCGCATTATGAAACCTCCAAAACTTCCGCCGGAGCAACCGTACAGCCCGCTTCCCACCCAACCTTTATGGTGGTGAAAAACCTTGAGGATTTTGAACAAAAACTTGCTGCTGCCAACGCTGAAGGCAAGTCAGTGATGGTTGACCTCTACGCGGACTGGTGTGTGGCCTGTAAAGAGTTTGAAAAATACACCTTTGTTGATCCGGCCGTTATTGATGCACTGAGTAACACGGTGTGGATGCAGATAGATTTAACCGACAACACGCCAACCAACCTGGCTTTTCAGGATGCCTTTGACGTGCTGGGATTGCCCACTATTTTGCTGTTCGACGAAGCCGGCAATGAACTTACCAAAGCCCGGGTAACCGGTATTATGAAGGCGGCACCTTTTGCACAGCATGTAACTAATGCGTTAAACAAAAATCAATAGCTTACCCTTTTGTATTTATGTATTTTTAAATTTAATGAAATAAAATTTATTTTTATCTATATACAAAAAACCTTAATATCATCAATTAGTTGCAACTATCACTAAAGGTAGTTGCAACGCATTTAATACTTGCCTACAGTAGCGTCATATATGTACTACAATTCATAGCGTTAGCCTGTGGATTAGAGAAAGTCATGAATAAATATTTTGTTGTAGGGATAGCAACAGTTGTTGCTCTGATTCTCGCTCATTTTGTTTCCGGCGTAGTTGGAGTGCTCGTTGTCGCCGCGGTGGTATTCGCATACGAATATCTGGCGCCAGCCTCACCAGCAAGCAGTGAAAATGCGTCACAAGCTGCGTCATCTTCGTCAGCACCCACTGTAAGTCCGCTCGCGGCAGAGCCTGCACTACACAGTGTGGCGCAAACCTCAACACAAGTACTGAGTGACTGCGAGTCAAGCCTGGCTAATATCATTTCCACTCACAATGACGCAGTAGATACGCTTAGCACCAGTTTTATTGGCCTGCGTGGCCTGGTGGATCAACAAAGTAATACTATTTTGCAATTGATCAAAGCCGACGATGATAGCGAAGAGCTATACAGTGAACGAATGCGCAGTTTTGCTGAGCGCACCGGCGTAACACTGGACCGCTTTATCCAAAGCACCGTCGATATGTCGGCCGGGATAATGGAAATTCTCGAGCAAATTACCGCCATTAACGACACCGTGCCATCGGTTATTAAGGCGCTGAAAGACATCGACAGTATTGCTGCCCAAACCAACTTGCTGGCGCTGAATGCCGCCATAGAGGCTGCCCGTGCAGGGGAACATGGTCGCGGTTTTGCAGTCGTGGCCGATGAAGTACGCAGCTTGTCCAATCGCTCCGCTCAGTTCAGCGAATCGATTCAGACACAGATTAACAGCATCAACGATAAAATTTCCTCACTGAGCGACCGTATCGGTGTGCTGGCGGCCTATGATGTGAGCTATGTCATTGAAGCTAAGAAGGATATTAATCAGGCGCTGGAGCAAATAATTGTTAAGGCCGAACATGATCAAAATATCACTTCCGGCCTCCATGATCTGTCGATGCAGTTAAACTCGGCGCTGGATAATGCCACCCGTAGTCTGCAATTCGGCGATATTAACCGCCAGTACATTGAATACACCATTGGCACCGTAACGCTGCTGAATATGAACCTCGCCGACCTGATGGACGATGCTAATCGCCAGTCGTTTTTAAATGACCCTGAACAATTCCAGCAAAAAGTAAAATCAGAGTGGGCGGCATTACATAACCCTGTATCATCTTCTTCTGTGGAAGCAGGTGAGATTGAATTGTTTTAATGGAGCCGTAATGAATTCAACAATCTCAGTCCCGGAACGCTTTGACTTTAGTTTTCATAAGACTTTTACCGAGCAGTACAATCAAATTCTGGAAAATAACAAGGGCGGTAAAATTACCCTTGATTTCGCTAAGGTGCTCTACCTGGACAGTGCTGCGCTGGGCATGGTGGTCTTACTTAAGAAGCGGGCCAAAGCGAGTGGCTGCGATGTAGAAATTGTCAACGCTAAAGGCACCGCACTGGAAGTCCTCGAAATTGCCAATTTTGAAAAAATGGTTACGATCCGTAAAAGGTAAGCACCGGCATGAACTCACAACAAACATCCAAACCAACTGACTCGGTACTGGTTGTCGACGATGATCCGATATTTTGTGAGTTACTGGTCTCCGATTTAATGCTTAAACGGGTAAAGGTTATCTCAGCCTCTTCGTTGGAGGATGCCCGGGAGGTACTTGAGAAGCGCCACTTTGACCTTGTCATTCTGGATAACCATCTGCCAGATGGTCATGGCACTGATTTGTTGTCTTCGTTGCAACAAATGGAACCACCGCCCTATGTGATCATGGTATCCATAGATGACCAGCTTACCAGTATCAGTGAAAGCTTTAGTCAGGGTGTGCACGACTACATCGTTAAGCCGGTCAGCATTGAGTTGTTATGGGAAAAGATCCGTAACCTGCTGACTTTTAAACGTACTAGCCTGGAATTGGCCAACAAGTATCAATTGCTCCAACAGTTACTTAGCGAGAAAGCCCAGGAAGAAAGCCTGGCCCAACACGTATACCAGAACATGGCCAACAGCCAGTGTGACTTGCCGGATTTCGTGGCAGTGCGCAGCCGGCCAATGACGAACTTTAGCGGTGACACCATTTTTTCGCCACCCAACCCCTCTGGCAAGATCCAGATTATTCTGGCGGATGCCATGGGGCACGGGCTGGCCGCGGCGATTTGTATTATCCCCATTGTCACAACCGCCAAAGCGATGGCGAATAAAGGCAAAACTATCGATGAGATTTTTCACGAAATCAATCGAAAATTGTATACAGAAATACCCGATGATCGATTTGTAGCGTTATTAGGAATAGAAATTTGTCCTTATTCCTCAACAGTGACCATTGTCAATGCCGGGCTGCCGGACGTTATCTGTTGCTGCATACAAGGTGACGTAAAGCGATTCAGGTCAAAAGCCATGCCGCTAGGCATAATGGAGCCGGATGATTTCAGTATCAAACCCGAACAAATTCCGCTGGAACAGATACAGCAATTAACGTTATACACCGACGGCATTATTGAACAAACCAATCCGGCTGGAGAAGCCTATTCATCAGCCAGGTTGATTGCCCGGGCGGAAATGCTGGCAGGCAATCATGAGAGCCTCATCCACATTATGGACGATTGCCTGCAATTTGCTGATGGCAATGCCATAGAAGACGATATTACTCTGTGCGTGATTAATGGTGACGCGCTGCGTAATCAGATACAAACCCGCACCTTAGAAGAACCTGAAAGTTTCGGCGAGATAGATTATCAGTTTTGTGTTAGGGGCAAGGTCATCGCCAGCCTTGATGTGCTTAATCAGGCGATGCACATTATGCAAAATTCGGGATTGCCCAGAGATCTATGCCAGAAAGCTTTTACCGTGCTGGCCGAACTCATCAATAACGCGCTTGATCATGGCATCCTCCATTTAGACTCAGATCTTAAAAATGACTTTGAAGGGTTTGCCACCTATCTGGCGTTACGTGAAGAGCGTATGAGCGGCTTGACAAATAAAGATCAGTTAATCATACAAATTTACACAAATTCGACTACGTTTATAAAGATATCAGTGGAAGACTCCGGTTCGGGTTTTGCGCTTTCTGATAATTCAGCTGTTCAGCAGGGCCTCAGTGGCCGTGGCCTCGGGCTTGTTGATGCGATATGTCAGACTGTTGAGCGGAATGCACAAGGCAATCGAACTACCATTTCCATAGCAAGGAATTAATACAGTATGAGCAAAAAAATCCTAATCGTTGACGACTCTATGTCAATCCGTCAAATGGTAGAGGTTACCCTGCGAGGGGCCGGCTACAATGTAGATTC
>CATMRP010000028.1 GCA_950073835.1 uncultured Alteromonadaceae bacterium
GGGCCGTAGCCCAGGCCATCCAGTTTGTTTTCCCACAACACCTTGCCATCTTTGGCGGCAACGCAGAATAAATGCCCGCCTGAGTAGGCAAACACTTTGTCATCTTCAAATAACAGGTTAGTCACGCCAGAGGTGGATTTCAGCTTAGTGGCCCAGAGCTTGTTGCCAGACGCCTTATCCAGGCAAACCAACTGACCTTTTATACCGAGAAAGAGCTTTTCCATCGTTAATACCATACTTGCAACTGATGCTACCCAGCCTAACACTAATTGGCGCAGCCAGGGTGAGTCAGACATACTTACTAACAAATATTCAGTTAGTTGTCTTTTTCTGAAGTCGCTGCCAGCTGGTTTATCGCCGGTTTATAGTTTTGCGCGGCAGACTTTTTTAACCACTGCAAACTTAACTCTGCATCCACCGGCTTACCCGCGCCGGTAGAATACATCACCGACAGTGCATACTGCGCCCTGGCATTGCCTGCTTCAGCAGCTACCGAGAAAAGCTCGGCTGCTTTATTGAGATCACGCGGTACGGCCAGGCCGGTTTCATACAGCCAGGCGAGTTCGGTCATGGCAGCATAATTGGCGGGCGATTGCTCGCTGAGCTTTATCAGTTGCGTAATGGCCTGCTCATTGTCACCGCGCATCAGCAAGCGTTTAACGCTGAGCATGGGATCACTGGTGTCGGGTTCATCACTGGTGAGTGTTTTAAGTAGCCGACCGGCATCCTCATCACCATCTAACGCAGCAACCATTAACCAGTGTCTGGCGGTCTCTACCGGCACCATTTTCGGGTGTTCCAGCGCCATCAGCCCTACCTGATAAGCGCCGGCGCGGCTGCCTGCCTCGGCGGCCTGCAAATAATAATCCCGGGCAGCAACCAGGCTTTGCTCAACGCCTTTGCCCTGCTCGTACAGGATCCCTAAGTTAAACAGTGCTTCGGCTTTCCCTGCGCCGTCTATTTGTTGCCACATGGCATGTGCCTGCAGGTAATTGGCCATCTTGTATTCGGCATAAGCCATGTAGAGCTGCACCCTGGGTTGGGCAGTGAGGAAATCGTCTGACAATTCCACACCAGCCCGGGCCTGATTAAAGCTAATCAGCCCCAATAACCCCATCGCCAAAATAACTGCTCGCATAGTTCACCTGCTTAACAACACTGGATAAACTAAGCCTAAGTTAATTTTAGCCGGGATGATCTCCTACTTTAGGCCTTTTTTGCAGGCAAAAAAAAGCAGGCCAGTGGATGAGGGCCTGCTAAAAGGATTCTAATAGAGTTAAGAGACACACTATTAAAACTACGTACGCAGTTAATGTAACCTCTCTACAACCCAATTGCAAATAATAATTATTATCATTACGAATTTTTAATGCCAGCGATCAGACTATCAATGACCATGCGGATTTTAGGTGATAAGTGGCGGGTAGGCGGATACACCGCCCAAATGCCCTCGTGAGCAATTTGCTGATTTGGTAGTAACTCGATGAGCTCACCGGAGGCAAGGTATGGCCGGATATAGTAATCGGGTAACTGAATAATACCGAGATTTTTAAGCGCAGCATCAATTAGCGCTACACCGCTGTTACAGCGTAAGCGCGGCTTTACCTTAACAATTTCGTGTTTGCCATTGCGGCTGAATTTCCAGTTTTCTGAGGTGCCCAGAATACACTGGTGGTTAGGTAATTCAGACAACGAGTGAGGTGTGCCAAACTTATCCAGATAAGCCGGTGATGCTGCCAGATGCCAGGCACGACTGGATAATCGCCGGGCAATATAGGAAGAGTCTTCCAGCTCACCCAGGCGAATAGCCAGATCGTATCCATCATGAATCAAATCCACCAGTTGATTGGTCAGGTTTAACTGAATTTCCAGGTCTGGATGTACGGCTGAAATGTCATTCACAATGGGAGCAATGATGCGTTCACCGTAGGTCACCGGCGCAGTCATTTTTAGCTTACCGGTAGGTTTTGCCTGCAGATCGGTAACCACTTTCTCAGCCGCAGTGAGCTCTTCCAGAATAGGTTTACAATGGCGATAAAAAGTCTCTCCGGAGTCTGTGACTGCCACCACACGGGTGGTACGGTTTAGCAGCTTGGTACTTAACCGGTTTTCCAGTTTAGCCACCTGACGCGAAACCTGCGCTGTAGAGAGTCCCAGCCGCTTTGCCGCCTGCGTAAAATTTTGCGTCTCAACCACGGCAACAAATTCGTTGATACCTTCCCAGTTCGCCATAACGCCTCGATTATTACCATATAGTAAAAGTTATTTACATAAATCAGCTATTGTTACTAATTCTATCAGGTCTACAATAAATGTATTGAAATAAAACAACTGAACAAAACCAAGAGGATTGTGAAATATGGCAGATGTCATTACCTGTAAAGCAGCGGTAGCCTGGGAAGCTGGCAAACCATTAAGCATTGAAGAAGTGCAGGTTGCGCCACCTAAAGCGGGTGAAGTGCGCATTAAAATTGTTGCCACAGGTGTTTGTCATACTGATGCGTTTACTCTGTCAGGTGACGATCCTGAAGGCGTATTTCCATCTATTCTGGGCCACGAAGGTGGTGGTATTGTTGAATCAGTAGGTGAGGGCGTTACCTCTTTAAAAGTGGGCGATCATGTTATTCCACTGTACACCGCAGAATGCGGCAAGTGTAAATTCTGTACTTCAGGTAAAACGAACCTGTGTAGTGCAGTTCGCGAAACCCAGGGTAAGGGCCTGATGCCTGATGGCACCACCCGCTTTACCTGTAACGGCAAAGAAATTTTCCATTACATGGGGTGTTCTACATTTTCTGAGTACACCGTGCTGCCAGAGATTTCACTGGCCAAAGTAAACCCTACGGCACCACTGGAAGAAGTGTGCCTACTGGGCTGTGGAGTAACTACAGGCATGGGCGCAGTAACTAAAACCGCAAAAGTTCAGGAAGGCGATACGGTAGCGATTTTTGGTCTGGGCGGTATCGGCCTGTCGGCCATCATTGGTGCCACCATGGCCAAAGCCGGTCGCATTATTGGTATCGATCTGAATGAGTCTAAGTTTGAGCTGGCGAAAAAGCTTGGCGCCACTGACTGCATCAACCCGAAAGACTACGACAAGCCCATTCAGGAAGTGATCGTAGAAATGACCGACGGTGGCGTAGATTACTCGTTTGAGTGTATCGGAAACGTTAACGTTATGCGTTCAGCACTTGAGTGCTGCCATAAAGGCTGGGGTGAATCGGTCATCATTGGTGTTGCCGGTGCTGGTCAGGAAATCTCTACCCGTCCCTTCCAGTTAGTTACCGGTCGTGTATGGCGCGGTACGGCCTTTGGTGGCGTAAAAGGCCGTTCAGAACTGCCGGGCATTGTTGAAGACTACCTGGCTGGCAAGTTTGCCCTGAATGATTTCATTACCCATACCATGAGCCTGGGAGACATTAACGAAGCTTTCGACTTAATGCACGAAGGCAAGAGTATCCGTAGCGTAATTCATTACAACGCTTAATCACTGCTCCCGCCATCAGTAACATGACCCAGTTTGAGGTGGCGGGGGTAGTTTTTTCATTGCCCATCGGAAGATATCATGACAATAGAAAATATCAGTTGTAATAAGAGCTTTGGTGGCTGGCACAAGCAGTACACCCACCGATCTGAAGTCAATCGCTGCACCATGCGTTTTGCCATATTCTTGCCGCCGCAGTGCAGTAACGGCAACAATGTACCGGTAGTTTACTGGTTATCGGGCCTCACCTGTAGCGACGAAAACTTTATGCAAAAAGCTGGCGCGCAACGCGTGGCAGCTGAATTGGGCATCGCTATCGTGGCACCCGATACCTCCCCTCGTGGTGATGACGTTGCCGACGATGACAACTATGATCTGGGTAAAGGGGCAGGCTTTTACGTTAACGCTACCCAATCGCCCTGGGCAACTCACTATCACATGTACGATTATGTGGTAAAAGAGCTGCCTGCAATCATCGAAGAGAATTTCCCGGTTACAGATAAACGTGCCATTGCCGGCCATTCCATGGGCGGTCACGGCGCGCTGAGCATCGCGCTGAAAAACCCGGGTATGTTTGCTTCGGCGTCGGCCTTCAGCCCAATTACCAATCCGGTTAACTGCCCCTGGGGCCAGAAAGCATTTACCGCTTATCTGGGCGATGATAAGTCTGCCTGGGAAGCCCACGATACCGTGTGCCTGCTCAATGCCAGCAAAGCGCATACGCCAATGTTGGTCGATCAGGGTCTGGACGACAACTTTCTGGCAGAACAGCTAAAACCAGAAGCGCTGCAACACGCTGCTGAAGCGAATCAGTATCCGCTGACCCTGCGTCAGCATGAAGGCTACGATCACAGCTATTACTTTATAGCGTCGTTTATTGGCGATCACCTGCGATTTCACGCCGATCACCTCTGAATTAGCCAACGCAGAGAATAAAAGGCCACGACTAGAAGTGGCCTTTTTTATAATCGCTCAACCGTGCCAATTGTAAACATAAAGATAACAAAACCCGGTAGTTTTGTTAGCAGCCCAATTTCAACTTGTACGACCACCTCCAACCTAATACATTAATTATTTCACTATGGCCCAAAGGTTCCAGGTGGCGCACCTTTTAAGGCCGCCAGGCGCGTTCCCCCTCAATAACAATTATAAGGTTTCCAGGTAATTACTATGCGCTTTAGCTCACTTAGTATTAAACAAAAGCTCATCACCATTCTCATCATAGCGGTACTCGCCTCTACCTTGCTGGTAGGTACGGTACAGCAGTTTATCGCCCGGGATATGATGGAAACCAATATGGAAACGGCGCAGTTACCCAATATGGTAAAACAGGTGGCCAATCGGGTAGATAAAGAAGTGACGTTGATGAAATCAGTGGCTTTCAGCATTGCCAATAATCCGGATATTATTGCCTGGTCGGCGGCCGGTGCCGATAGGCAGGGCGAAAGCCGACTGGTGAATTATCTTGGCGAGATTGCCCGTTTTAACGATCTCACCGTTACCTCATTCGTCGACCGCAACACCCATAAATACTGGAATCAGGACGGCTTTTTGCGGGTACTTAAAAACGATCAGTACGACGGCTGGTTCTTCGCTTATAAAGACAGTGGTCAGGCGACCTCGTTAAGTTTGTATAATGAGCCTGGTCAGGGCTATCGCTTATTTGCCAACTACCAGCAAACCAGTGGCCGAGGCATGTCGGGGGTAGCCAAATCGGTTGATGAACTGGTTGACGTGCTAAACAGCGTAAAAATCGCCGAGAGCGGCTTTATTTACATGACCGACGGTAAAGGCACAATCATTGCCCATTCCAATACCGACCTGTTGGGTAAGTCGCATTTACGCGATGTCACATCCGGGCAGACTGCTAACCAGCTATTGCAACAACAAACCTTCAACCTGGCCCGTGGCGAAGAAATGTTGTATGCCAGCACTTACGTGAAAAGTGCCGGCTGGTATGTAATTGCTCAGGTACCCGAAAATGAACTCTACTCGCAAATGGATAATGCCAGCGTGAGCATGATTTTCTGGTCGCTGGTGATTGCCGGTGGGTTTGCCCTGCTTGGCGTGTGGCTGGCCGGGAGCATCAGTAAACCCATTGAAAATCTTGCCGCCGTGTTTAAACAGCTGGGTGATGGTCACGGCGATCTGACCAAACGAATTCCCCTGCCAGAACAGCGCGAAACCCGCCAGTTGGTCGATGGCTTTAACCGCTTTATTGCCAGCTTACATGACATTATCTCACGGGTAACCGATACCAGCGCGAATCTGCGCGAGTCTGCTTTCGAGGTGGCCAGCCAGTCAAAAACCACCCAGGCCAATAGCGAAGAGCAGCGCGACCGTACTATTCAGGTAGCTACGGCGCTAACTCAGATGAGCCATACGGTTAATGATATTGCTTCGTCTGCACAGGCTGCGGCAGCCGATGCGCAGGAATGCTCATCAACCTCCACTAACGGGCTGCATACCACTGCCCACGCGGTCGCCAATATCAATCAGTTAGCCAGACAGGTAACCGAAGTGACCGCCGTAATCGAGTCACTGGATTCCCATACCGCCGATATTATAGGCATTCTGGACACTATCCGCGGTATATCAGAACAAACCAACTTACTGGCCTTAAACGCCGCAATAGAGGCGGCCCGGGCCGGCGATCATGGCCGGGGCTTCTCGGTGGTAGCCGATGAAGTTCGCAGCCTGGCCTCACGTGCGGCGCAGTCTACCGATGAGATCCAGAGCAAGATTGATAAATTTAAACACGACTCCGATCAGGCGCTGGTGAAAATGCGCGACAGCCGCGGACAAACCGAAGAAGTGGTGAACGCGGCGCAAAACCTGGAAACTCTGCTTACCTCCATAGCTTCCGGCATCCAGCATATTAATGACGTGAATATGCAGGTCGCCACAGCCACCGAAGAGCAGACCCAGGTCATTGAAGATATCAACCAGAACATTCAGCAAATCAGCACCAATAGCGATGATAATCTGTATGCAGCCAGACAAATGGTTGCCGTGAGTGATCAACTGGATTCGCTGGCCGCCGAGCTCAATGAGCAGGTTAACCGCTTTACGCTGTAACAAAAAAACCGGGCATGAGTGCAGTTGCCTGGGTTTATACCCAATGATAAATCTGCACACCCTGGTGGGCTTTACATAGTGAGCGAAAGTGGCTATAAATTAGTCAATAAAGATTGTCAAAATAAGGATATTTTCGCCATGAGTAACGCTCGCAGCCTGCGTATTTTCGCCCTTATCGGTTTAGTTTCTTTAACCGTATTTCTGGCTTATTCCACATATCGTAATCAACAGAGCATTGAGCAGATTGAGTCTAAGGTTGTCAGCCAGAGTGAAGCTAAGGCGCGTCTGATTAGCCACTAACCTTAAGTTAAAACTCACGCTGATAAGACAGGGCAATAAAGTCCAGGCCAGGATTAGGTTTCTTAAAGCCGGCATTAGAGTAATGGAAATAACGCACCGCAACGTGATGCTGATTGTTGTTTCCAAACTGCATCATTAAGCCCAGGCGATCTTCAAACTGATAGTGAGTACTAACGTCTTTACCTGCGAAGGTGGTATCTTCAATAAGCGAGAAACCAATCCCGGCTTCCAGAAACAGAGGAGCTTGTCTGATTGTTCCAATTTGCTTTATCAAAACCGGCGAGACCGCCAGCACAAAATCGGTATCGTGGTTATCTTCCGCGCCGTATTCCCAGAAATTAACGCTCGCTTCCCAGTACAGTAGGATGTCATCACTGATATATGGCAATGCTCCGGCTTTGTAACGAGCGGCAAGCTTAATACCTTCCACATCGCCCTCACCGCGGATATAGTCTACAGAGTAGCCAGGATTACCCGCCACAGTCAGGCTTGGCAGTAGTAACAGGCAGAGGCTTAAAATTAATTTTTTCATAAATAGGATTCTCAGTCATAAGTAGGCAATGACGGCATTTTAAATCCCAATTTAATGAATGATTATCACTAATTAAGACTGAGTTTATTTCACAAATTAGAATAAACTTTACAGGCAGATCACAATCTCCAGGCACAATAAGATTTCGAAATGGACCCTGTATGTAATCCTCCGAAAAAACAGCAATGAGTGTTAATAATGGCAATCTGGTCATGCCTCTATCATAAACTCTGTATAGTGTAGGATAGGTGTATTCACGGACACGGATAACCAGGCATGAGTAATAACAAAGTCAGTGACATCATGGATGATCTGCTGGATAAAACCACTGGCGAGGTGTCGCTTGGCGATGTGGTCAACAAGTTTGAAAGCCGCGGGTTCGGGCCGCTTCTACTACTGCCTTCCCTCATTGCCTTGCTGCCTACCGGCGCTATCCCCGGAGTGCCGTCTATTTGTGGCGTAACACTGTGTATAATCTGCTTGCAGATAGCATTTGGCGACGAACACCCCTGGTTACCCGCCGTCCTGAAAAATCGCTCGCTGAGCCACAAAAAGCTGGAAAATGCGGTAGAAAAGTCCAGACCCTACGTGGTAAAAGCCGAGAAAATACTCACTCCAAGACTAACGGTGCTCACTCAAAGCCCGGCGTCGCGTTTTGTTGCTGTTTATTGCGCGCTATTTGCTCTGAGTATGATCCCACTGGAAGTGGTGCCTTTTGCAGTTGCAGTGCCGGCCTTCTCCATAACCCTCACCGCAGTGGGAATGATGAGCAAAGATGGCGCAGTGTTGCTGGCAGGCATACTATGCCAGGCGGCCACAGGCATGATACTGCTCCAGGTGCTCTAGCCGGTTTTAAAATTGGCTACCAACAGGCGAAGCTGCTCCGCCTGCTGCGACATACTGGCAGTAGAGCCTACCGCATTCTGTGTTCGCTGCTGGGCATTGGCCGATAAATCCCTGATGGCCACTACAGCGCTGTTTACACCGCGTATTACCACAGCCTGCTCTTCCACACTCAGCGCTATCTGGTGATTATTATCGGCAATCGCAGCAATAATATCGGTTACCTGGGCCAGTGAAGCGGCGGCTTCCTGGGTATGCTTAACCATTTCGTCGCTGACGGTATGGGTACTTTGCATTGCCGTCACGGCAATCTCGGTGGCGCCCTGGAGACCGTCTATAGACACCTGAATCTGGCCCAGCGACTGCTGGGTTTTAGTAGCAAGGTTGCGTACCTCGTCGGCCACTACCGAGAAGCCACGGCCATGTTCACCGGCACGGGCCGCCTCAATAGCGGCATTCAGCGCCAGCAGGTTGGTTTGCTCGGCAATGGAGTTAATCACCTCGGCCACGCCACCAATTTCTTCGGCCAGTCCGGCCAGCTTTTCCATCTGACCGGTAGCGTTGGCCACATCACTGGACATGGTCTGGCTGTTAGTCAGGGTTGAATTAAGCAGCGCCTGACTGTTGCGCGTTTCTGCCAGTGCGTTGCTGGCCTCTTTGGCCGCCCCGGCCGCGTGCTGGGTAACCTGCTCAATAGAAGCCAGCATTTCTTCAGCGGAGGTCGCCAGGCCATCGGCCTGTTCCAGCTGTGCCTCCAGATCCCGGGCAATCGACTGGTTGCCGGTATTCACGTTGCTGGCCATGGAGGAAGTTGTGGCAGACAGCTCTTTTACTTCGGCCACGATACCCCGGATATGCTCAATAAAGCGGTTAAACTGTTGAGCCAGACGCACAATTTCACGATCGCCACTCTCATCCAGCCGCTTCGACAGGTCGCCACCGGCATCGGCCAGCCTGCCTGCCCGGTTACTGATTAAATCCAGGCTTTTAGTAATACTGCTTCCGGCCGCCAGATTGATGAAGACCACCAGCACAATACCAATAATAGTCAGTGCTGAAAGCATGATGATAGCGCTTCGCACATCGGCAAAACTCTCGTCAATCTGACTGGTCTGCACGTTGCCCAGAAGGGTAATAAAGTTTGAAAAATCACTGAGTAGTGCTTTTCTGAGCTCGCTCAGCCGGGCCGCATGCCCGATGTACTGTTCACTGATTTCCTGGGCCTGAATATTGAGCTGAAGACCACGGCGCGCGGCGTTTTCAACTGGCGTGCCGGTGAGCGCGATAAGATCTTTGCGGGTATTTTCGATAGCAGTACTGATATATTCGCGCACCTCCGGAACCAGACTACTGTCGTTTATCATGCGCAAAAACAGACGCTGAATACGATAGTTAGTGTCGGTGTTATTGGTGGCGCCAATGATGGTGCGCACTTCCCCTTCAGGCACCGCTACCGGATCTTTCAGCAATTTCTTCGCAACGTAGGTTAAAAACGAATTGGACTCATTAATAGAACTGTCGGTGGCGGCCAGTAACTGCGCTTCCATCTGTTGCATTTGCTTGCGGTGATCGCCTGCCTGGGCTATGCGTTTAGTCATGCCGGAGAATTCATTGCCCTGCACGTGTGTGGCCAGCGAGTCGGGGAAGTCTTTAAGTTCTTTTACCGCTTCAGTAAGCGCAGCTACGCTCACCTCACCATCAAAATAATTCACCAGCATAAACTGTGTTTGCCGGGCTTTTGCCGCGTAGCGTTCAATGGCTTCCACCGAGGATTGGGCATTGCCTAACACCGAAATCACATAAAATGAGGTGATCAGGGCAATGATGGCCACCATGGCCAGTATCGCCACCGGCACGTAGAGCTTTGTTTTTAACGACGACAACACGGTCAGACTCCTTACTTCGACAAACGGTGATTTTATTCCCGGTTAAACAAGCCATCCAGGCTGTCTGGCAAGGGTTTTGAAGTCAGCTCTGTCCATAGAGATTCAGTAATTTGTGCAGGCTTCCCCAGCATACGGCAACGGGCAATCACACTGCCCAAAATAGCGTCGAGCTCCAGCTCTCTGCCTTTCTCCAGATCAATTAACATGGAGGTTTTAATAGAGTTAAACGACTTGATAAGGCTGAACATGTCATCCACTTCTGCCGGGGAAATTTCTACCCCATCGTACGCGGCTGCCCGGCCTGTCTCCTGCATGGCGCAATAAACCTTTTGGGCCAGCTCCGGCTGATGGGTTAACGCATAGGTTTTTTGCCGCGTGACCGCCGACAGAGGGTTCACCCCGCAATTCACAATCAGTTTTTTCCACAGCTCTTTGCGAATATCTTCACTTACCTCAAGCGGTATATGCTGGCTTTGCCACAAACTGGCTAAAGCCATCAAATTTGTGGGCAAGGTATTCGACGCGGGCCAGGGGCCCATAATGATTTTATAAATACCCGTGGTAGTGGCCACCCCGGGTTGCGATATTTCGCCACCACTGCGCACTGACAAGCCGCCCCATACACGCGCCTGCCCAACTACAGAAGCCAGCAAAGGCTCGTTATCTACGCCATTTTGCACCGACACAACTGGTGTTTTGCCAGCGGCTAACCAGCTCCCCAGCTCGTTGAGGAGCGCTTTGGTTTGGGTGGCTTTCAGTGCAACCACGATGACATCGAAATCATCGGCCTGGCTGGCAGATTGTAATTCTGCATGAGAACAGGCGGTAACGGCCTGATGGCGGGTTTCGCCATCGTGAACCACTGTGAGGCCCTTACGCTTCAGCGCATCAAGATGAGCACCGCGTGCTGTCACAGTGACAGTTGCCCGGGCATTCGCCAGACGTTCGGCATAAAAGCTGCCAATCGCCCCACATCCAATTACCAGTATGTTCATCGGTTAACTTATTAACAAAATGTTATAAGCAACACATTAATAAGAGTTTTTATGATGTTCAACTGACAATATTGTTAGTGTTCAGGCTTACAATTTTGTCATGCCTTTAAGCATTCTTTCCCTCTTTACCAATAAGTAAATGCCTTACATGTCGAGTGATTTGCCCTTTTTATCGGATCCTGCATCCAATCCAACGGCTAACACGTTAAGATCAGTAGGTTCCTTTTTTTTGAGTTTGAGTTTTGAAATATCTGATTTTTTCTACCTCGCTGTTGGCCTCTGCCACAGCACTTGCAGATGGTCCGCATATCGAGCGCGTGGTGGTATTTGGTAAACAAAGCGACCTGATAGGTGAGTCGATTTCTGCCTCAGAGGGCGTAATCGGTGCCGGCGACATTGCCCAGCGCCCGTTGCTTCGCCCTGGTGAGATACTGGAATTTGTGCCGGGCATGGTGGTTACCCAACACAGCGGTTCAGGTAAAGCGAATCAGTACTTTCTGCGTGGTTTTAACCTCGACCATGGCACGGATTTTAGTATTTCACTGGATGGTATGCCGGTGAATATGCGCACTCACGGGCATGGTCAGGGTTATACCGACCTTAACTTTATCACGCCGGAATTTATTCAGCGCATCGATTATCAGAAAGGGCCCTACCGCGCGATGCAGGGCGATTTTTCTGTGGCTGGCTCTGCCAACTTTTCGTTGATGTCGTCTTTTGATCAACCCTTCGGCAAGCTTGAGATTGGCGAAAATGGTTTTCTGCGCACTGTTGCCGCCACTAACTTAGCGGTCGGTGATAGTAACCTTGCGGTGGGTGGAGAGTGGCAGCAATACGATGGCTCCTGGACCGATATAGATGAAGACATTGCGAAAACCAGTGCCTTCGCCCGTTTTCGACAGGCGACTGACGACAGCATCCTGCACATTACTTTTTTAGGTTACGACAACAGTTGGAATTCTGCTGATCAGATCCCACTGCGTGCAGTGCAAAGCGGCCTGATAGATGAACTGGGCTCTTTGGATCCAACGCTCGGCGGCGAGTCTAACCGCTACAGTTTATCGGTTAACTGGCAATCGGCCGACTGGATGGTAAACGCCTATGCGATTTCCAGCGAGTTGAACCTGTTCTCTAACTTTACCTATTTTCTGGATAATCCTGAGGCAGGCGATCAGTTTGAACAAGTTGACGACCGGGCTATATATGGCGGTACGCTTACCCGCTTCCATTCAACCACCGTAGGTGATTCTCACGTACACCTTACCGGCGGCCTGGAATGGCGTTATGACGATATTAGCGAAGTCGGCCTGTATCGCACCAATCAGCGCGTTCGTCAGTCGCCGGTTCGACGCGACAGTGTGGATGAGTATTCGGTGGCGGCGTTTCTGCAGGTCGATATTGATATCACCGACAATTTAATTGGCCATGTGGATATCCGCCATGATTACCTGGCTGTGGATGTGAACAGTAATTTAAGCGCAAACAGTGGTGACGACAGCGATAACATCACCAGTCTTAAAGGCGGCCTGAGCTATATTTTAAATGATGCCTGGCAGGCCTATGTCAATGTGGGGCAGTCTTTTCACTCTAACGATGCGCGCGGCGCGGTTATCAGCATCGACCCGGTCACCGGCGAGGCGGCTGATCCGGTTGATCTGCTGGTCAGAGGCGAAGGGGCAGAAATTGGCTTAAGAGTAGCGCGCTATCGCTACTATAATGCCTCACTTTCACTATGGTATCTGGAAAACGACTCTGAACTGGTCTTTGTTGGCGATGCCGGTAACACTGAAGCCAGCCGTGCATCCCGCCGCTGGGGTGTGGAGTTCTCTGCCTATTACTGGTTTACGTCAAACCTAACCACAGACGTAGAATTTGCCTGGACCGATTCGAAATACCGTGAAGATGAGCCCGGCGAAGGTAATTACATTGAAGGTTCGTTACCGGTCGTTGCCAGCGTTGGCCTTAACTGGCAAATGAACGATTTCTGGCGCACCGATTTGCGGGTGCGGTATTTCGGTAAACGCACGCTGGATAGCTTTAAAGAACGCGAGTCCGACACCTTTACTGTAGTAAACGCCAGCCTGGTATATGAAGTTGACCAGTGGCAGGGCAGCCTGTCGGTACTTAACCTGCTGGACAGCAACGACCATGATATCGATTACTGGTATGCCAGCCGCCTGCCGGGTGAACCTGAAGAGGGTGTTGAAGACCTCCACTACCATCCTATTGAACCACGCACACTGCGCGCCAGTATGAGTTACCGCTTTTAATTTACCGTTATCCTTGTGGCTTAATTTTGGCAATTGCCGAAATTAAGCCTTGTTCCTATGCTGGTCATCACGGCAGGACTCATCAGCGCCATTCTGGTGTGGATACTGCCCGCAGATTTTGCCGGCATTTTAGTGATTGGCTTGCTTTTACCAAGCATTTTGCTGCCTGCAGTGCTTCCCTGGTGGTTTTGGCGCAACGAAGCATGCACCAAGTGAAATGTCACTCACCTCAATATACTGCAGGTTAGCGCCGTTTTCGGGCGCTAATTGTGGGCATGGCGCTTAAACACCTCTTTTCGTATACGATTTTCTGTTTGAAAGCTCGCCAATCTTCGCCATTTCCACCTTTTTCTATGCAATTAGCATTTTCTGCTGCATCAACCTAAGGCTTGATATTTTTCACTGTACAGAGGGGATTTTTCAACGCAATTTGAGCGCCGCGTTACACTTATACTGATTGTGGAAGGATTATCCACTCATAAAAAAGAATCTCAGATAGCACAATAACAACTACAGGCTGTCGGATATCTCCTTTTGCCGTTGACCAAAGAACCCATTGGAGAACAACACAAGATGAACACCAACAGAATTATCGTGAAGTCAGTGCTTGCAGCTGCTGTGTCAGTCGCACTGTCATCCACCGTCAACGCCCAGACTACACCAGATAGTGATGACATCGAACAAATTGAAGTAGTGAAGCAGCGTCAGGCTTACCGCGGTGACGTGCCACTTAAATCAATGCCTCAAAACATTGATGTGGTGAGTGCCGAATTGCTCGACGATTTAGGCGTTAATGATTTCCAGAATGCGCTGGACTTCAGTAGCGGTATCGCTCGCCAGAATAGTTTTGGTGGTATGTGGGACAGCTTCGCCATTCGTGGTTTTGCTGGTGACGAAAACCTGCCGGGTGGCTACCTGGTAAATGGCTTTAGCGCAGGTCGTGGCTACAGCGGTCGCCGTGAAACGTCAAACATCCAGGCTATCGAAGTCATTAAAGGGCCTGGTTCAGCACTGTTTGGCCGCAGTGAACCCGGTGGTACCATTAATATCATCACCAAAAAGCCGCAGTTTTATGAAGAAGGGTATATTCAGGCCACAGCAGGCAGTTACGATCTGTACCGCCTTGAAGGTGATTATACCAATGCCATCACTGACGATCTCGCCTTCCGTGTAAACGGCGCCTATGAAGATGCAGGCAGCTTCCGCGACGAAGTGTATTCTGAGAAGCTGTCTATCAGCCCGTCTTTCCACTACAACATCTCAAGCGATACCAGTCTGGTATATGAACTTGAATACCTCGATCAGGAATTGATTTTCGACCGTGGTGTTTTAGTTACTAATTACGACTTCTTCGATGTACCGCTTGATGTCTTTTATGGTGAACCGAACGATGGTCCGGTGCAAATCGAAGCCACCGGCCATCAGTTAACCCTGCAGCATCAGTTAAACAACGACTGGAGCTTACTGGCCGGTTTAAGTTATCGTGAATCTTCATTCGAAGGCTATGCTTCTGAAGTGGAACTCGGCGGACGCCAGTTAGTCACCGAGGAAGGCTTTGAAGAAACCGTTAATCGTCGCCGTTTGTATCGTGATTATGACGCCGAAGATTTAGCTGGCCGCATTGAATTAAGTGGTACTGTGGAATTGGCGGGCATGGACCACCATATTTTGATTGGTGCGGATGCCTACGACTACACCCTCGACATCTTGCAGAATCGCTGGCGCGTTGCCTGGGGCGTAAATGATACCACTTATGCGGTAAACAAATATAACCCAGAATACGGTCAGCCACTGCCAGACTTATCGCCAAATCGTTTCGATTCTGAGAACCAAACGTCAGTAGGGGTTTACTTCCAGGATCAGATTGATGTCACCGAAAAGTTCAAAATGCAGGTGGGCATCCGGGTGGATAACTATGATCAGGAATTTGAGAATTACCGCACTGATCCGGTGACCGTCTCATCGCAGTCTCAAACCACCACCAGCCCAAGATTTGGCCTGGTGTATGAGGCGTCATCGCTCTATACCCTTTATGCCAGCTATTCAGAAGGCTTCCGTCCTAACTCAGGGTCAAACGCAGCGGGCGAAACCTTTGAGCCGGAAGAAAGTAAATCTTACGAAGCCGGGGTTAAGTTTAATAATGAAGACGAGAGCCTGACCGGTACAGTAGCTTTATTCCGAGCTGAAAAGACCAACGTTCTGGCCGCCGATCCAATTCCTGCTAATGCCGGTTTCTCAGACACTATTGGTGAAGCGGAGAGTCAGGGTATCGAAGTGGATCTAACTGCCATGCTCGGTGAGGACACTATGGTCACTGTTGCCTACGCGTTTGTTGATGCCACCACTTCCAACGACATTATCAATGCTGACTGGCTGGTGAATATTCCGGCGGGTACACAGTTACTGAATATTCCGGAACACAAGTTAAACGTAACGGGCATTCATTACATGGATATTGCCGGTAAAGAGTCTAAAGTGGGCGCGAGCGTAACTTATGTGGACGAACGCCCGGGGGAACTGATCGATCCGAATTACATCTTACCAAGCTACACCACGGTGAGACTGTTTGGTTCAGTAAACCTGACGGATGCACTTAGCATAAATGCCGATATCGAAAACCTGTTCGATAAAGAGTACTACGCCAGTTCTTACTCAGCGATGTGGACCCTGCCAGGTAACCCACGTCAGGCGAAAATCAGCGTGAAATACGCCTTTTAACATTGCTTAACCGGACCAGTCGGAGATTACGGCTGGCCCGGCCACTTCGTAAATCATCATCCGCAGCATGTAAATCAGGTGACTGTTTTCTACGATAGCGGTAATGTGACGAAGACCGAGAAGTACTAAGAGGATAATACTGTGGCTGGCACTAAATTAGACCGTATCGACATTAATATACTGGCAGAACTGCAAAAAAACGGGCGGATCACCAATACCGACCTGGCGGATGCAGTCGCTCTGTCGCCAAGCCCTTGCCTGGCACGAGTTAAACGGTTGGAAAAAGCCGGCTATATCACTAGCTATAACGCAAAAATTGCGCTGGACAAATTAGGTGAAACGGCAACGGTCTTTACTGAAGTCACGTTAACCGATCACCACATGGAAGACTTCGCAAAGTTTGAGCGCAATATCCGCACCATTGATGAAGTGATTGAATGTCACCTGATCAGTGGTGGTTATGATTACCTGCTCAAATTTGTTACCCGTGGGATTACCCATTATCAAACTCTGATGGAAGAGATACTGGAACAGGATTTTGGCATTGCCAAATACTTCAGCTATATCGTATTGAAGTCGCCAATCGAAAAACTCCACTATCCGCTAACCACTTTGTTTAAACCGGAAAAGTAGTAAGTGGCGCTAACCCTATTGTATAAAGGCCCCGCTGAGCGGGGCGAACGCTGGCAGCAAGCCGTAAATGCTGCATTACCCGAAGTACGCTGGTTTACCTGGCCTGAAGTGCCAGATCCAGCCGCCGTAGATGCCATTATCACCTGGACACTGCCTGACAATTATCAGCAGCAGTATCCAAACCTAAAGGCCATTTTCTCCGTAGGCGCCGGTGTTGATCAATTCGCGCCGGCGTCACTCCCGTCCCATTTAAAACTGGTGAGAATGATAGATCCATCGATAGCCACCCAAATGCAAACCTGGGTGCTAACAGCGGTCATGATGCTCCATCGCGATATATTTCGCTATCAACGCCAGCAGCACCAGAACCTCTGGCAACCCCATAGCGTTAAGCTACCCCATGAGTGCACTATCAGTATTCTGGGCCTTGGCGAACTGGGTAGTCAGGTTGCATACACGTTAAGCGGGCTGGGCTTCGCCATGCAGGGCTATAGCCGCAGCACCAAGCAACTTCCTGGCGTGTTAACGTTTTCTGGTGACACGCCGTCTGCAGAGATGCTGGGCAACACCAATATTCTGATTAGTTTATTGCCCTTAACGGCCAACACCAAGGGGATCCTAAACGCGGAATTACTGGCCAAACTGCCCAAGGGTGCCGCATTGATAAACGCGGGCCGCGGTGAACAGCTTGTCGCCGACGATTTGCTGTATCACCTGGATGCCGGACACATTAGCGAAGCCATTATGGATGTATTTGATCCTGAGCCGCTACCCAAAAGCCATCCGTTCTGGGATCACCCGAATATTCATATTACACCGCACATTGCCTCAGTCACCCGTAATGACACGGCGGCATTACGACTGGTAGAAAACCTGCAACGGTGGCTGGCCAACAAAACCATGACCGGTGAAGTGGATAAACTCAGAGGTTATTAATGAAAAAGGCAGCACTGAGGCTGCCTTCTTTGTGTCGCTTAACGCTTAGTCGTAAACACACACATAAACTTTTTTGTATTTTTCTATGGTCCGCCAAGTCCCGGCAAACCCTTCCTGCAATAAAAAGGTATCACCGGCTTTATAAGTAACTGTCTCCCCACCATCTTCTGTGAGTTCAATCAGCCCCTCAATAAGATAGCAAAATTCAAAGAAGCCTTTTTTCACCGAGCGGTTAACACTGGGTTCGCAGGTCATTACACCCACTTTAATCTTGTCGTTGCCCGACGCCACATGCGCCCACTTTTCCAGTAACGGATTACCCTCTAATAAAATTTTCGGGTCGGCGTAGCTGGTAGCGGGGGCTTCTGAAGGATGCTGAACAACGGTTTGCAATAAGCTCATCTAAACTCCGGTTAATACAAATGTAAATAATTTGGGAACCCCGTCCCTGGGAACACATGAAAGCATGAGGGTCTAGTATACGATTGATGCCCCGGCAGCTTACTCTGAAAGCGATTTGCTGCGGGGCATAATTGTTGGGTTTTGTATAGCAAAATCAGCGGATAATTACGCCGCTGCTTTTGGTTTGATAAAGCTGCTGTAGAGTGACGGAATAACCACCAGCGTGAGCAAGGTAGAACTGATAAGCCCACCAACTATCACCGCCGCCAATGGCTTTTGGATTTCTGCACCCAGCCCGTCAGATAACAACATAGGAATGAGCCCCAGCGCCGATGTTAGCGCAGTCATTAATACCGGCCGAAGTCGTGAACAGGCACCATCGAAGATGGCAGCAGCCAGGTCCGTGCTCTGTACACGCCGCTGATTGATGCTTTCCACCATCACTACACCATTCAATACAGCCACACCAAACAAAGTGATAAAACCTACTGAACTTGGCACAGATAAATAGTGACCACTCACATACAAAGAAAACACCCCGCCAATAGCGGCTAACGGAATATTCACCATAATTAACGCAACCAGGCGAATATCGGTAAACGCAAAATATAACAGCAAAGCAATTAGCAACAGAGATATTGGAACTACCAGCATTAAGCGCTGCATGGCGCGTTGCTGATTCTCAAACTGCCCACCAATCTCCACGGCATAACCGCCAGGCAGAGCAACGTCAGCTTCTATGGCGGTCTGAATATCGGCAACCACGCTGCCCATATCACGACCATCCACATTAGCCTGAATGACTACCCGGCGCTGCACATCATCCCGGCGGATTTGAGGCGGCCCAGACTCAATAGCCACAGACGCGACATCCTGCAAGCGGATCCAGGCCCCCTGAGCAGTTAGCAAGCGCAGTTCTTTGATGGCAGCGATATCATCCCGAAAAGCCTCGGCATAACGTACCACGATATCGTACCGCTCATTACCGTTAATAATTTGCCCGGCTGAAGCGCCGCCAAGCCCCTGTTGGACCAGATTCATCACATCCGCGACGTCCAGGCCATAACGACTAAGCTGCTTACGCACCGGCCGCACGACTAGCTGAGCTTCGCCGCTTATTTGCTCCATCGCTACGTCCTGAGCGCCCTCAATGCCGCCGACTACTTCAGCAATCTGCTGGCCATACTCAGCCAGTACATCAAGTTCGGGCCCGAATAGTTTAATCGCCAGCTCCGCTTTAACACCGGAAAGCAGTTCATCTACGCGGGTAGCAATAGGCTGCGAGAAGTTAAACAGTAATCCCGGATGCGCCTCCAGTTTATGGGCCATGGCTTCCTGCAGTGCCACGCGGTTGGTCGCGGTTTGCCACTCACTGACCGGGCGCAGGCCCATATAGATTTCTATATTGTTTACCGGTTCCGGGTCGCCGCCAATCTCGGCGCGGCCAATTTTACTCACCGCATAGGTCACTTCAGGAAATTCCAGTAACATACTTTCCAGCTTCGGAGCCACGCTTAGCGCCGTTTCCAGACTGGCTGAAGGTGCCAGGGTCACCCGCAGGTTAATGGTTCCCTCTTCCAGCTCCGGCGCAAACTCAGTGCCCAGCCGCGGGAGCAGCACGCCGGCAATCAATATCAGCACCAATGAACTGCCAGAAACCCATTTTCGCTGCCCCATAGTAACCTTGAGCAGTCTCGCATAACTGCGCTCCAGTACACTAAGAAGAGGGTTATTGCGCTGCTTAACCGGCCGTGCGCTCAGTAAAAAGGTGGCCAGTACCGGCACAAATATCAACGCCACCAGCACGGCGCAAATGAGGGCCAGCATAATGGCGATGGCCATTGGCTGAAACAGCTTGGCTTCGACCCCCTCAAAACTGAACAGCGGGGTAAATACCACCAGAATAATCAGCGTCGCAAAAAAGACAGGTTTTGCCACTTCCTGGGCCGCAGTCACCACTAAGTTGGGTATTTTATGGGTTTCAGTACTGTTTTTTGGTAATTTTTGGTAAATATTCTCCACTACTACCACCGAACCATCCACCAGCATGCCAATGGCTACTGCCATTCCGCCCAGAGACATCAGATTGGCAGATATCCCCAACATGCTGAGCATGGCCAGCGCCAATCCGATGGAAACCGGGATAGACAGCAACACCAGGACCGTTGCCCTCACGCTTAACAGAAACAATGCCAGCACAATGACAATGAACATAAAGGCCAGCAACAGGGCTTTTACTACCGTATCTACCGCCTGTTTAATCAGATCCGCCTGGTCGTAATAGGGTTCAAAGTGAACTCCCTCGGGCAGTGCTTTAGTAATTAAATCCAGCCGGGCATTAATGCCTTCGATAGTAGCATTGGTGTTAGCCCCCATGCGTTTTAACACCACGCCGGAAACCACCTCGCCGCGATTGCTGATGCTGCCATCGGGGTGCTTCACTGTCATAGTGACCGCCCCCTGGCGTATCTCGCTACCGATCCGTATCTGAGCCACGTCACCCACAGTCACAATGGCCGACCCGGCGGTTTTCAACGGTATTTGTTTTAGTTCCTCTAGCGCTTGCTGATCTGAGGACAGCCAGCCAGTACCGCGGATCACCAGTTGTTCAGGCCCACGCTGCATGTACCAGCCACCGGCATTGTTGTTATTGCGTGATAAAGCATCCACCACGTCCTGCTGGGTCAGGTTATAAGACAGCAAACGATTGGGATACAGATTTACCTGATACTGGCGCACATAACCGCCAAACGACAGCACATCAGTAATGCCATCAACCGGCATTAACATCAGCTTAATGAGGTAATCATTGAGACTGCGTAACGCCATGCTGTCGAAACCTGAGTCCGGGTCGGCAATCAACAGATATTGGTACACCTGGCCAAGACCCGAGGTGTTGGGCCCGATAGCAGGCACCCCAACCCCTTCCGGGATCATCCCGGCGGCTATCTGCAACCGTTCAAATACCAGTTGCCGGGCAAAATAAATATCCGTACCTTCCTTAAACACCACGGTAATGCCGGATAACCCGGTTTTGGAGATCGAACGCACCTCCTCAACATCGGGCAGCGCATACATTACCGCTTCAATGGGATAGGTAATCAGCTGCTCAACCTCTTCGGCTGCCAGCCCGGGCGCTTCGGTATTAATCGCCACCTGAATATTGGTAACATCGGGAAAGGCATCAAGATTGAGGCGCGGGATCATCATTGCAGCCATCACACACAAGCCCACAAGCACCAGTAACAATACAAAGCGCAGCTTCACCGCGCGGCTTATTAACCATGCAAACATCATAAGCCCCTGTTAATGGTTATGTGGATCAAAACCGCCTTTGGCGATTTCCGACGCAACAAAAAAGGCCCCACGGCTCACATAGGTCTGGCCTGGCTGAATACCGCTAATGGCCTGCCAGTCGCCGTACTGCGGCCCGAGTGTCACTACTTGTGGGATCAAATCACCGTCGTCATCAGCAATAAAGATTTGCCAATCGCCGTCAGCATCACGCATCAGCGCCGACTGAGGCACCGCCAGGATGGCGTCGGTTTGCGGGCCATTGAAATAAATATCAACAAACATGCCGGAGTGAAAACGATGGTCCTGGTTATCCAGTTCAAGACGTACCGTACGCGTCCGGCTCACCGGATCGATTGTGTGCGATTCCTGGATAACCGTGCCAATTGCAGCGATATCGCCGACCACGACACTGGCCTGATCGCCCGGTTGTAAATGCAGGTCATTCTGGGCCGACAAGCGGGCTTCGACCCATAAATGCGCCTCATCAGACAGTAGCATCAATGGCTGGCCAGGCTCAATACGTTGGCCCTGATTGAATTCATCGGTCATGATAAGCCCTGGCGTTTGTGCCGTTAACGTATATTCGCCCAGCGGGTAATTACTGTTTTGCTCTATTTGGGCAATGGTAGCAGCAGACAAGCCCAACGCCTGTAAGCGTCGATTCGCTGCGTTGTATTCGGTTCGGGCACTGACAAAGCGCTTTTCACCCACCGCACTCTGCCCAAGTTTACTGACCCGCTGCCATTCCACATACGCCTGCTGGAGCTGACTCTGCGCAGTGATCATCTCTTCACTGAACAAAGTGACCAGTGGCTGATCTGCCGTCACTTTTTCACCCAGCCCGGCATGGCGCGCAGTCACCACAGAACTGACCCGGGGCGACACAATATAGCTGCGATAGCCATTTACCCTGATTTCGCCCGGCGCATAAACCTGTTCGCTGAGCGTCATGGGTTGCAGCGTCGCCAGGTGAATATCGGCCGTCTGCCGCTGCCCGTCACTGAGGCTCACCGTAGTGGTTTCACCGTGCTCGTCGTGGCCGTGTTCACCGTCGTGACCATGGGCCTTTTCTTCAACGTGAGCTTCGGTTTCGTGTTCTGCCTCATGGGCATGATCATGCTCCTGGGCTGACGCAACTTGCGTGTAAAGAAGGGCAGTGATACTCAGCACCGCCAGATAATTGTGTAAATGTGACATATTACTACTCCCGGGAAATTAAAGAGGAAACCACATCCGTCAGAGCGGCGGTGATATGCAGATAAGCAACGTAAGTTTGCTGGTAGTTTTGTTGCAGCGTCAGGCCAGCCTGCATGCCATCCCGAAGTTGCTGCACCTGCCATTGATAGTCAGCAAGACTAAGGTCGCCCTGCGCATAACGTTGCTGAAGTACTTCAACCTGCTCTGTCATTTCGTTATCGTGCAATGCCTGCCATTGCTCAAAACGCAAACGGGTTTGCTGTAGTTGTTCGGCCAGGTTACGCACCGCTTCGCGGGTATCGCGCATTTGCGCGTGCAGGCGCTCTTCGCTGGCCAGCGCCAGTTCTCTGGCAGCCAGGGCGACCTCGCTGAAGTCATTGCGAAACTGAACAGGCACCGAGACGTTGACAGAAAACAGCGATTCCCCGGCCTGACGACCAACGCCAAATCCCACATTGGGTACCGGCTTATTGGCGGTTTGTTGTTGCTCTGCGCTGGCGGTTGCGGCCAGCCACGCTAGCCGAGCCTGTTTTACAGCAGGCAAGGCGAGTAATTGCTGCGGCGCAGGTACCTGTGGTTGCGCCTGAAAAAATGCCTGGTTAACAGGCACATCCGCAGCCTGCTCACCAGCCAGTGTGCGCAACGTTTTTTGTGCGTTTAACCACGCACTGAGGCGCTCGTTTTCTGCGACCATGCCTTGCGCCACTACCGACTTTGCCATGGCCAGTTCGGTGCGGTTAACTTCGCCTGCGGCAAGTTGTTGCTCGGTTAAACTGAGTAGCCGCAGATCCTGCTCTACCTGTAATCGAGCCAGCTCATATCCCTGTTGTCCCAACTGGACATCAATCTGAGCATTGAGGATTTGCGCCAGCAGATCATTAGTGGCTATCTGCACCGCTAATGCACGCTGCTCAGCCTGCAGCCTGCCAACCTCCGACTGAGCCTCTCTTACATTCCACCAGTCAATATCTGCAGAAAGGCCGATTTGAAAATTGGTTTCGCTGCCTTCTCTTTCTACAGAGGTATCCAGGGATGGATTATAAACAGGTTTATTCAGGGCTTGTGCCTGGTATTTCGCGGCACTGGTTTCGTATTGATAAGCCTGCATGATAGGGTGGCGCTCCACCGTGTTCATCAGCCAGTTGGCCCAGGGTTGCTCACCGGCCAGAACCGGAAAGCTCAGTGCGGTCACTAACACCGCACCGCATAATTGCAGTTTCATAGGTTTATCTCTTAACAAAGTAAATCATCCGGTTACTAACAACCGGGGCGCTGTCAACTTTCTTTGTTAAGCGATGGGCGGGCGCAGCAAATTACGCCAGAAGCCCGTGGCGGGAGGCTGGTTAAGGTTGTGTCGCACCGCATAATGGCCATCGACCGGCAGTGCTTTAATTAATAAGGGAAGAAAAATGTGTTGTGCCCCATGGCAATGACAACAGTGCTGACAATCCAGTCCGCTGCTGTCGCTATTTTTATCCTGAGCGATAGCCTGCTCAGAATGCGGGGCTTCATGGGACGGTTCTGACAGATGAGAAGTACTTTCCTGATGAGCAGCATGGGAGTCAAATACCACGCTCAATGCCTGCGTGCTCACCGAGAGCAGCAGTACCAGAACGAGAGAATTAACCCAGTTACTCATCAGTATCCTTGCCTGTTATCCAAATGCCTGGGAAACCAGACTGTAAATGTGCGGTCCGCTGGCCCTGGCGGGTAAAAACTCACCTTTCACCATCAGACTGACTTCATCAACCTGAGCCAGCCCCAGTGACTCCAGCCACGGCTGAATACCTTTGGCTCGCTCAGTTAAATCGAACCGAATAAAGCCAGTCTCACTGGCCAGCAACTGGCTGATCAAAGCTTTCGCGGTGTCGTCATCATCAGCCAGTACCGGCCCCAAAGTCTGACCGTGACCGCTGGTACGCAACATCGCAAAACCAACAGCTTTGCCGTCCCGATAAGCCACCAGTCCTTTACCTTGCTGCGCTACGGCCGTGAGTAACGACGCCCGGCTGCATCCGTACGCAGCGGTATCCATCGCTATGATATCTGCCAGATTGCTGGAATCAAGCGGTTTGATCCCGGCATCTGATGACAGCGGCTCGACTTCCCCCGCCAACTGCCCCTGCACCTGATAAATGAGTGCGGCTTCGGTAAAGCCACATTGTTGATAAAGACGTTTTCCGGCCACCGTAGCGACCAGTTGCAAGCTACGCTCACCGGTCTGGCTCATCACGGTATCCATCAGTTTGCGCCCCAGGCCATTACCCTGCATGTGAGCTGGCACCACCACTAATCCTACCGTGGCATAATCGGCACCATAGTCCCACCACAGGATACAACCAACGATATCGCCCCCGGCATTTTCGATAATGCTGCCATTGCCCTGGGAAAAATGCAGTTGCCAGTCTCCCATCCGATGCGGCCACTTTACTTGCTGAGTAAATTCAAGGCAGGCTGGCAGGTCGGATTCGCGCATCTCGCGAACGGTAAAAGCAGTGTTAGTCATTAGCGGATTAGGCCTGTATTGCAGTTTGTGTTCAATGGCATTAATTTTACCGGCTGTGGACAACAGATTTTGCTGTTTACTCTTCTCAGGCAGGTCAAATCTGTCAATTCACTTACCTTGTTGCGGCAGAAAATCCTCCACCAGCGCGGTGTGGAGTTTAACGCCTGTGGCGATGATTTCATCATTAAAATCAAATTCCGGGTGATGCAGTGGAATATGCTCCCCCCCCTTGCCCTGCCCGAGCCAGATGTAAGCACCTTCGCAGGCCTGTAACATAAAGGCAAAGTCTTCAGAGGTAAATGCGGGCTGTGGCGCCTCAACCGCATTACCTACCGTTGCAGCCACAGTCAAAGCATGCTTTGCAGCCGCTTCGGCATTGATAGTGGCCGGATAGTAACGGTTATAATCAATACTGATTTGGGTCCCGCTTGCTATGCCTACCCCTTCAATAACCTGGCGGATAGCCACTTCAATTTGATCCTGAACCAGCGGGTCAAACGTTCTCACCGTGCCGGTAAGTTCCACGCACCCTGGCAATACATTGTGTGAGCTACCGCCGCTTATCTGTGTAACCGACAATACCGCAGTAGACGTCGGCGCAATGCGCCGGGATACAATAGTATTGAGCTGACTAACCAGTTCACTGGCCGCCAGTATGGCATCCGGGGTTTGATGGGGCACGGCAGCATGACCGCCTTTACCCTTTACCTGGATAGAGAATTTATCTGCTGCCGCCATGATAGGACCAGGGCGGGTAGCAATGGTGCCAGCCGGTAAGTCCGGCCAGTTATGGAATGCATACACACGGTCGCAAGGGAATCGCTCAAACAAACCATCTTCGATCATGGCTTTGGCACCGGCCTCACCTTCTTCAGCGGGCTGAAAGATAAAGTGTACTGTGCCGTCGAATTGTTTGCTGCGCGCAAGCTGGCGGGCAGCCCCAAGCAACATGGTGGTATGGCCGTCGTGCCCACAGCCATGAAAAACACCGTGATGGCAACTGGCATAGGGCAGGCCGGTTTGCTCAACAATCGGTAGGGCATCCATATCGGCTCGCAAACCGATAGTGCGGGTGGAGTTACCTACTTTAAGGGTACCCACCACGCCGGTTTTACCAATGCCGGTGGTTACCTCAAGGCCAATGTCTCGCAGACTCTGCGCCACTTTATTCGCCGTATCGACTTCTTTAAAGGCGAGTTCAGGATGAGCGTGGATATCACGCCTGAAGGCAATTAACTCTTCCAGTAAGTCCTCTACATCATGCTCATGTGAATTTGCCATAGTCCTTCTCCCGTAGCGTACTGCCTGTGCTAATGAACCTTAGGATGTCATTTTAGCGTGCCCGGCACACATTTTTCGATCTGTTTAGGCCTGACTTTTTAATATAATTTGCTGTTGAGGATGTCAAAGCGGCAACCCATGCTGCATCATCCCCCCTATACTGGATTCATATTCATTCCCATACTTTGCAGCAGAATCTGCCGTGAACAAAGCATTCGTTCAGGGACTGTTTGCAGTAATCAGTTTTAACAGGAAATATCTCATGACAATACAACCCGTGGAACAGTTGCTTGATACCCGCCGGCTTGCTCAGGCGTATATCAATGGCGAGTGGGTTGCCTTATCACAGGATAAGCCGTTTGATGTTATCAACCCGGCAACCGAAGCGCCGGCCGCGACCATCGGCCTGGGCGGCAAGCAGGACCTGAACGCTGCCGTGGCAGCCGCCAAAAAAGCTTTCCCGTTATGGGCCGCCACACCGGTCGAAGAACGTCTTGCGGTGCTGGATAAAGTACTGGAATTAATTGATGAGCGTGCCGACAAGCTGGCCAACCTGATGTCTCTTGAAATGGGCGCAACGCTTAGCTACGCGCTGTCCACTCAGGTGCCTCTGGCTGCTGCGCACATCCGTGTTGCCCGGGAAAACCTGGCCAGCTATGAGTTCACCAAAATGCGTGGCACCACTGCTATCACCCGGGAGCCTATTGGCGTTGCCGGCCTGATTACGCCATGGAACTGGCCGCTTTACCAAATTACCGCCAAGGTCGGCCCTGCTGTTGCCGCAGGTTGTTCTGTAGTATTAAAGCCCAGTGAGTTATCTCCTCTCAGTGCCCTGGCATTTGCCGAAATTATGCATGATGCGGGCATTCCTGCCGGCGTTTTCAATTTGGTTAACGGCAATGGTGCAGAAGTCGGTGAGCCGCTGGCCAGCCATCCCGACGTGGATATGATATCGATTACTGGTTCAACCCGTGCGGGTGTGCTCGTTGCCCAGGCAGCGGCACCAACGGTTAAACGCGTTGCTCAGGAGTTAGGCGGCAAATCACCCAATATTTTGCTTCCCGATGCCGATTTTCCTAATGCAGTAGGCCCTGGCGTGCTCGCTGGCATGCGCAATAATGGCCAGTCGTGCAGTGCACCTACCCGTATGCTGGTGCCCCGGGAACGTCTGGCAGACGTGGAAAAACTGGCTACTTCAGCACTCGACGCCATTGTCATTGGCCATGCCGATAACGAACTGGCTACCCATGGTCCGCTGGCCAATCGGGCCCAATTTGAACGCGTACAATCCATGATCCAGCGGGGTATTGATGAAGGTGCCCGCTGTATTGCAGGAGGCGTTGGCCGTCCCGAGGGCTTCGACAGGGGCTTTTACGCCCAACCTACTATCTTTAGTAATGTCACAACAGACATGGCCATTGCCCAGGAAGAAATCTTTGGGCCGGTATTATGTCTTATCCCCTACGATAGCGTTGAGCATGCAGTGGAGATAGCCAACGATACGGTTTATGGTCTTGGTGCTCACGTGCAGTCTACCAACCTGGAGGCGGCCAGAACGGTGGCCCGTCAAATTCGCAGCGGTCAGGTACTGATAAACTATCCAACCTGGGATCCACAAGCCCCTTTTGGCGGTTATAAGCAATCAGGAAGCGGCCGGGAGTATGGCATTGAAGGGCTGGAAGAGTACCTTGAAACCAAAGCCATTGTTGGCTACGACATTGAAGCATAATTTTCCTAGCAGGTAGTAAATACATGTCACCACAACTGAAACACATTCCCAGCGATGAGAAAATTCCCGCAGAAGCCGATATCGTCGTGATTGGCGGCGGTATCATTGGCGCGGCGTCCACCTATTTTTTATCCAAACAGGGCTATAAGGTTGCGCTGGTAGAAAAAGGCCAGGTTGGCTGTGAGCAATCCAGTCGAAACTGGGGCTGGTGTCGCCAGCAGAACCGCGATGAACGTGAGTTACCTACTTCTGGGCTATCAATGCGCCTGTGGGATGAGATGTCTAAGGACATCGGCTTCGACCTGGGCTTCAGACGCTGCGGTTTACGCTATGCCACCGACGACCCCAAGCAATTAGCACAATGGGATTCGTGGCGTGATCTGGCTAAACAGTATGGCGTTAAAACCGTTATGCTCAATGCCAAAGAGGCCAACGAAATGATCCCGGCCCGTGGTCGCACCTGGATCGGCGGCGTCCACTCTATTGACGACGGTAAGGGCGAACCCGCCATTGCTGCACCGATGATAGCCGAAGGTGCCCGTGCGCTGGGCGCAACCATTCATCAGAACTGCGCAGCACGAGGGCTGGATATTACCAATGGTAAGGTTGAAGGTGTGATCACTGAGCAGGGTACCATCAAAACCAACCGGGTACTGTGTGCCGCTGGTGCCTGGGCGTCAGCCTTCTGCCGTCATCATGGTATTAGTTTTCCGCAGGCCAGCGTGCGTCAAACCGCGTTTCGGACCAAGCCAATCAAGAGTATTGGTGATGCCGTCTATACTAACGGGGTTGCCCTTACACGTCGCCTGGATGGCACCTATACGGTTGCCATTAGCGGTACTGCCCGACTCGAATTTACACCGCAGGGTATTCGCTATGCCAAAGAGTTTATGCCGATGTTTATGCAACGTATTAAAGCCGTGCAGTTTGGCGTTAGCAGTTCTTTCTTTAAAGGCCCTGAAGCCCTGAATAGCTGGACCAATGATGGCATTTCGCCGTTTGAGCAAATCCGCATTCTGGACCCGGCACCGGTAAAGAGTAACCTCAGAAAAACCCTGGCAACGGTTAAGGCATTGTTTCCGGCGCTGGAGGGAATGGAAATCGGCGAAAGCTGGGGCAGCTTTGTAGACTGCACGCCTGATGCGATTCCGGTTATTTCAGAAATCGACAGTGTGGAAGGTTTCTTCCTGGCGGCAGGCAGTTCTGCTCACGGCTTTGGTCTGGGACCTGGCCTGGCACATATTGCCGCCGATCTGGTAACCGGCAGACAATCACAAATTGATACCCACCCTTACCGTCTGTCCCGATTGCTGGATGGCTCAAAGGTAAAAGTAGGCGCTATTTAACGCGCCCTGAACTGTGTTCCTCCGTATGTGGTCGGCTGCATTATCGCGCCGGCCACGTTTTTAAGCAGTACTTTAGTTGGGTAAACTGGCATCAATAAAGGTAGCCAGGTCCGCTTTAAACTGCGCCATCGAAGGTTCATGCACATACATCATATGCCCCGCCTCATAGTAGGCGGTAGAGATATTACTGCGCAATGTTGGCGGTATTTTAAGGTGGTCGATCATGTACTGGGTAGTGAAGTGCGGGGTCGCCAAATCATAGTAACCCTGCTGGAACAGCACTTTCATTTTAGGGTTCTGTATCATCGCGTAGGATAAATCTATCAGAGTGTCGGGGAAGGGCATTTTAAAGCCGACATTTGGCTGCACATGGCCCCAGTCCCAATTGCCGAACACATCACCAAAGACCTTGTAATCCACTTCCTGCTCAGATTTTAGTTCGGTGCGGTAATAGTCCATAAAAGCCGCCAGTAATGGTGGGCCTATCGCGGTGGTCATCGGATCATAACTCATCGACTCAGAATGCACCGACAAGGTGTCTCCCTTAAAGCGGGAATCTATTCGACCAACAGTTTGTGCGCTTTCACTAAGCACTTCCTTGGTAAACACCTGATGGTTTACCCGCAGATCTGCTTCCAGCCAGTATTGCGCCTCCAGGCCGGTTAAAGCGGCAAGTTTATCGGCCAGCGCCTTTTTCTTGTCTGCCGATAGTCGTACGCCTTTCAGTAAGGCCGGGGCATATTCGTCCACGGCGAAGGCTTCTGCCGTTTTCAGATGCTCCGCTAATGTGGGTGGTTTGTTGTCAATGGCATTGTGATACCAGCCGGTGGCGGCGAAGGTAGGTAAAAATAATACATGGGGCAGGTCGGTCTGACCAAAATCAAAACCATTCACAAACTGCAAAAACGGCGACACCAACATAATGCCATTCAGACTAATCATTTCATTAGTAAGCGCCTTAGCTACCCCCGCGGTGCGCATGCCGCCATAGCTTTCTCCCAGAATAAATTTGGGCGACTGCCAGCGGTTATTCTCAGTAATATACTGCTTGATAAATGCAGACACCGAACGAATATCCTGGTCGGTACCCCAAAAGTCCTCGCCTTTGCCTTCGCCTACCGGGCGCGAGAAACCGGTGCCAACCGGATCAATCATCACGATATCGGCTTTATCCAGAATAGTGAATTCGTTAACCACATAGCCATACGGCCCATTATTGGCAAACTCAACGTCTTTAACCACAGCTCGTTTAGGGCCGAGGATCCCCATATGTAACCACAGCGACGCTGAGCCAGGCCCTCCGTTATAAGCAAACAGAACTGGCCGCTTGCGCAGGCTGGTATCCTCTTTTACATACGCCGTATAACCAAACAGTGCTATAGGCTCCTGCTTAGCGTTTTTCATCAGCATGGTACCCGCGGTGGCGGTATAACTGAGTTTTTTACCGTTAATTTTGATGCTGTGGCTGGTGACGGACGTTTTCGCTTCTGGGATGGGTGGTTTTTCTTCTGGTTCTTCCTGAGCAAAGCCAGAATAACTTACCAGACACAAACATAGTAACGCTCGGTGGATAATAAAACGCATGGTCGGATCCCTGATTTATTATAAAGGAACAAACAGGGTTTCTGATACCACAGGCAGTGAAACCACTAACGGTATGTATACCATAGGAGGAACGCTGTTCGTTTTTGCACTTAAACGACAGCGCTGTACAAATACTAGACAAACCTACAGGCTAGCGCAATGACTAATGAGTGACTTTGATTGCACAGTCAGTTCTTCCCGGTGCAGCGAATCGGCGGGTCTAGCCGCAATACCAATAAACTAACACTAATAAAACCTGGTAATGCTACTTGAGGTAGGACTTAAGAATTTTATTCAGCGCCTCTACTTCTTCTGTACGTTCTGTGTCGCTAAGCCCTGGCTTGCCCACATGTTCGCGGATGTGATCTTCCAGAATCGTGGTCATCAGTCCGTTCACGGCGCCCTTGATTGCGGTGACCTGCTGCAGGATGGCCAGACACTCATTGCCATCGTTCATTGACTTTTCTACGGCATTTAACTGGCCACGAATTTTCTTTACGCGGGTAAGTAATGCCTGCTGATTTTTATGAATATGCGCCATAGTCTGCTCTGCCAACTTTCACGTTTAATGGTATACTGGGGTATAGTATATCAATAAACTAAACAGATGGCCTTTTATGACTAAAAATATTGCTGAAAAGTGGTCTCATTCACACAACTTTTATGTGGATAGCAGCGAGTCAGAGCGCAAGGTGAACCTGGTGTTCTTACTCACCACCGTCACCATGGTGGTGGAAATCGTAGCGGGCAGCTGGTTTGGCTCAATGGCCCTGCTCGCAGATGGCTGGCATATGTTTACCCATTCAGCAGCCTTTGCGGTATCCATGTTTGTTTACTGGTATTCCCGAAAGCATCGTCATAGCAGCGACTATTCTTTCGGTACCGGTAAGGTCAATGCACTGGGAGGCTTTGCCAGTGCGGTGGCCCTGGCAACCGTTTCGTTGTTTATGCTGATTGAGTCAACCGAGCGGCTGTTTCTGCCCCAGGCAATCAGTTTTAATGAAGCAATCGTGGTGGCCATCGTTGGCTTTGTGGTGAATGTTGCCTCGGTATTTTTACTGCACGACGATCATCACCATCATCATGGCCACGATCATTCCCATGGTCACGGGCATCACGACCACGACCACGACCACGACCACGACCACGACCACGACCACGACCACGACCACGACCACCATGAGCATAATCATGCGCATCACGATCACAACCTAAAAGCCGCATATTTTCACGTGCTCGCCGATACCCTGACCTCCTTACTGGCCATCATTGCGCTGATACTGGGTAAATTTTATGGCTGGCTGTGGGCCGATGCGGTGATGGGTATTGTGGGCGCAGCGGTCATCGGCAAATGGGCCTGGGGCCTGATGACACATAGCAGCAGTATGTTGTTAGATAAAGCTGCCAAACCGCATCAAACTGCAAAAGTCGCTCGCCTGATTGAGGAGGACGGTGTATCAGTGGTAACCGATTTTCACTACTGGCAGCTATCCGGCAAGCATCATGCGGCAATTGTCAGCGTGGCCACCGCTGCCACGCTGACACCTGATGACATCAAACACAAAGTCCGTCATCACCTGCCTTGCGACCATATTACAGTAGAGATTAACCCCTTGCCTAAAGCATAAAAAAGCCCGTATTTAGCGGGCTTCCAATTTAACGGTACCGATGCAGAGACTAATCTGGTACAGGTACCCGAACCGGTGCTTTGGGCATTGGTTTGATGGGTGACTGATAGCCATTCAAACCGGCCAGTCCTACTTCAATGGCTTTATCCAGTTGTGGATCCTCGCCTTTAGCCGTTTTGCTGGTCCATTGCTCCACATTGATATCCGGTGCCACACCGTAATTCTCAACCTGCCACTCACCATTCACATCGTAAAAGCCCGACCGAGGCGCAGTCATGCTGCCACCGTCAATAAAGGCCGGTACGCCCCAGATGCCCACCAGGCCACCCCAGGTGCGTTTGCCCACCAGCTTACCAAGGCCATAGTAGTTAAACATGTAAGGCAACATATCTCCGCCGGAGCCCGACACTTCGTTAATCAGCATCACCTTGCTGCCCCAGGTACCTGCTGCCGGGCTGGTCAAAGGTTCAGCCGGCGCGTAGGGATTGTTGAAGAAGCCATTAAGCTCCCGGCGCAACACATTAATGATGTAATCAGCGATAAAACCACCATGATTAAAGCGTTCATCGATGATCACGCCCGGCTTGTTGGCCTGGGGGTAATAATAACGGTTAAAGCTGTGATAGCCTCCTTCCGCGGTGTCTGGCACCCATACGTAAGCGAGCTTACCGTTGGATTTTTCTTCCACATACCGGCGGTTCTGTTCTACCCAATGCTGCTTGCGCAGTTCATTTTCGTTACCAATGGTTTTTACCAGAAAGTCCTGTTGGTTGTCATTTTTGCCTGGCTCACCGATGGTTACCGTTACCGTCTGGCCAAGGGTACCTTCGAACTGGGCATAAACGTTCTCTTTAGTGGTTAGTGGTTTACCGTTAAGGGCCAGCAGGTAACTGCCCTTTTCGATAAGGTGCGAATAAGGTCCCAACGGCGCCATCAGGTTTGCACCGGCAACAAAACTCTCACCGGTGTACACCCGGGTAAGCTTTATCCCACGGCTATCAAGCTCGAAATCTATCCCCAGCAAGCCAACGTGTGATTTACCCGTTTCAGGTTTCTCTCCGGCGCCGGTATAGGAATGTCCAATCGACACTTCACCGCCCAGGGTATCGAGTAAATAAGTGAGATCCAGCGGATGACTCACTGAAGCAACCAGCGGCTGATACACTTCATAGATTTCATCCCAGTCGGCGCCGTGGAAGTTATCTACATACAGGTAATCGCGCTGATAACGCCAGGCCTCGCGGAAAATCTGCTGCCACTCTTCGGTATAATCCACCCGTTTGGATAGTGCCAGCTTAATGGCTTTATCGTCTTTACCAGAGCCCTGTGCGGCACTGATCAGGCGATAGGAAGAGCCACTTTTAACCAACAGGGATTTACCGTCGGCGGTGAGTTTAAAATCGCTGATTTTATCGGCCAGCTTTTTCATTTCACGCTCAGAGGCATTAAAGGTCATCAGGCTGCTTTTTTTGTCACCGGTATCGTCTGCATACTGACTGAGAAAATATAAGTTGCCCTCTTTACCACCGGTTAAATGACTAAACTGACCCGACTTGGCACTCACCGGCATGATGCGTTCAGAAAAAGCCGCCACCTGCACTTTGGTTTGTGATTCGCCAGTCGGTTTGCCATTACCTGCTTCGTCATCACCGGCTTCATCCTCTTCACTTACAGACGCTGGCTCTTCATCGGAACGCTCCGGAAACAGTGGCATGTCTTCTGCGTTAAGTAACGCATAGTACAACTGGTAGCTGGGCGTAAAACTGATAGATGACATATCGAGCCAGGGTGCTTTAGGACCGTAATCCACGCTGCCAAGGAAGTACAACACTTCGCTGTTATCACTAAAGGTAGGCCAGGTCACTTCGACCATGCCGTCGGTCAGCTGAAAGGTATTACGCTCCATCACCGAATACAGGTGCAGCTCGCGGAAAAAATTTACGCCCTGTTTGGTGTAGGCAATGTACTGACTGTCGGGAGACCAGCTGGCCATCATCTGCCATTCAGGGTGCACCCGTTTATTGGTATCGATAACCCTGGTGGTCTGGTTTTCCCGGTTAGCAACCCATAGCTGCTGGGAAGAGTCAGTAAATAACAGTCGTTTGCTGTCGGGCGACCAGCGCAGCTCATCGTAAAAGCCGCGCCCCGACAGCGTGATTACCGTTTGTTCTTTGCCATACTGATCGGCAATGATAAGTTCATACTCGCCGGATCGATCGCTGAACCACGCGATAAACTGCCCGTCCGGTGACCAGGCCGCGGCATGCTCGCGAGCGCCTGAGGTGTCGGTCAGGGGCCGTGGCGAACCATGCTCTACCGGCACGGAATAGACATCCCCGCGGGCCGTGAACAGCGCACGCTGACCGGTAGGCGATACATCAAAGCCAGTGACCTGTTTATGTGCGTCAACATAACCGGTACGGGCCCAGTAGAAGTCGGCGGCCACTTCGATATTTATCTTGCTGGCTGCAGCATTACCGTTTTTCAGGTACAGGTCGCCAAGGTGCTCATACACAACCCGGTTACCGTCCACCGCAAAGCCCATAACATCATACTTATCCTGTCGGGTAACCTGACTCACTGCCTTGGACTGCGGCGAATATTTAAAAACATTCGTCACCTTCGAGCGATTGGATAAAAAGTAGATATCGCCGTTTGACGACCATTCAGGATCCACATCGAAATCGTTATCAAACGGCAGGTCGTACTCTTTCAGGCTATCGATATGAATTACCCTCAGCGCCTGATTCTGGCCGCCACGGTAATTACGCCAGCCTCTGTCCCAAAAGCCAGCTCGTCGGAATACGAGGTTCTCCCCGCTGTTATCGAATGCCCCATCAAATGCTCGCTGCATGGGTAACTGCCTCGGGTTCCCCCCGTTGATCGAAACAGTGAATAATTGTTGCCAGTTACGGGGCGCCGAAAACCGCGCCGAACTGAATAGCACCTGCTGACTATCTGGAGTCCAGCCCACCGCCGCGTCGGCGCCCGGATGATAGGTAAGACGTTGTGGCTCACCGCCGTTAATGCTCACCACAAACACATCACGAATACCTTCGTATTCACCGGTGAACGCGATGTAGTTACCATCGGGCGAAATGACCGGCTGTGATTCACTGCCCTGAAAGCTGGTGAGCCGCTGGGCTTTGCCGCCGTTGACGCTGGTTTTCCAGATATCATTAGCATAAGTAAATACCAGGGTATCGCCGTGCAATGCAGGCTGCCGGAGCAGTTGTGTGGCGGTAGAGACAGCTGGCAGGATGGCCAGCATGAGTGTGAGCGAAATTCCTTTTAAGGTCATAAAGCTGTACCTTTTTGTTTATTGTTATACTGCCGTTGCCATTTAGCTTAGCCTAATTAGTGAACAATGTAAGTAACTACACCAACTAAGCGCTTGAAAAACTGGTTAGTCACCGGGCATTCACCAATCGCGGGTTTTACAGAGCAAAAATAAACAAAAGGCTGGCGATGTTTGCTGGCCAGCCTTTTTACTTGCTTTATGAATGAGGTTTCAGGCGCGCGACTGGCGTGAGTCCAACCAGGTAGGATCCAGTGTTGGCACGCTGTTTAGCAGCAACTCAGTATACGCTTCGTATGGCCCACTGGCAAACTGTTTACCCGACGTGTACTGCACAGTTTTACCTTTATAGAGCACCATAATCTCGTCGCACAGACTTTTTACCGTAGAAATGTCGTGGCTGATAAACACAATGGCAATATTGAGTTTTGCTTGCAGCTCTCCCAGTAACGCAAGAATTGCTGCAGCCACTACTGTGTCGAGTGCCGAGGTTACCTCATCACACAAAATAACGCTGGGCTCAGCCGCTAATGCGCGGGCCAGATTAATGCGCTGTTTTTGCCCGCCCGACAAAGCACCACATTTGCGGTCGGCCAGATCAGTGGGCAATTTAACCAGCTCCAGCAGTTCTGCTACGCGCTGCTTGCGTGCAGCACCTTTAAGACCATGGAAAAAGGTTAGTGGTCGACCCAGAATATCACCCACTTTATGAGTGGGGTTCAGCGCCGTATCTGCATTCTGAAATACCATCTGAATTTGCTGGCACTCGGCCTTGCTGCGGTCCACGATAGCTGGGGTTAACTCCTTGTTATTGAGTAACATTGTACCGTTGGCAGCTGGCAATAAGCCGGCAATCACCCTGGCAAAGGTCGACTTGCCTGAACCTGACTCACCAATAATACCTACTGTTTGCCCGCGCCGGACGCGCATGGAAATGTCTGACAGTATGGGAATTTCTGGTTTACCGTCTTTACTGATTTTACCGTAGCCGGCATCGATATTAGCGATATCAATCACCACCTCTCCCGGCTCATTATCCTTATAGCTATCACT